>JAHISB010000018.1 GCA_018818425.1 Patescibacteria group bacterium
AAACACCACTAATTCTCTGGATGGATCGTTTAGCCACTTAAAAGATATGCTAAGAATTCACAGAGGTTTGAAAAAGAACAGAAAGCTGAAATTAATCGACGAATTTTTATCAAAATAGCACCACATATTTACTAATATCCCAATATGACCAATAAATCTTCAATAAATCCCGCGCCTTCCTGCGAGGTATTCGGGGGAAGGTGCGGGATAAAAGACGCGGTTATAGCTGTTACCTATCGCTGCAATCTAAAATGCCAGATGTGCCATATCTGGCAGCGCGCCGACTACAGCCAGCTGCCTTTAGCCGCTTATAAAAAACTGCCGGCGTCTTTAAAATACATCAATATTTCCGGGGGCGAGCCCTTTTTACGGCCGGATTTGCCAGAACTGGCGGCTGTTATTAAACAAACCTGCCCGCAAGCCCGGCTGATTATTTCAACCAACGGCTTATTAAGCGAACTGATTGCCCGGCAAGTCAAAGAAATTGCCGAAAAAATTTGTCCGCTTAGCGTGGCGGTTTCTTTGGACGGCCTGCAGGATGTCCATGATCAGGTTAGGGGCATGGCCGGCAGTTTTGCCCAGGCCGTTAAAACAATCAAATTGTTAAAGGCCTTGGGATTTGCCAAACATAATTTAAAAATCAGCTTTACCCTTAATAATAACAATATCCCGGAACTGCCCAAGGTTTACCGGCTGGCCCGGGAGCTTGGCGTTGATTTTACCCTGGCTGTCGTTCATAACTCCGATAATTATTTTAACGTCCATAATAATCCCATAACCAAATTGGCTGAAGTCAAAAAAGTTTTAAGCTGGCTGATCAAGCAGCAGCTGCGGGGCTGGCGTTTAAAAAGCTGGCTGCGCGCCTACTTTAGCTGCGGCCTATGGCATTTTATTAAAAGTCGGCAGCGCCTTTTGCCCGACTACACCGGCCGCAGTTCTATTTTTATAGACCCCCGGGGAAAAATATATCCGTCAGATATCAGCGCCCAGCCGCTGGCTGATTTAACTAATTTTAATCAAGCCGGCTGGCCGCAAAATGCACCGGTATCTGAACCAAGCTGGATGATCTGCACCGCCAGAATGGCCATTAGCAAGCATCCGTTTAAAGTCTGTTTTTGGATATTAAAAAATAAGTTTAAAAAACATGCTGTGCTTAGTTAAACTGTTTAAATCGCCTTGGGAAATTTTTCTCTTTCTTGTATTTTTTACAATTCTGCTGATTATTTCCCCTGATAATTATCTGCTGATTATCGGCCTAATTTTAACTTTGCCGGCCATTTACTGGCTAAGCTACCATTTAACCTGGGGCTTAATCCTGATTGCCTTAACTTTTCCTTTTGTTAACTGGCAGATCTATTTAACCGCCGCTCTTAACGCTCCCTTGGTTGACTGGCTAAGCTTAGGCCTGCTGCTGGCTTACGGCCTTTTTTTAGTCAGAACCAAAAAATTCAGGCAAATTAAACTGCCGTTGCTGCTGCCTTTTTTGGCCTTTATTATTATTGCTTTGCTTTCCTTAAGCCAAAGTTTTTTCTGGCAGCCGGGCATAAAATACATCTTTAGGCCATTAATTTTTTGCTATCTGGTTTATTTTATTCTGCCGGTTAATTTGATTACTTCTAAAAAAATCCTCTGGAAAATCATCTGGGCCTGGTATTTATTAACTGTTGTCTGCGCTCTATTAAGTTTATTTGCTTATCTTTTCCTTTTATTTGAAAATAGCGAATTTTCCAGAATGATCCCTTTTAATCTTGCCGGCTTTAGTCCGCTGGGCGCCAATCAAAACTTGTTGACAGAATTGGTGGCCAGCTCCCTGCCCCTGGGCCTGCTGCTGGCTTTTGCCGCCAAAGCCAGAAAAAAAATTTCCCTGGCTTTTATTGCCAGTTTGGCGCTATTGTCTATTATTTTGCTTTTGACATTTTCGCGTTCCGGCTGGCTGGTCTTATTGCTGCAAATTTTCTGTTTTATTTTTCTGTTCCTGCCTTATTTTCCCGAAAAGGAGCTCTGGAAAAAAAGGCTCAAAATTTTTTTTACTGACTTTTTGCTGCTGGGCTTAATTGTGGCCGCTCCAATTATCCTGTTAATGGGCCAGTTAATGGCCAGCCAGGCGGTTATTAGCTCCAATATTAATCGTTTATGGCAATGGGGAATTGGTTTGGAAATGTTAAAAGATAATCTGCTGCTGGGCGCCGGGCCGGGCAGCTTTATTCCGATATTAAATGTTGATCCGCAGTATATTTTAGAGTTCGGCGCCGATCTTGAAGCCCATGGCCTGCCCTTAAAGCTTTTGGCCGAAACCGGGCTTTTGGGCGCCTTGGCCTTCGCCTTATTTTTAGGGTTAATTTTTGGGTCTGGCTGGCGGTTGCTTAATTCTCTAAAAAACCGGCCTAACAACTTTTTTATCTTTGCCTGTTTATGGTTAAGTGTCGCCAGTCTGTTCTTTTTTCAGTTGTTTAATACTACCTATTTTACCGCTAAATTCTGGCTGCCTTTAGGCATTTTAATCAGCGCTATTAATTTATATGGAAAAAAATCAACCGCAAAAAATTAAGCTGGCTTTTGTTTTATGTTCGCTCGCTTATGGCGGGGCCGAACGGTTGGTTTTGGATTTAATAAAAAACTTAAATCCCCGGCTGTTTGAAATTCATCTTTTAACCGTTAAAGGCGGCGGCGGGCTTTGGACCGAATTTAAAAAAACCGGCATTAATATCTGCCTTTATAATAAAAAAACTAAGCTCGGCTTATTGACTTTGTGGCGGCTAAAAAAATATTTTCAGAAAAACCGAATCCAGATCGTTCATACCCATTTATTTGCCGGCGATACCTGGGGGCGCTTGGCGGCTAAATGGGCCGGCGCGCCGATAATTATCTCGACTGAACATAATATTAACCTTGATGAAGGCCCGGCTAAAAAAATAATTAAAAGGATCTTGAGCCGTTTTACCAACCAGATTATAGCAGTTTCCCAGGCAGTCAAAAACTATCAAACACTTAAAGAAAAAATTCCTTCTCAAAAAATTATAGTGATTTATAACGGCCTGGATTTAAACCGTTTTCCTTTTAATTACCGTCCCTTGAGGCAGGCCGCGACTTTGGGAATTATCGGCCGTTTAGAGCCGCAAAAGGGACACGCCCCGGCTCTGCTGGCCTTTAAAGAAGTTTTAAAAAAATATCCTCAAACAAAACTGCTGATCATCGGGCAGGGCAGCTTAAAGCCAAAGCTGGTAAAGCTCGGCCAAAAATTACATATTGCCGATAGTCTAAGCTGGCAAAGTCCGCGGGAAAATGTTAATGATTTTTTAAAACAGATCAATATCTTGCTGGCGCCGTCATTATGGGAAGGTTTTGGCATTGTCGCTATAGAAGCCCTAGCCGCCGGCGTGCCGGTAATTGCCAGCCAGGTTGACGGCTTAAAAGAAATTATCACCGACGGTGAAAACGGTTTTCTAGCGCCCGTTAATAACCCCGGGGGCTTGGCCCAAAAAATTATTGAAGTTATGGAAAATTCTGACAAGCTTGAAGGGGTTAGTCTTAAAGGCAGAAAAAAAGTCATAAACTTATTTACCATCCAGCAAATGGCCGAACGTTACCAAAAAATTTACCTCAAGTCTTATGAAAATATTGCTAATCAATAAATATTATTACTTAAAAGGCGGTTCTGAAAAATATCTTTTTGAATTGGAAAAACTATTAAAACAGCAGGGGCACCAGGTTAAAGTTTTTTCTATGTCCCACCCGCAAAATTTACCAACCGGCGATGACCGCTTTTTTATTGCCAACCAGAACTTTAAAAAACTGCCCTGGCTTAAAAAGCTGCTTAATTTTAAAAACAGCCTTTACCGGAAAGAGTCTGTTGTTCAGCTGCAAAAACTGCTGCAAACTTTTAAGCCGGACCTGGCCCATCTTAATAATATTAACTTTCAACTAACTACCAGTCCGGTTGATTTGCTGCGCCGGCAAAAAATTCCCATAGTTATGACGCTGCATGACTACCAGCTAATCTGCCCCAACCATTTATTATACGACTTAAAGAAAAATTGTTTTGCCTGCCGGGGGAAAAAATTCTACCGTTGTTTATTTAAAAAATGCTACCAAAACTCCCGGTGGCTAAGCTTAGCGGCCGCTTTAGAAAGCTACTTTAACCATTGGCGGGGCGTTTATAATAAAATTGATCTTTTTATTTCCCCCAGCGAATTTTTAAAAACCAAAATGGCCGCGGCCGGCTTTCCAGCTGAAAAAATTATAGTTCTGCCTAACTTTTTAACTTCAGCCCGGCCGGTTCAACTGCCCAAAAATAAAGAAAAATATTTTCTTTACATTGGCCGGCTGAATCCGGAAAAAGGCATTGGTGATTTAATTAGCTTTTTCCAAAAACAACCAGGTCATCATTTAAAAATAATTGGCAGCGGGCCGTTAGCCGGCCAACTAACTAACTTGGGAGCTAATTTTGAATATTTAGGCCAGCTAGGCGCCATCGCCACTCAAAACTATTTGGCTAGGGCCAGGGCTTTGATTGTGCCCTCCAACTGGCCGGAAAACTGCCCTTATGTTATTTTAGAAGCCCTGGCTTTGGGCACGCCAATTCTAGCTGCGCCGGTCGGCGGACAAGCGGAAATTATTAAGCCGGGCATTAACGGCTATCTTTTTAATAACTATGAGCAGCTGGCTGAAATTTTAACTGATTTTTCAAATAATCCCGAGCTAATAGAAAAATTGTCAGCCGCCGCTTTAAAATCTAACCAAGCTTATGCAGCTGAAACATATTATTCAAAACTTTTTCCTCTCTACCAATCCTTGGTCAATGTGTAATATGCATATTACAAATGGCTATTGACTTTTTATTCAAAATAAGCTATAATAATAACATTGAGATGATTATATAATGGTCTAATTTGAGACCATTTTTTAATTGACTAAATTTTATAGTCCTTGATTGGCTTTTTAATGAAAATTAACTTCAAAAAATTAACTTTTACCGGGACAATTGCGGGATTGCTCCTGTTTTTAGCTTTCTTGCCCCGGTCTGTTTGGGGCTATCATCAGGCTAATCTGACTCAAGAAGTTTTTCCCAAGCTGGCCAATTACTTTCTGGCCTGGGATATTAGCGATGACGCAGCCGAGGAACTGGCTAAATGGGACCTGCTGATTTTATCTACCCAAGCGGTCGACCGCAATCCCAATCTGCTGCAGCTGATTAAACAATATAACCCCCAGATAAAAATTTTGGCTTACTTTCTATCGCAGGAAATTCCTGTAGCCGGCAGCCAAACCGACCCTTACGGTGCCTGGGGTAAAATTTATTCCCAAGTTAGTTCTAACAACTGGTGGTTAAGGGATACCTCTAATAACTCCACCTGCTTCTGGCCAAACACTAAGCTGATAAATATTACCACTGCCTGGCGCCAATGGCTGCCAGAATATATCAATAATCACCATTTAAAAATTCTGCCAGAATGGGACGGGGTATTTTACGATAACTGCTGGCCGGCGGTTGACTGGCTAAATTTATCCCTGGATTTAAATAACGATGGCCAGCCAGATTCGGCAGCCATCGAAAATAACCTCTGGTCGCAAGCTATGGCTGAATTACTAAATTACTCCAAGCAAATTTTCCCTAGCAACAAGCTGATTGTCTGCAATGGCGGCACCGGCTATAAAAATTATTATCATGGCCGGATGTTTGAAACCTTTCCCATAGCCAGCGAGGGCGGCTGGTTAAGCAATATTAATGATTACCTGGCCACGGGCAATTATTCAATTATCAACTCCAACACCCTTAATGTAAATAACCAAGCCGACTATCGGCAAATGCGCTTCGGTTTAACCAGCGCTCTTTTAGGCAATGGCTATTATTCGTTTGATTTTGGCGACACCGAGCATGGCCAGTTATGGTGGTACGATGAATACAGCGCCTATTTAGGCAAGCCCCTGGGCCCCAAAACTATTCTTAATAATAATCCTTATTTGCAGCAGCGCGATTTTGAGCGGGGCTTAATTGTGGTTAATGCCGCCGATCAAAAAGTTGCCTTGGAATTGAACGGCCGTTATGAAAAAATCATCGGCAGCCAGGCGCCCGAAATAAATAATGGTTCTTTGGTTAATGCTTTAGATATCCCGGCCCAAGACGGCCTGGCGCTGTTAAAGCCAATTGAACAATTGCTTAATGACTCCTTTAATAACGGCAGTTTTGCCATGGTTTTTAATAATAACGGCCAAAAAACGAGAAACGGCTTTTTTGCTTACCAGGAAAATCTGGCCGGCGGGCTAGAAATTATTCTTAAAGATATCGATCAAGATGGCCAGCTGGAAATCGTGACTGCTGATAAAACTAACATCAAAATCTATAATCAGGAATTTAAATTGGAGCAAGAGTTCGCGCCTTACGGACAAAATTTTAAAAACGGCTTCTTTTTTCTAGTGGCTGATTTAAACAACAATGGCAATTTCGAAATTATCACTTCACCTAAAAGCGGCGGTAGCGCTCATGTTAAAACTTTCTCAACTACCGGCCGCTGGCTTAATCCGGGCTTTATGGCTTACCCCGACTCTTTTACCGGCGGCGCCAGCCTGGCTTTAATTGATACTGATCATGATGGCCTAAAAGAAATTTTGACCGCGCCAGGGCCAGGCGCCAATTACCCGCTTAGGCATTTCAGCCAGAGCGGCCAACCGCTGGATTGCACTTTCCCTCTCTACGATGCCGATTATCGCGGCGGGGTTAATATAGCCAGCGGCGATGTTAATGGCGATGGCCAGACGGAAATCGTGGCTGCCCGGCGCAGCGGTTCGGCCGATATCAAAATATTTAACTGTTATGGCCGCTTGCTCACCCATTGGCTGGCTTCTAAAAATGCCACTCAAGGGATACAAGTAAAAGTCAACGATATTGACGCCGACGGTCAATATGAAATAATAACCTTAACTAACGAATTTTTATAAAACTATGGCTAAACCAGAACCAAACCAAAAACCAGATCAGGAAATTACGGTCCTGCCGGAAAATGCGGAAACTAAAGTTGTTTCGGCTCCTAAAAAGCCGGCGGTTAACTTTTTTATTAAAGTTGGCAAATTGAATGTTTTTAGTCACGAATATCTGCCGCCCTTTTTAAAAAAGCCTTACCAAAAAAGGCGTAAAAAATTTTATGAGCAGAAAAGATTCCACTTGTTAGTCGACATTATTTTATTATTTATTGTTTTAGCGTCTATTTTTACAACCGTCCATCTGCTGGCTAATAAGGGTTTATACTTAGCTATAAATTTAGGTCGTTGGCCAATTATTTCTATTGAGTCCAAAAAAACCATAGAAATCACGGCTCCGGTAATCGAACAGGAATTACTGGCGCCTAAACAGCCGCTAATTAAAACCGGCGATTCGCTGACCTTAAAAATTACCGTTAAAAATAACCAGGCGGCAGGCCTTGATAATATTCAAATGCAAACCCTGCTTAAAGCCGATGGCCTAAGCTATCAAATAACTGCCGGCCAAATCCTTAAAACCGAGGCCGCCCTTAAACAAAACCAGAGTCTAAATAATCAATTCACCCTAAGCAATCTTTCTGCTGACGCTTCGGAAATAATTATAACCAGCGAGCTGTCTTTTATGGTCCGGGGTAAAAATTACAGCTTTGTTTCCCAGCCTCTGGCAATAAAATTAAGCAGCGACCTAAAATTTACCATTCAAGGAAAATATTATACGGCCGACGGCGATCAGCTGGGCGTTGGTCCGCTGCCGCCCGAAGTTGGCCAAACTACCAGCTACTGGCTTTTTTGGAAACTGGCTAACGGCTTCAATGATTTAAATAACTTGATAGTCAGCGCTGCTTTGCCAAGCCAGGTTATTTTTACGGGTAAAACTAGCGTTACCAGCGGTCAGGGCATAAGTTATAACCCCGCTGCCGGAATAATTACTTGGGAACTGGCTGAACTATCAGCTAAAGAAACCGCCCAAGCCGGCTTCGAAATTGAACTAACGCCTATTTTGGCTCAAATTGACACTTCGCCCCCGTTATTAATTAATAATTCCCTGAGGGCTACGGATAATTTTACTAATCAAGAAATTAAAATAACAGCGCCAAGCTTAACAACCAATCTAGCTGATTTTTCAGCCGATTCGCCGTTAAGCAAAGTAATAAAATAAATTTATCTATTAAAAAAACGGCCGCTGGCCGTTTTTTTAATATTTTAAATTTCAGCTACCGCAAAAATAAACTCGTCAACGTAGCGGGGCACGGTAGTATATTGCAGCCAATAAACTGCCCGCCAACAGCTGTTAACCAGCCATTGAGCCAGCGCCCGCAGTTTTCTTGGCCAGCTATTGCGGGGGAAAATAAAGGGTTGAATGGTTATTTTTTTAAAGCCGGCCGCCCTTAACGCCTGCCTTAGGCTATATTCAGTAAAAGCCAGTTCGTGGGTAAAATCCTCAAAGCGCATCCGGCAGCCAGTCAAAGCGGCGGCGTTATTAGTCTTAATTATTAGCCGGCCGCTGGTCTTTAACGAGGCCCTAAACAATTTTAATAAAGGGATAATTTTTTCTTTTTCCTGATGTTCTATAACATCATTAAGGATAATAAAATCAAACTGCTGTTTTTTATCTTTTAAATAATCTTCCAAACTATCAATCAAAAATATTTTATCAGTAGCCTGCCGGGCGTATTCATACATCTCCCGGCTGATTTCGACGCCTGAATAATTAATATATTGCTCCTCTTCTAAATATTTTAAAAAAGCGCCCAGGCCAAAACCAATTTCTAAAATAGCCGCCTCTTTATTTTCCGGCAACCATTTTTGGTAATTTACCCGATAGCGCTCTGCCAGTTTATTTTGACTATCGGGCCTTTGGTTTTCTAAAAAACCGCCTGATAAAAACTTATCAAATAATTGCTGGCGGTTATGGTTAGACAAAGCAGTCATAAGATTCTTATAAAATTTTACACTCCGAAACTTCTTCCAGAGGGCGACCTAAAAGCTGGTAATAAAGCATTTCTGTCTGGTTAACTACCAGCTGCAGGTTAAAATTTTTATCTAAATATTTTTGAGCCCGTTGGCCAAATAATAAATATTCAGCGTCAGCTTCGGTTATTTTTTTCAGATGCGCCTGAAGTTCCTGAATTCTGCCATAGCCCGCCATGACTTTAGCTCCTATAAATTCCAGATTTTCCGGATTGCGGCGGCCGATTACCGGCAAGCCAAAGCTTAACGCTTCTAATAAGGCAAAGGATAAACCCTCGTTTTTGGAAGGCATTAAAAAGGCCCTGGCCTGCCTAAAAATAGCTTCTAGGGCCGGGCCATGCAAGCTGCCCGTAAAAACGATCTCCGGCGTTTCACCGGCCAATTTTTTCAAAGCGGCCACATAATCATCGGTAAAAAAACCGTCGCCCACTATCGCCAGCTTATAATCTTTTAAGGCTAAATTTTGAAAAGCTAAAATAGCTTCTTCAATATTTTTATGGGGGATCAGGCGGCTGACAACTAAAAAATATTTTTGGGGCTTAAGGGAATACTTTTTTAAATAGCTTTCCGAACGCTTTGGCGGTTCAACGGCGGGCTGTTTAACGCTATTGGGCAAATAAACGGTTGGCTGTTTAAAATACTGCCAGCAATAATCCTGCAGAACTTTGGAAACTGCAATGGTTTGATGGGGAAAATAACAAGCGGCTTTTTCAGCAAGCTTCAAAACTTTTCTGGCCAGCCAGCCCCATTTAGCGTGCATTCTGTCCATGCAATGAAAAGTTACAACCACCTTGGCCCCGGGCTTAAAAATTCTTGGTATAAAAGCCAGCAAGGCCGGGCCAATGCCTTGGTAATGAATAATATCGTAATCTTTAAACAAAGCATGGACGGTCGCCATTAGGGTATGGCTGATGGCATCTAAATGCTTTGTTTTAAGGGAGGGCAGGCTGATAATATTGACGCCCTTAAAAACCTTCAAGTATTTAGGAGTATAATAAGGCCTGGCATAAACGTAAACTTCGTGGCCATTTTTAACCATGGCGGCGGCTAAAAGCTCCACGTGCTTTTCCACGCCGCCATATTTCATGGGTATGCCTTTTTGTCCGAGATAAGCGATTTTCATAATTAATACTTGATGATTAAATGATTATCCCTGGTTAGAGCAAAATCATTAATAATCACTTCGCTCTCAACCATAAAATAATTACTTAAATTCCAATAAACCTTTAGCGGCTGCTGAACTGTTTTGATTTTTATTTGGACCGTCTGATTATCTGCGCCGGGCTGCTTCTGAATTAATAAATGGTAGCGATTATCGTTCAGGGCCTGATTGATTCTGTCGGGCAAGCGATAACGAAAAGTTAACTGGCCGCCCTTTTGCGGCTCTATGGCAATAAAGGCGCCAAAAACAGTTTTGCCATTTTCTTCATAAACCGCCGCTTCCCCGGCCAGGGAATTGCGATCATTTTCCATGGCCCCTGCGGCAGCTAATAACTGGCTGCCGACAGGCGCATAAACCCGCGTATAAGTCCGATAACGGGTGGTTTTCCAATCAAAGTGGCCCCGGTGGTTATAATTAATGGTTAAGGTGGCTATTAAAGACGACTCCGTGTTAGCTGAATTTTCTGGTTCAAGCTGATAGCTGATTTTTCGGTCAATGTAAGGGTCGGTTTTAAAACTGGCTAAATTAGCGTCAACCACCAAAAAATAATCGTCATAACTCGGCCTAACCGCGCCGGCCCAGTTTTGCCTGACTAAGTATTCCTGAATCTGGGGGTTGTTAGCATGAATTAAAATATTTTTTTTGTCCAAGTTGCTGTCTAAAATGTTTATTAAAGCTTCTAAATCGTCTAGATCATTGACTGATTTGGGGAATTCTTCTAAAATTTTATCCACCATGGCCTGAATGATGTCTTTGCGGTTCCATGAAGGCAAGTTCTTTTCTTGGTAGCCCCTCTCAACTTCATACTGAAACTCGGCTAAAAAGTTTTCGCGGCTATACAGCTCGCCATTGACCTCAATTGGCCCTAAAAAAGCTAATAACTCTTCAACTAACTGCGGAGTGATGGCTAAAACGCCGTCAACTTTTTCGCTGCCGCCGGCGGCCTGGTAAAAAAACTCGCCGGCATCGGCCGCTTCCGCATAATCGGGCGACCAGTTAGCGTCGCGCAAATACCACTGTTCCGCCTGCAAATACTTGGCCAAAGGCTCGGGCGCTGGCGGCAGATTTTTTTTACCGATTAAATTTACATCCAGATGGTAAATATCATCGGTGGTTAAATCAACTATCCGGCCGTTAGCGGTTTTTAACAGGCCGTAGCTGCCCCAAAAACCGCCGGTCGGCCGCAGTTCGCTGCTATTTTGAAAAAAAACCAGGAAAGTTCTGGGCTGGTCATAGCCCATCAGCCAGATAAAAATTTGGCTATAGGGTTCTATTTCATTAATTAAGGCGCCGGCTTTGGCGGCCAGGGCCGGTTGAATCAAATAATTCTGATGCCAAGCGCGGGATAAAGGAAATTGCTTGTCAATTAAATCAACCAGTTGGGCATAGTGCTTTTGGGCCTGGCTGTTGAGATTAGTGACTTGAGAAAAATTATTTAAGGCAAACGGCCACAAGCCGGCGGTGGTCTGGCCCGATTGCTGCCAGATAGCCCCCAACTGGGCGGTTTTTTGACCGTCGATCACTAAATCATTTAAAGCTAAAAGAATTTTATTATAACCCGCTGTTTTTTTGCCAAAAATGCCTAAGGTATATTTATTAAACTTGTTTAGCTGCCGCTGGGTTTTGCCGATCTCTTCCCGGCAAACAGTCAAAATTTTTTCAGCGCCCGTAAAATCTTTATTAATAAAATAATAAGGAATAAGCGTGCATTTTTCCCTCAAGACCTGAGTGGTTGAGTAAAAAACAGTTAAACTGACGGCGTGCCAACCAATAAACAGCGCTAAAATTACTGTCAGCGCTACCAGATATTTCGTAAAAAACCTTATTTTATTGATATTTTTAATAGCCATTTACTTAAGCTTATTATTATTTAGGGGTTTGTTAACTTACCAAATATTAACAAAAAAGTCAAGGGTTTGTGGTTTTAATAAAAACTATGATATCATATAAACCCCGTGCCACAGGATTACCTGTCTGCCAAAGCCGGCGGGCAGGCGCCCGTGGTGTTCTGCGGCGCGGAGCAAATGTAATAATTCTTTTTGTCAAACGTTATATAAAAAGAGATGGATTTTGCTTCTCTAAAAAATAATATCTTTTATAGGTCCTGCGCAGCCACATGCCCGGGGATGATTTTTTTGTATATAAAAAATATTACTGCTTTATATACTAATTAAATTTTAATCTTTACAAATCACTTTATGAAAACAAAAAAAATAGCTGTTTTGGCTATTTCCATTACTATTCTTCTGCTGACGGCAGGCATTGCCTATGCTGTAAGCTATCTCTCGGTGTCTTTAAACGCCAATACGCCGCCCGGCGGCTATATTTGGGCCACCTCCACTAACGTTGCTTTTACCACGTTTGACTTCAGCAACGCTGCCAGCAGCACCGAAGATATCATTTTAGATTTTTTGGCAGTTACTAATTCTGGCTCCTCTTCTACGACTCCGCACGTCTTTTCACAGCTATACCTCTACGAAGACGATAATTTAATCGCCACTACCACCGAAGCTTTTGACACCAATCATTTCCTGTTTAGAGCTTTAAACTACACCATTCCCACCAGCACTACCAAAGCTTTGACCGTTAAGGGAGATCTAGGCGCGGAAGCCACTTCCACCCAAACCATTATTATCGGTATTAAAGGCGCTAATTTCATAAGAGCTCACGGCGCTTACACTGGTACTGCTACCACTATTTGGGGCAACTTCCCGGTTCTGGGTAATACCTTTACTATCTATTAACAAGCATGATAAAGGAAAATCTCGGCTACAACCGGGATTTTTCTTTTAGGCAAAAATCTCTTCATCTTTAAGGTAGACTTGAATAAAACAGTGGCGGAGGGTAAAATGATTCTATGAAACAAGGTTTATTAATAGTTGATGTCCAGAACTATTCCATCAACAAAAACACCCAGCATGTTCCCGGTTTGATTAAAAAACTAATTGAAAAAAATCACTTTCCGGTAATAATGTTTAGCCAGTTTATTAATACGCCCAATAGTCAATTCGTCAGGCAACTGAATTTTACCGGCTGTATGCGGCCTCCCTATTCTAATATTGTTGACGAGCTTAGACCCTGGGTTAAAAGAGACAATGTTTTTATTAAAAATACTTTCTCGGTTTTTGCCAATTCCGGCTTTGAGAGATATTTGCAAGAAAAAAAAGTTGATGAGCTGGTGATAGCCGGCTTAGACACCGATTACTGCGTTTTAGCCGATTGCTTTAACGCTTTTGACAAAGGTTACAAAGTTACTGTTGTTGCCGACTGTTGCGCCAGTTTTACTTCCGGCGATGCGGGACATCAAGTTGCTTTAGAGATAATTAAAGATAATCTTGGAACTATTATTTAATTAATTTTTTAATGAGAAAATGTATTACAAATATATTAATATAGTTCGCATAATAACGGATTAGCTAAAATATTCCTTTTCTTTTCTGGGCTATTCCTCCAGAGGCGGACAGGCGCCCAGTTGTTTAAAAAATTTTCAAATTTATTTTTATTTATTTTTTAGGGGAATATAGGTGTTTTTGCCCTCGACAAAGCAGGGGCAAAAATGATTTATTTATAAGGGGAAAACAAATACAATACAATCATCTAATTGAACAAAATATGGCAAATAGTAATCTTACTAACGCAAAAAGGGCAAAGAACGACGAGTTTTACACCCAATACGGCGATATTCAGAAAGAAGTCGGGGCATATTTGGATTACAACCCGAATGTATTTCGCGGCAAGGTAGTATATTGCAACTGTGATGATCCGTTTGAAAGCAACTTCTTCCGCTATTTCGTGCTCAATTTCAACAAGCTCGGATTGAAACAGCTTATCACCACCAGCTACAAGCCCTCGCCCGTAGCTAACACGCAACTAGTTTTATTTGGCGATGACAAAACTCTCACACCATCAAAAGGTCGTCCGAAAATAAATGCCAACAAATTTATTATCAACGAAGTGTATGACATTGACGGTGATGGCGAATTCAACTTGAAGGACATTGCCAAGCAGTTAAAGGCAAACAAACATAATGAATGGACGCCACTTGAAGGCGACGGCGATTTCAAAGGTCCCGAGTGCGTAGAATTACTAAATCAATCCGACATCGTGGTAACAAATCCGCCGTTCAGTCTGTTTCGCGAATATGTGAAGCAACTTTTTGATTATGATAAAAAGTTTGTCATTATCGGCAGTATGAATGCGATTACTTACAAAGAAATATTTCCACTGATTAAAGAAAATAAAATGTGGTTGGGAAATGGTTTTCATGCCGGCAACGCATTTTTCTTTACGCCAAACGCAAGGGGATACGCCAGTGGCGTGCTTGATGACAAAACAGGACTTGTTAAATTTCGCAATTGCCATTGGTTCACCAACCTTGACCACGGACGACGCCATCAATCATTGCCGCTTATGACTATGGAAGAAAATTTGAAATACAGTAAGCACAAAGAAATTCAAGGCAAAAAAACGTATGATAAATATGACAATTACGATGCCATAGAAGTGTCGTTTACGGATTCAATCCCCAGTGATTACGACGGCGTAATGGGCGTGCCAATCAGTTTTTTGGATAAATATAATCCGGAACAGTTTGAGATTGTAAAATTTAGACACGGCGACGATGGAAAAGATTTGCGATTAAAAGACGGGACATGCCCGTATTTTAGAGTTTTAATTAGGCATAAGAAAAAATAATTTTATGGCAGAATTTATAAAATTTATAGAAATATTAAAATGGCCTGTCGTTATATTGGTTGCATTATGGATTTTTAGAAAATCGATCAAAGAACTAATTTTGAACATTGCAGATTTTTCAATAACGAAAGACGGATTATCGGCGAGAATTGCAAGGCCGTCGGTTAAAATCTCAAGCAATAAAACAACAGAAACGGTTAAATCCGATAATCCGAACACAGATTATATTTCGGAAAACAAAGAGGGCGAAGTTTTTTTTAATTACTCGAATAATAACGGTATTTATACCATTGGAAAAGACGATTATCGGTTTGATACGCAATGGTCAAAAGCAAGCAAAGAATATATTCATTTCTATAACGATCAATCAACAATAAAATCAATACGCCTTGTAAAAGATATTTCCGATTTAGATAAAGTTCAACCAGAAAAATATGATTCATCTTCTCGTGCTAGAACCGCAGGGATAAATCAAGTTGCGGTGTTTGAAAACAATAACGGTAAACTTCTTGCGATTAAGATATTAGGAATTAAGGACGATTCGCGGGGTGATAATTCTGACGAATTGTATTTCAAATATAAAATATTAGCTAAAAACTTACAAAAATAATATGAAATACAATCAAAAATAAGTTTATGCCCATCCAATCCAAAAACAATCAAATTATAATTTACAACACCAAAGACGGCGAGACTAAGATTGAGGTGCGGACGAGGGTGAGGCGGTGATTTTTGTTTAGTTTACATCTCACTTGCCAATATAAACAAAAAGGTGTAATATGTTTACATTGATATGACCAATATAAACAAACCGAAAATAGGCAGATATATAGAGCAAAAAGAGGGTTTTAAGGCCTTCACTCCTTTTGATTTTCCTCCAAAAGGCGGTTTTGATATTAGCGCTAAATTATACAAGAAGCATGAAGAAGCCATTAGGTTGGTCGGCAAGCTTGATGGAATCACGCGTCTTTTGCCCGATAAAGATTTTTTTATTTCAATGTTCGTGGTAAAAGATGCAACCTATTCAAGCCAGATTGAAGGAACTAAAGCCACATTTCAAGATGCAGTGGCGGCCCCGGTTACAGAAGAAAAAAATCGAAAAAATCCTGATGTGGATGATATTGAACATTATATAAAAGCTGCAAATTACGGCGTGGAAAGAACAAAAGAATTTCCCATTTCTTTGCGATTTATAAGAGAACTTCATGAGAAATTGATGACGAGCGCTCGTTCTACCCAGCACGCTTACCCTGGGGAATTTCGTCGATCTCAAAATTGGATTGGCGGAAAGACACCAGCAGATGCTTCTTTTGTTCCTCCAGCAGTTCCAGATATGCACAAATCTCTTAATGATTTAGAAAATTTTATACACGCAAAAGATGATTATCCTTCGTTGGTTAAGGTCGGTCTTTTGCATGCTCAATTTGAAACAATCCACCCATTTACTGACGGGAATGGTCGAACGGGTAGAATGTTAATTGCAATGTATATACATCACGCAAAGCTTTTGGAATTGCCAGTACTTTATCTATCCAATTATTTTAAAAAGTATCAAAAACTTTACTATCAAAAATTACAGGCATATCATGATGAAGAATCAGAGGTGGATGAATGGCTTGAATTTTTCCTTGAAGGCATAGTTGAAATTGCGAATTCAGGCATAGAAACATGCACAAAAATTACCGCGTTGCGTGATCGAGATTTTGCTAAAATGCAAAAACTTGGCAAGAAATCTGCTGCCTCAACACTAAAAATTGTCCATAATTTATTTAGTCAACCAATCGTTGGAGTAGCAGAGATAATGAAATGGACAAAGTTTACCGCACCCGGCGCATATAATGTCATTGAACGACTCAAGAATTTGGGAATCCTTGAGCCTCTTGGCGATGCCGATTATGATCAAAAATATATTTATGCTGATTATTACGAAATCTTTGATGATTCCTTCAGAGAAGCGCGAAAAATGAAAAAATAAATATGAAAACAATTTTAAAAACCAACATCACTGTTAGAGATATTTGCGAAGGGTTCGTCTATAACGAACTGGAAGGCAAGGGTTTGTTTGGATTATCCGGCAAGCTCACTATTCAGCCGGAATACCAACGCAATTATATTTATGCGTCTGACGGCGGCAAAAGAGAAATGGCCGTCATTGAATCAATTCTCAAGGGCTATCCGATCGGCCTGATTTATTTTAATAAAGTGAGTGACAAAAATTTGGAAGTTTTGGACGGGCAACAGCGAATCACCAGTCTTGGACGTTTTGTGACTGACAAATTTGCCATCAAAGATGAAAACGGTATGGAACAATATTTTGGCGGTATGGCAAAAGACAAGAAAGCCAAGATTTTGGAAACTAAACTGCTCATTTACGAATGCGAGGGAACAGAAAGCCAAATAAAGGAGTGGTTTAAGACGATAAATATTGCCGGAGTTCCGCTCGTCCCCCAAGAATTGTTAAATGCGATTTACTCTGGACAATTCGTGACACTCGGCAAGGAGGAGTTTAGTAATAGCCAAAATGCAAATATTCAAAAATGGAGCGCGTACATAAAAGGAAGTGCAAACCGACAGGCTTTTTTTGAGAGGGCTCTGGACTGGGTAAGCAAAGGAAATATTGATGATTACATGAGTATTCATCGCCATGACAAAAATATCAATGAGTTAAAAAAATATTTCAACAGCGTGATCGATTGGATTTCTAGTGTGTTTACCGACGTAGAAAGCGAAATGTGCGGACTTGAGTGGGGCCGACTGTATGAGCAGTATCATAAGAAAGCCTATGACCCCAAGAAAGTGTCAGCCGAAGTGCACAAGCTCTATGGTGATTCGTATATCAAAAACCGCAAAGGTATTTTTGAGTTTATTCTAGGTGGTTCAGTAGACACTAAACTGCTGGAGGTTCGCGTCTTTGACGAGGCAACCAAAAAATCAGTTTACACAATACAGACAGAAACTGCCAAAACCAAAGGCAAATCAAATTGTCCGCTTTGTGCTATCGGGCACGATGCCAATAAGGAGAAAATCTGGAGTTTGAGCGAAATGGACGCTGATCATGTTGCGGCTTGGAGTAAAGGTGGCGCGACTGCGGCCAAAAACTGCCAAATGCTTTGCAAAACACATAATCGAGCAAAAGGAAATCGGTAAAAAGTGAAGAGTTTTCGGTCGGGGCAATTCACCCCTTTTGTTCCCCTCTTGCCCCCCTCCCTCAAACAGAATAAGGAGTTTTGGATTTTGGGCATTCACTCCTAACCCCTCTGCCCAAAATCCAAAACAGAAAAAGAAATTTGAAAATTTTTTAAAACAACCGACTATCGTCGGAAAAAGAAAAGGAATACATCAGCTAACAACGAGTATCCGGTTACGGCTTTTTACAAAAGCCTCCACCCAAATTTTTCCTCCGTTCCGCTCCAGAAAAACTTCAGATACTCGAAACGTTATATGCTGTTCAAAATTGCTCCTAATCGTCGCAACTTCGGATCAGCAAGGAACGTTAGATAAAATAAATAAAAATAAATGCCTAAACAACAAAAATTCATAATAATCGACGGTAATGCGCTTTTGCACCGCGCTTTCCATGCCCTGCCGCCTATGACTTTAAAGAACGGCACTTTGGTTAATGCTGTTTATGGCTTTACTTCCATTCTGTTAAAGATTATTAAAGAGCTGAAGCCGGACTATATCTGCGCCGCTTTTGACAGAAAAGGCGTTACTAAACGAGCCGAGGAATTTGCCGATTATAAAGCCCAGCGCAAAAAACAGCCCGACGAACTGTATCAGCAGATTCCGATTATTGAGGATATTCTGAAAGCTTTTAAAGTGCCGGTGATTGATTCTAAAAAAGAGGGCTACGAAGCTGATGATGTTATTGGCACGGTAGTCGCTAAACTTAAAAAGGATGAACCCGACATTAAATCGGTGATCGTCACCGGCGATTTGGATACTCTGCAGCTGGTTGATGAAAACGTGGAAGTCTTTACGCTTAAAAAGGGTATTTCCGATACCATTACCTATGCTCCCCAAACAGTTAAAGAAAGGTACGGCCTGGAGCCGGAGCAACTGGTGGACTTTAAAGCTCTGCGGGGAGACCCTTCCGACAATATCCCGGGGGTCAAGGGCATTGGCGAAAAAACCGCTGCCAAGTTGATTCAAAAATTCGGCGCTTTGGAAAATTTATATCAAGCCATAAAGAATGATGATAAAAAACTGGATGATTTTAAAGAAAGAATTATCAACCTGCTTAAAGAGCGGGAAAAAGAAGCTTTTTTAAGTAAGCGGCTGGTTACGATTCAAACCGACTTACCCACTAATTTTAAATTGGCTGATACCAAAATTCAGGGCTTTGACCAAAAAGCGGTTATTAAATTATTTACCGACCTTGAGTTTAAAAGCTTGATGAATAGAATCCCGATGGCAATGGCCGGCGATGTTGAAAAATTGCCGGATGGTGAAAAAACAAAAGGTTCGCAAAGTAAAATGGAATTTATGAAATTGGAGACCAGGCCGAAAAATAAAAAATTCAAATATCAATTAATTGATAATGATGATAAATTCAATAAATTTTTTGATGATTTAAAAAAACAATCTTTATTTGCTGTTGATACCGAAACTACTTCTTTGGATGTTTGGCAGGCAGAGCTTTTGGGGTTAAGCATTTCCTGGCAAGCAGATGTTGCCTACTATATTGTAAAGAATGGCGAATGGCTGAAAAAATTAAAACCGATTCTGGAAGATCCTAAAATTAAAAAAGTCGGCCATCATTTAAAGTATGATTACGAAGTCTTGATGCAAAATGACATTGTTATTGATGGAATTGAATTTGACACTTTGCTGGCCGCCTATTTATTGACTTCGGGCAACCGCAATTTAAATCTTGATGATCTGGTTTTCAGCGAGCTTAAGTATCAAATGCAGCCCATTGAAGAGCTGATTGGCCCTAAGGGTAAAAAACAAATGTCAATGAAAGATGTTCCGCTGGAACAGCTTTCGTGGTATGCCTGCGAAGACGCGGATTTTTCTTTAAAGCTTTATAAAAAACTAAAGCCGCAGCTGGAGCAGGCGGCTAATCTGGGCCTGCTGCAAAAAATGGAAGTTCCTTTAATTCCGGCGCTGGCAATTATGGAAAAAACCGGCATTAAAATTGATGTTGATTTTCTCAAAAAGATGAATCAAAAATTTAATCAGAAAATTAATTCTCTGGAAGATAAAATCTATAAACTGGCCGGCGCTAAATTCAATATTGCTTCGCCTCTTCAGCTTAAAGAAATCCTTTTTGAAAAGTTGAAAATTTCCACCGCCGGCTTGAAAAAAATTAAAACCGGCATCTCCACGGCCGCCGCGGAGCTGGAAAAAATGAGAGGCAAGCATCCAATTATCGACCTGATTTCTGAATTTAGAGAATATGCCAAACTGCAAAACACCTATATTAAAGCTCTGCCTAAATTAGCTGATCCCCGAACCGACCGAGTTCATACCAGCTTCAACCAGACCATTGCGGCCACCGGGCGTTTTTCTTCTTCTGATCCTAATTTGCAGAATATTCCTATCCGGACGGAAATTGGCAGAGAAATTAGAAAGGCCTTTATTGCCGAGCGGGGCTATCGGATTATTTCGGCCGACTATTCGCAGATTGAACTGCGGGTAATTGCTTCTTTAGCTGGTGACCAGAAAATGATTGACTATTTTAAAAAAGGCGAGGATATCCATGCCCGCACCGCCGCCAATATCAACAAGATTGATATTAAAGAAGTCACTCGCCAGCAGCGCCGGGCCGCCAAAGAAGTCAATTTCGGGGTAATTTACGGCCTGGGCTATGTTGGCCTGGCCCAACGCACAGGCATTAGCCGCGAAGAGGCCCAAAGTTTTATTGACCAATATTTTGCCGTCCATCCGCAGATTAAAAACTGGCTGGCAGAAACCAAAAAAATAGCCCACAAGCTCGGCTATGTTGAAGACCTTTTTGGCCGCCGCAGATATCTGCCCGATATTAATTCCGGGGTGCAGATGCTTAAAGCGGCGGCCGAACGCATGGCTATTAATATGCCGATTCAGGGCACAGCCGCCGATCTTTTAAAACTTTCGATGATTGAAATTGATAATCAACTACCGGCCTTCTCACCTAAATCTAAAATGCTCCTGACTGTTCATGATGAACTGGTTTTTGAAGCGCCGGCCAAAGAAGTTGACAGAGTCTCTAAATTAGTTAAAAATATAATGGAAAATATTTATAAATTAAAAGTCCCCATAGAGGTTGATGTCCATTCAGCCAAAAACTGGGGTGACTGTAAATAACTTGATTATTAGACTATTTGAGTATTTGAATATTAGAATATTTGATTATCTAAATATTAAATTATTAGAATAATGGTAATAAACTAGATAATCAAATATTCCACCGGTCAAATAATCTAATAATCTATGAATCTAATAATCTAATGTTTCTAACGGTCCACGCCGCATCAGGAATTTTTATCGGCAGCCAGGTTTCTGCCCCTTGGCTGGCTTTTATTTTGGGTTTTGTATCCCACTGGCTTTTGGACTTTATACCGCACGGCGATGAAAAAGTGATTGACCGCTCAAAATTTTCCGAAAGCCGGCTAAAAAAAATGCTTTTTTATGTGGCTGCCGCAGATACCTTGGGTATTATTATTCTTTTTTACTTTCTTATCTCAACAGAAACCATTGTCTTGACTTCAGGCATTCTTTGGGGCATGCTGGGAGCAGTGGCTCCGGATTATTTATGGGGTCTCCATAAAATTACCCGCATCAGGGTCTTAAAGCCCCTGCATAAAATTCACAACTGGTTTCATCTTAAGCTGACTAATCCCCGATACCCCCGATTAAATCGGGGACGGGGACTGCCTTTCAAGCTTGGCAGTTTAATCCAGCTGGCCGCTTTTATTGCTTTTTTTCTCTTGATTATTTACTTATAATTGACTTTTGAATCTTTATTATGTTCATCTTTTTATATGGCGAGGACTCGTACCGCTCCGGCCAAAAGCTTAAGGAAATAAAAAATAATTTTAAGGAAAAAACCGACCCTTCGGGCCTTAATATTGCCGTTTTTGAAGATGAGAATTTTGATTTGGAAAAATTTAATTCTGCTGCCGGCCAAAGCGGTTTCTTAGTTGCCAAAAGATTAATTATTATTAAAAACCTGTTATTAAATAAGCCGGCTAAAGAACTTGCTGAAAGCTTAGTTGAATTATTAGACAGGCTAAAAGGCAGTGAAAATATTTTTGTTTTTTACGAAAACGGTATTCCTGACCGGAGAACCGGGCTGTTTAAAAAACTTGGCCAAAGCAAATTGGTCCAGACTTTCGAACCTCTGGAAAATACCAAACTTGATAATTGGATTAAAAAATATATCGAGGAATCGGGCGGTAAAATAGAAAAAGACGCTTTGGACTTGCTGCTTTCTTTTGTGGGCGACAATCTGTGGCAATTAACCAGCGAGCTGGATAAATTAATGGCTTTTAAAAATAATCAGGCCATAAAAAAGGAAGATGTTGAACAGTTTGTGACGGCAAAATTAAATGAGAATATTTTTGGCTTATCCGATGCCTTGGCCGTTGATAATAAAAAAGAAGCCGTTAGACTCCTTAAAGAACAGCTGGCCGTGGGCCTAAACGAAATTTATTTATTGACTATGATGACCAGGCAATTTAGAATTTTGGCCGAAATAAAATCCCTGCTGTCCCAGGGAGTGCCACAGGCCCACATTGCTTCTAAATTAAAACTCCATCCTTTTGTAGTAAAAAAAGCTCTGCCGCAAGCTAATAAATTTACTCTGGCTAAATTTAAAAAAATCTATCAGCAGTTGGTTGAACTTGATAAAAAGATGAAGTCCACCTCCCTGCCGCCGGCTACGCTTCTTAATCAATTTATTATGCAAATTTAAAAAGGCCTTGCCTTACTCTGTCATTGCGAGCGGAGCGAAGCAATCCCCTTGGTCGAATGAACGTTCGTTCAACTAGGGAATCGCCGCGTCGTCGAGCTTTGCTCGTCTCCTCGCGATGACAATGAAAGGCAAGGCCTTTTTTGATTCTTAAATTACTTCTTTATTTTTCTGACTCTGGCAACTAAGCGCGACTTTTTCCGATTGGCTGTATTCTTTTTAATTACGCCCCTTTTAACCGCTTTATCAATAGCTTTTTGGGTTTGTTTAAGCAAATCCTGAACCTTGTCCATTTCTCCGGCTTCTGCGGTTTTTAAGGTTTTTTTAATTAAATCTTTGACAGTTTTTTTACGCTTGATATTTCTGACTGTTCTCTTTTGGTCCCGGCGCAGCGCTTTTTTTGCTGATGGTGTTGTTGGCATATTGTTGGTTGATTAAGTTTTATAAGTTATTAACGATAAATTTTATCATTGTTCATTTATCATTGTTCATTTATAATAAGGGTGTGAGAGATAAAACGATACTAACATAATCATAATAATAAATCAACTAATATGAAAGTCGAATACATTTCATCCAAAGAACAAATGCTGATTGCCGAAAATTTGTATAATATTACCGATTCTATAGAAGCGGCTAAACGATTAGAAGAAGAATGCGGTATCAAAATTACATACGGCAAATCAGTTGAGCTTAGGGACTTTGCCCGCAAGCTGGATAAAACCAAGTTCTTTAATTGGGAAATTGAAAAAGCTATCGAAAAACATAGCGGGCATAAAATTCGTTTACGCGATTTATAGCTTCCAGCGGCTTAATCAAATATTTAGAATAATTATCTTTTGTAAGCTGATCCAACCGAACCGCCTCATTAATATTAAAATCCCCGATCGCGGTTCTTTTTAGTTCTTCAAGAATTGCCCCGGTACCCAACTTTTGACCAATGTCATGCGCCAGCGTTCTGATATATGTTCCGGTTGAACAAACGATTCTAATTTCAAAATTTGGGATTTGGGATTTGGGATTTGGGATTTGTTTGTTTCTTGCTCCGCCTTGAGCTTGTCGAAAGGTGGGTTGTATCTTGTATCTTAATAATTCAATCTTATATATTTCAATCTCCGATGGTTTCCGAGCAATGGTTTTACCCTGACGAGCAATCTCATATAATTTTTTTCCATCGACCTTCTTGGCCGAAAACATCGGCGGCAACTGCTGCTGTTTACCAATGAACGATTTTAAAATGTTTTGGATTTTGGATTTTGATATTTGAGAATTATTTAGTCCCCGATTTATTCGGGGATGGAATTTAGGATTTACCTCTCGGCCATGAGCTCGAGGCCGAATGGGAATTTTACCCGTCCTATCATAAGTATCCGACGTAACTCCCAAAGTAATGGCCGCTTCGTAAATTTTTGACAGCACATTAAACACTCCTGCAATTTTAGTTGCCTGTCCTATAGCGCAAATCAAAAGCCCGGTGGCAAACGGATCGAGCGTGCCGGTATGGCCGATTTGTTTGATGCCGGTGATGGAACGAAGCTTGGCCACAACATCGTGCGAAGTCCAATCCATGGGCTTATTAATTAATAAAAATCCTGCTCGCCTCGATTCGGCGAAGCGGGCCTGCTCATCCTCTAATGCTTTCCTAATGCTTTTACCCTTGCAGACATCTTCTTTAAACGGTTTAAGTCTCTCTATTTTAAAATGTAAATCGGAGTTAACCGCTAAATCATGCAAGCCCTTAACATAGTTCTGCTGATCATAGCCCATGCCAATAACATCGGGTTTTTCTTGTTTAATGATTTTATAAGGATCGTCCAGATCGCCTAAAACAACCTTCCAATCCCCCGGTCTTTTGGTCTTTGATAAAACATCCTTTAATTGATTCAATCTTTTATTTTCATCAAAGTAAGGATTCCTGCCTTTCATTTTTTTTACATTTTCGTCTCTGGCAATTATAACAACTAAAAAATTATCTGACCCTAAACCGGAGCGTAGCGACTGGTTTAGGGCACCCAGCTCTTTAGCTTGTTCAATTAAATTGATATGTCCGGGATGGATTATATCAAAAGTTCCCGCAACTAGTACTTTAGTCATAATAAATATTATTTGAAATTTGACCTTGACATTATTGAAATTTCTGCTATCATAGTTGATTAGGCAATTATATCAAAAAATGGAGGAGGAACAAAACCGTGAAAACAATCGTTCTTTTCACTTTAGCGCTCTGCCTGCTGCTAAGCGGTTGCAACCGCATCGAGCCGCCGGTTGTTCGGGCGGAAAAACAGTTCTGCCAGCTGGAAAATCAGTTCTGGCTTAAGGCAATCGATAGCGCCACCCAACTAGCCTATAACTGGGTGACAATCGATACCTTGAAAAGTGGGTTTTTTATCCCTTCCAACTGCATCAAACAAATGAGCGCAATTTTCACTGACACCTTGCAGGGAGACTCAGTGCAAATCAATGCCTACCGGCTAGCCCAACTAACTTCAGATGAATACTGCATTATAATTTTGGAATTAGTCCGTCGGTCAACAGATTGGCATCGGACGGTGCGCTGGCCAATGGATACAACCTGGGTAGAATTTACCCCTAATCTGCCAGATACGATTAGCTTGGGAGTACATAAAATTGCTCATCAGCAATACTGGTACGCCATTACCATCGGCGCGACCAGCGGTCCGGCTTTTGTCCGCTCCGGTTTCGTCAAAATGCTGTTGGAGAAGATGCGTCTAGATCTTTATCCGCCAACTGCGGCGTCAAAAAATCCAAAATAATATGCGAGATAAACTGAAAAACAGACTGGACACTAAAGTTCAGTCTTTTTATTTCTTAATTTTTTAAAATCAGCAATTTGGTCTCTTAATTCCGCTGCTTTTTCAAACTCTAAATTACTCGCGGCCATAGCCATCTGATTCTCCAAGTCCTCAATAAGATGTTTAAGCTCGTCTTTGGGAATATCTTTGAGTTTATCGGTCCTTGGTCTTTGGTCTTTGGTTCTCTCCCGCACATTCTCAACCTTAACATCTTTCTTAATTGATTGAGGTTCAACGTTGTGCCTGCGATTATATTTCTCCTGAATTTTCCGGCGGCGGTTGACTTCTTTAATGGCCCTTTTCATCGAACCGGTTTGTTTATCAGCGTACATTATAATTCTACCTTCAATATGCCTGGCAGCTCTGCCCATAGTTTGGACTAATGATGTTTCGCTACGAAGAAATCCTTCTTTATCAGCGTCTAAAATAGCAATCAGCGAGACCTCGGGCAAATCAAGGCCTTCGCGAAGTAAGTTGATGCCCACCAAAACATCGTATTTTCCAAGCCGAAGATCCCTGATAATTTCAATCCTTTCTAAAGTGTGAATTTCGGAATGCAAATACTGAACTTTAAGGCCTTTTTCCTGCAGATATTCTGTAAGATCTTCGGCTAAACGTTTAGTTAAAGTGGTAACTAAAACTCTTTGCTTTTTTTTGACTGTAGCTGTGATCTCTTTAATTAAATCTGCCACTTGATTCTTGGTTTTTTTGACTTCCACGCTTGGTTCCAAAAGTCCGGTCGGACGAATGAGTTGTTGGGCGACTGCGGAATTTGAGTCTTCAATCTTCAGTTTTAAATCTTCGTAATCCACCACCTCTTTTGTAAGCGCCCCGGCCTTCATTTTTTTAGTTTTAATTCCCGACATGCGATACTCGTAAGCAGCCGGCGTGGCCGAAACAAAGACTGCTTTGCTTATATGATTTTCAAACTCCTTGAATTTTAACGGCCGGTTATCTAAAGCTGATGGCAAACGAAAGCCAAAATCGACCAGGGTCTGTTTTCTGGCCCGGTCGCCATTATACATAGCGTTAAGTTGAGGCACCGTCATATGCGATTCATCAATGAACAGCAGAAAATCATCAGGATAATAATCAATCAATGTCGCCGGCTGTTCCCCCGGTTCCCGGTTGGTCAGGTACCTTGAATAGTTTTCTATGCCGTTGCAGTAGCCGGTTTGTTCTATCATTTCTAAATCGTACTTGGTTCTTTCTTCGATTCGTTGGGCTTCTAGTAGTTTATTTTGATTCTTAAGTTGAGTGGCTCTTTCCTTCATTTCTTTTTTGATGGATTCCAGCGATTGTTTTAATCTTTCCTCGGGCGTGACAAAATGCTTGGCCGGAAAAACTTCAATGTTTTGGATTTTGGATTTTGCTCGCCCTGAGCGAAGCCGAAGGGGAATTTGAGATTTGTTTGTTTCTTGTCCTCGATTAAATCGGGGATTGGAACTTGGTACTTGTTGACCTGTGATTAGGTCAATGATAGATAACTTTTCAATAAGATCGCCATTAAATTCAACCCTTATTACCTCATTCTTCTCTTCAATTGGAAAAATATCCAAAACATCGCCTTTGACTCTAAAATTGCCGCGGTAAAAATCATAGTCATTTCTTTTGTACTGAAGATCGGTTAAGTGACGGAACAACTTATCGCGCTTAATTTTTTGTCCGACAGCCAACTTGATTCTCATATCCTTATAATCTGCCGGACTGCCTAAACCATAAATGCACGAAACTGATGCCACAATCAATACATCCTGACGGGTTAATAAAGCGTTGGTTGAAGCGTGGCGCAGTCTGTCGATTTCCTCGTTAACATCAGTTTCCTTTTCTATATAAGTGCCGGACTGGGGAATGTAAGCTTCGGGCTGATAGTAATCGTAATAGCTGACAAAATAATGCACCGCATTTTCCGGAAAAAATTCCTTGAATTCTGATGCTAATTGAGCGGCCAATGTTTTGTTATGAGAGATAACCAGGGTTGGTTTTTGGATTTTCTCAATAACACACGCTACAGTGTAAGTCTTGCCACTGCCAGTGACTCCCAACAAAGTTTGATGTTTATAGCCCCTTTTTATTCCGCTGGCTAATTTATCAATAGCTTGCGGCTGGTCGCCAGTCGGCTTGAACTTGGATTTTAACTTAAATTTTGGCATAATTAACAATCTTTATAAAAAAATTTGTTGATTAAATAGACCTCGAGCGAATATAACGAGCCGAGAGGTTGGACGGAAATTAGATCGAAGTTTGAATTTCATAGTCAATATATAATATCATTACTCTTAATTTTTTAAAAGCGAACGTCAAGTAGGTACGCGCCGTGGCGCGTACCTACAAAAGTGCCGTTCGCTAAAAAGAATTGATTTTTACCCCAAAAACTGCTACATTATACGAGCATGGGAGCATGGGAGCAAGTGTTCTAATGTTCTAATGTTCTAATGTTCCAGTGTTCCAATGCTCTAATGAAAAAAATATGATTAGTCACCTTACAGGCAAAATCATTCTCAAAAAACCAACATATATAATTCTTGAAGTCAACGGCGTTGGCTACCAGATTTTTTGCAACGAAAAAACTCTTAACGGGCTAAAGGAAGGTGCCGAAGCTGTTATCCATACTCATCACCATGTTAAAGAAGATCTGCAGGAGCTTTACGGCTTTTTAAATTTACCCGAACTGGAACTTTTTAAAAATGTCATCGGCATATCCGGCGTTGGGCCCAAAACAGGGCTGGCTGTTCTGGCTGTGGCTTCGGTGGAAGATATTATCCAGGCCATTCTTTCCGAAAATCCCGGGCTGCTGCGGACGGTTTCCGGCATCGGCACTAAAACAGCAGAACGTTTAGTGGTAGAACTTAAATCTAAAATCGGCTCGCTAGCCAAAGAAATTACCGGCAAAGACCTTTCGGCCGCCTCACCCAATGCCGATGTTATAGAAGCTTTAATAGGTCTTGGCTATTCCAGAAAAGAGGTAATGGAAGTAGCGCGGCAAGTGCCGAATGATATTACCGATGATTCGGAAAGGATTAAAGGAGCGTTAAAATTATTAGGGAAAAGATAAGGCCTTGCCTTGTTGTGTTGCGGCCAATTTAATGTAGCGACGCAAAATTTTGCGTCGCTACAAAAGGCAAGACCACACGATAACCCATAAACCATGGAAATAACTCTTTTAAATAAGCCACGATTTGATGAATTTGCCGGCAATCAAAAATACAGTCAATTTTTACAGTCTTGGGACTGGGGCGATTTCCAAAAAAACGTCGGCCATAGAGTCTGGCGACTGGGCGTTGCTTTAGATAATCAGATTATTGCCTCGGCCCAAATTATTGAGCATCTTTTGCCTTTTAATAAAAGTTATCTTTACTGCCCTCGCGGTCCGGTAATAGCAGAAAATTTATCTGACAAACAAAAACTCACGGCCTTAAAACTGATTCTAAGCAAAGCCCGCGACATTGCCATTTCAACTCCCCAAACCGAAGAAATCTTCTTCCGCCTAGAGCCAACCCATCGTCTACAACCTACAACCTACCCACTACAACCTACACCCTACAACCTAAGAAAAACAAAGCCCATCCAGCCCGCCGATACTCTGATTTTAGACCTAACTTTGCCGAAAGAACAATTGCTGACAAACATGCGCCAAAAAACCAGATACAACATCCGCCTGGCCGAAAAACATGGAGTAACAATTAAAGAAGAGAGTGGCTTTTCCAAAGTCTGGCCATTTTTCGAACAAACTTCTAAAAGAGATAAATTCGGCCTTCATCCCAAAAAATACTATCAAAAAATGGTTGAGGATTCCGATTTAATAAGGATGTGGGCCGCAGATTATAAAGGAAAAATAGTTGCCGCTAATATTGTCAGTTATTTCGGCAATACCGCCACTTATGTTCACGGCGCTTCTGACTATCAGCAACGTTCAATGATGGCGCCGTTTCTTTTACAATGGGAAGTGATTAAAAACGCCCAGGAGCAGGGCTATAAATATTATGACTTTCATGGAATTGCGCCAAACCATAACAAAAATCACCCTTGGCACGGCATCACTAGATTTAAAAAAGGCTTTGGCGGCCAAGTAATTCATTATCCCGGAACTTTTGATTTTATTTATCAGCCATTGAGTTATAATATATATAAGGCCTTGCGAAAATTAAACCTTCTTATCAGAAAAATTTATTAATCTTATAATATGCCCGATCCAACAAACCAAAATACCCTGCCCGCCCCCGAAAAAAAATATCCGCCGGAAACTGCCGGCCGGCTGATGATTGGCAATGTGCCAACGGTTTCACCCGACGATACCATTAGTAAAATTGAAGAGCTTCTCCTAAAAAGAGTAAAGGAATTCGAAACCATCAATTATATATATGTAGTTCTTAAAAATGGCAAACTGGCCGGAGTAATATCTATTAAAGATATACTAAGGCAGCCCAAAAGCGCCAAGGTTTCCCAAGTTATGATAAAAGATTTAATTGTCGCTCATCCTTACACCGACCAGGAGCACGTGGCAAATTTAGCTTTGCAAAACAATATCAAGGCCGTGCCGGTGGCAGATAAAGACAATATTTTTTTAGGCGTTGTGCCCAGCGATACTATTTTAAAAGTTGTTTATCAAGAAGCTTCCGAAGACATTTTAGGCCTGGCCGGTATGACTAATTTTAAAATGGCCAGGCGCGGCCTGGATGATACCATGAAATTGTCTATTTTTACGCTTCTCAAACACCGTCTGCCCTGGCTTATTATCGGCCTGTTCGGCGGCCTGCTGACCGCTAAAATTATCGGTTTATTCGAGTATACTTTAGAAAAAAATATTATCCTGGCTTCTTTTATCCCGCTGATTGTTTATATGGGCGGGGCCACTCTGGCCCAAACTCAGGCTTTTTTAATCAGGGACATGGCCCTTAATCCGGCCTTAAAATTTGGTAAATATTTTCTGAAGCAATTGCTGGTTATTTTTTTTATAGCCATTTTTGCCTCAGTTATTATGTTCGGCTTTGGCTTGCTGATTTATAAAAACCTTTTTATTATTCAAATAATCGCCTCGGCCCTGTTTGCAGCAATTATATCCTCTATTTTTACCGGGCTGGCGGTGCCGTATTTTTTCAATAAATTAAAGATGGATCCGGCCAATGCCAGCGGTCCGATTGCCACTATTATTCAGGATCTTTTGGGTGTAACGCTCTATTTTTTAATCGCCTCTTTATTCATTTAAAAATTTTATGATCAAACAGCCCCGTGAATATCATCAACGTCTTGAGCAGTTCCGCCGAACCAGATTAAAAACAACGGAAAAAACAGCGGATTTAGTGGCCCGCTGGTGCGGCTCGTGGAGTTTTCTGATAATTCATCTTATTGGTTTTATTCTCTGGTTGAGTTTTAATCTTAATTTCAACTTTTTAACCCTGATTGTTTCTTTCGAAGCCATTCTGCTGATGAATGTTTTATTAATGGCCCAGAACCGCCAAGCAAAAAAAGACGATTTAAGGGACGAGGCCGACTACCAGGCCGACAAACACGCTGCCAAAGGCATTGACGAAATCAAAAAAAATGTCCAGGATATTCAAAGCAAGCTAAAATAAAAAAATTTTGCTTATGTACGTACGCGCCGCGGCGCATATCTACAGCAAAACTTCTTTTAATAGAATATGAAAACTTTTGTAAAGAAACTTCTACCTCCTTTTATTCTGGGCTGGTACCACCAAGTACTGGCATTTTTAGCTATGGTCATTTATGGTTTTCCTTCTAATAAATTGATTGTTATTGGCGTAACCGGCACCAACGGCAAATCAACGGTCGTCAATTTAATCGGCGAAATTTTAAAAATTTCGGGCCATCAAGTTGCCTGGACCGCCACCACCAACTTTTTTCTTGACGGCCAGGAGCGGCTTAACGACCAAAAAATGACCATGCCGGGCAGATTCAAAACTCAAAAATTCTTAGCAGATAGCGTAAGGGCCGGCTGTAAATATGCCATAATCGAAACTTCATCGGAGGGCATTAAACAATACCGGCATTGGGGCATTAATTATGATCTGGCGGTTTTTACTAACCTGACTCCCGAACATATCGAAGCCCACGGCAGTTTTGAAAACTATAAAAAAGCCAAAGGCAGACTCTTTAAGCATCTGACAAAATTCCCAAAGAAAAAAATCAACAATCAGCTGATTGATAAAACGATTATAGTAAATACTGACGATCAATATGCCGATTACTTTTTAAATTTTCCGGCTGACAAAAAATTGGCTTTCTCAATTAAAAAAAAATCCGACTTTAGGGCAACCAGCATTAAGCTTGATTCTAACGGCACTTCTTTCACCCTACAACCTACCCCCTACAACCTACCCCCTACAACCTACAAAACTAATTTACTGGGGAAAGTTAACATCTACAACTGCCTCTCGGCTATTGCCGTTGCCAAAGCTCTTGGAATCGACAGCGATAAAATCCAGCAAGCCTTACTAAAATATAAAGGCATGCCCGGACGTTTTGAATTTATTGATAAGGGACAAAAATTCAAAGTGATGATTGACTATGCGCCCGAGCCCGAGTCAATGAAAAAATTGTATGAAACTTTGCAATTATTTAAGTTTAATAAAATAATTCATGTTTTAGGTTCCTGCGGCGGCGGCCGAGATAAGTCCAGAAGACCTATTTTAGGAAAATTAGCCGCAGAAAACGCTGACATTGTGATAGTCACTAACGAAGATCCTTACGACGAAGACCCGCAACAAATTATTGATCAAGTAGCGGCCGGCGCCGAAGCTAATGGTAAAATTCTTAATCAAAACTTATTTAAAATATTGGATAGACGCGAAGCAATTAAAAAAGCTTTGTCATTGGCTAATGATAATGATTTAGTTTTGCTGACCGGCAAGGGTTGCGAGCAGCATATTTGCGTTACTCGCGGGAAGAAAATTAAGTGGGATGATCGAGAGGTTGTTAGAGGGTTGTTGAAAATATAAAAGGCGCCTGTACCGCCTCTCGCGAGAAGCGCTGTGGATAACTTGACGATAAACACCAATTTTGGGGCTAATTATAGGCCTGTTTTTATTTTCTTGACGAAATAAAATGAATTTATCTAAATTAACGATTGTGGATAATTCAAATATTTTTGGCTAAAATTAGCAATATTTAAAATATTTAGCTAAAATCTCTTGACATATTTTTCATTTTGAGGTATCATCTGCCTATGTTTTCGTACTCGGCTGTGTAAAAAGCCATTAAAAAAGCCCTAATTTGCAGTTTGGGCCTTATTTTTTGTCATATTTTTTAAAACAAAAACTCGTTTATTAATTTAGAATTTATAATTTCTAATTTATTTTTATGCCTCAACCCGCCTCTGAGCGCAAATATTTTACAAAATCTAAGATTGCCACTCCTCTTCCTAATTTAATAGAAATTCAAAAAAACTCTTATCAATGGTTTATTGATAATGGTTTAAAAGAACTTTTTGATGAGGTTTCCCCCATCAAAGACTTTATCGGCCGTAATCTTGAATTATATTTCGAAGATTATTATTTAGACGAACCCAAGTTTGATGAAGTAACGGCCAAAAGCAAAAACATCACTTTCGAAGCTCCTTTAAGGGTCAAAGGCAAATTAGTCAATGAAAGGACCGGCGAAATTAAAGAACAGGAAGTTTATTTAGGCGACCTGCCTTTAATGACCGAGCGGGGCACTTTTATTATTAACGGCGTCGAGCGGGTAGTGGTCTCCCAGCTTATCAGAAGCGCGGGAGCTTTTTTTACTTCGGAAAACGTCCGGGGCAAAAAGTTTTATGGCGCTAAAATTATTCCCAACCGCGGGGCCTGGCTGGAATTAGAAACTGACTCCAATCATGTTATTTATGTCAAAATTGACCGTAAAAGAAAAATTCCTATAACTGCCCTGCTTAGGGCATTTGGCCTGCCAACGCCAGAAATTATTAAGGCCTTTCAGGAAGTCGAAACTGCGCCCGATATCAATTACACCAATAATACCATAAAAAAAGATGTCTCCTCCAATGAAGAAGAGGCCTTAATCGAAGTTTATAAAAGAATCAGGCCGGGCGATTTAGCTACTCCCGATAACGCCAAGTCGCTCATCTATTCCATGTTTTTTAATTTTGACCGCTACGACTTCGGCACGGTCGGCCGCTATAAGTTAAATAAAAAATTCGGCGAAGATCTGCCGATAACTAAAGACAACCGCATTTTAAGAGTGGAAGATTTAATTAAGGTAGTCAAAGAAATCATCCGCCTTAATAACACCCAGGAAGATGCCGATGATATCGACCATTTAGGCAATCGCCGGGTTAGGGCTATCGGCGAACTGGTCCAAAATAAATTCAGAATCGGCCTGGCCAGAATGGAAAGAATAGTCAAAGACAGAATGAGCACTTTAGACATTAATAATTTAACGCCCAATCAGCTGATCAACGCCCGGCCGGTTATTGGCTCTATTAAAGAATTTTTTATGAGCTCCCAGCTTTCCCAGTTTATGGACCAAACCAATCCTCTGGCCGAATTGGAACATAAACGGCGGCTCTCGGCTATGGGCCCCGGAGGCCTTTCCAGAGAACGGGCCGGCTTTGAGGTCAGAGACGTTCACCGCACTCATTACGGCCGCATCTGTCCTATTGCCACGCCCGAAGGCCCTAACATTGGCTTAGTCGGCCATTTAGCGGCTTATGCCAAAATTAACGAATACGGTTTTATTGAAACGCCTTTTAGAAAAATAATTCATAATCCTAAAAATAATCCCTCAAAAACTACTGATAAAATTGCCAGAAAAGATATAAAACATCCCCAAACTCAAGAAACTATCGTTAAAGAGGGGGAGATAATATCGGCCGGCCTTGCCAAAAAATTAGCGGCCCTGGCAGAATTAGAAACTATTCCCGTTAAGCCGCAGGTGACTAACGAAATTGAATACTTGGACGCCTTTACCGAGGAGCGTTATAATACCGCCTCGGCCACCACTCCTTTAGACGAAAACGGCTACTTTATTAATAATTATGCGGAAATGAGAATTAAAGGCAAGCCCTCTTTTGCGCCGGTTCATAAAATTGATTATTTAGATGTCGCGCCCAACCAAATTATTTCGGTGGCCACCTCTTTAATTCCTTTTTTGGAGCACGACGATGCGGTCAGGGCCCTGATGGGAACCAATATGCAGCGCCAGGCTGTTTCGGTTATTCGGCCGGAAGCGCCCGTAGTCGGCACCGGCGTCGAATACCGGGCCGCTAAAGATTCGGGCCAGGTTATTGTGGCTAAAGATGACGGCCTGGTGACCGAAGTTCAAAGCAACCGGATTATTATCACCACCAGTAATGAGGAGCAAATTTATAATCTGGGAAAATTTGTCCGTTCCAATGCTTCCACCTGTATGAACCAGCACCCGCTGGTGGATAAAAATGAAAAGGTCAAAAAAGGACAGGTTATTGCCGATGGCGGCGCTACCGATAACGGTGAATTAGCGCTGGGGCGAAATGTTCTGGTGTCTTTTATGGCCTGGGAAGGCGGCAACTACGAAGACGCTATTCTAATTTCCGAACGGGTGGTGCAAAACGATCTTTATACTTCTATTCATATTGAAAACTATTCTATTGACATCAGGGATACTAAATTAGGCCCCGAAGTTATTACCCGCGACATACCCAATGTCAGCGAAGAAAAACTCAAAGACCTGGATGAAGAAGGCATTGTCAGAATCGGCGCTCAAGTTACGGCCAGCGATATCTTAGTCGGTAAAATCACTCCCAAGGGCGAAACCGAGCTTTCGGCCGAAGAAAAACTTTTAAGAGCTATCTTCGGCGAGAAAGCTAAAGACGTCAGGGACAGCTCCCTCTATTTAGAGCACGGCGAGCACGGCAAAGTTATTGATATAAAAATCTTCTCCCGCGAACAGGGAGACAAGCTGTCGGCCGGAGTGATAAAAACCATCCAGATAACAGTGGCCCAGCTCCGCAAGGTGCAGCCGGGCGATAAGCTGGCCGGACGCCACGGCAATAAAGGCGTAATTTCCAGAATTGTGCCTGTAGAAAATATGCCCTTTCTAGCTGACGGCACGCCAGTCGATATTATTTTAAATCCCCTGGGCGTAATTTCCAGAATGAATTTAGGGCAACTATTAGAAACCCATCTGGGCTTTGCCGTCCAAAAACTGGGCTATAAAGTAGCCAGCCCGGCCTTAGACGGCGTGCCCATAGAAAAAATTAAGGAAGAATTACAAAAAGCCAATCTGCCGGTGGACGGCAAAATTCAACTTTACGACGGCAGGACCGGCGAACCTTTTAATAAAAAAACAACCGTCGGCATTATCTATATGCTTAAGCTAAATCATCTGGTAGAGGATAAAATCCACCAGCGCTCTATCGGCCCTTACTCGCTGGTGACGCAGCAGCCCTTGGGCGGCAAGGCCCAGGGCGGCGGCCAGCGTTTTGGTGAAATGGAGGTTTGGGCACTAGAAGCTTTTGGCGCCGCCTACACTCTGCAGGAAATTTTAACTATTAAATCCGATGATGTATCCGGCCGCTCTAAAGCTTATGAGTCTATAATTAAAGGCGAGCCGGTCACTAAACTAAATATTCCCGAATCTTTTAATGTCTTAGTTAGGGAGCTTAAGGGTTTAGGCTTAGATGTCGAACTTTTAAAGAACGGTAAAAACATGTCTCAAATTAAACCCAAAAGAAGCGAGGACGATCCCCGAGAAATAGAGTTTAGCTCAAAAAAAGAATCTAAATAAAAATAATTAAATAGCTTAACTACTCACTACATACTACATACTACATACTACTCACTAAAATATGCCAACTCCTTCATCAACTAAAACAACTTTTATTGCCGAGGGCGCTGCCCAGCTTCAGGATTTTGATGCTATTAGGTTAAAGCTGGCTTCGCCGGAAAAAATCCATAACTGGTCTTATGGCGAAGTTTTAAAACCAGAAACCATTAATTATCGCACCCAAAAACCGGAAAAAGACGGGCTATTCTGCGAAAAAATCTTCGGCCCCTCTAAGGACTGGGAATGCTATTGCGGTAAATATAAAAGAATCCGCTACAAGGGCATTATCTGCGATAAATGCGGGGTGGAAGTTACCCGTTCCATAGTCAGAAGAGAAAGAATGGGCCATATCGATCTGGCCGCGCCGGTTTCTCATATCTGGTTTTTAAGGGGCATCCCTTCTAAAATCGGCTTGGTTTTGAATCTTTCTATTCAGGAAATAGAAAAGGTTATTTATTTTGCCTCCTTTATTATTACCGAAGTTGATGAAGAGTTAAAAAAGCAAACTTACGATCAGATTCAGGGCGAGCTAAAAAGTAAAAAGAAAGCTATTGAAAAAGAGTTTGTTCAAAAACTTAATCAGCTTAACGGCCAAAGAGAGAAAATTTCGGCCAGTCAATTCCCTAAAGAAATGGAGCTACTGGAAAAAACTAAAGAGGAAAAAAATAAAACTTTAGAAGAAGCTTTTGATCAGGCCAAAAAAGAGCTTAAAGATTTAAAGCCCCTAAAAATAATTTCGGAAAACGAATACTATAATCTGTCCCGCCGCTACGGCCATCTTTTTGAAGCCGGCATTGGCGCCGAGGCGATTAGAAAGCTTTTGACTAAAGTTGATTTAGAAAAATTGGCTCAAGGATTAGACGGACAAACAGCCATAGCCATCCCTTCTAAAAAGAAAAAGCTGTCGCGGCAAACCAGACTGATCAAAAGCCTGCTCAAAAATAAAATCAGGCCGGAATGGATGATTCTGACTGCCGTGCCGGTTATTCCTCCTGATCTGCGGCCAATGGTCCAGCTGGACGGCGGGCGCTTTGCCACCTCCGATTTAAACGATCTTTACCGTAGAATCATTAACCGAAATAACCGCCTTAAAAAATTAAAGGAGCTTAACGCACCGGAAGTTATCCAGCGCAACGAAAAAAGGATGCTCCAAGAAGCGGTTGATGCCTTAATCGATAATGGCGCCCGTCACGGCAAAACCGTAACGGCCTCTACCGGCCAAAAAAGAATGCTTAAAAGCATTGCCGATATCCTTAAAGGCAAGCAGGGCCGCTTTAGACAAAATTTATTAGGCAAAAGAATCGACTACTCCGGCCGCAGTGTTATTGTTATCGGCCCTAAGCTGGAAATGAGCCAGTGCGGCCTGCCTAAAACCATGGCTTTAGAGCTCTTTAGGCCTTTTGTAATTTCTAAATTAATTCAAAGGGAGATTGTTCATAATGTCAGAAGCGCTAACCGCTATATTGAACAGGATCATCCGGAAATTTGGGATATTTTAGAAGAAGTTACTAAAAAAAGCCACGTCCTTTTAAACCGCGCTCCCACCCTGCATCGCCTGGGCATTCAGGCCTTTCAGCCGGTTTTAATCGAAGGCAAGGCCATCCAGGTCCATCCCATGGTCTGCAAGGCGTTTAATGCCGATTTCGACGGCGACCAGATGGCTGTGCATGTGCCCATTACCGAAGAGGCTAAAAAGGAAGCGGCCGAAATAATGCTGTCGGTTAATAATCTTTTAAAGCCGGCAACCGGCGAACCGGTAACCACGCCGGACCAGGATATTGTCTGGGGCTGTTACTATTTAACTTTTATTAATCCCAAGCAGGACCAGCCCGTTAAATATCTTTCTTCAGTAGAGGAAGGCAAAATAGCCCAGAGCCTTAAAAAAATCAGACTGCACGACCGGATAGCTTTAAAAATAAAGGGCAATTTAACCGAAACCACCGTTGGCCGCTTAATTTTTAACGAAATCATTCCGCCGGAAATTGGCTTTATCAACGAAGAGATGAACGCCAAAACTTTAAAAAAATTAGTGGCCGACATTCTTAACAGCTGCGGCCGCAAAGCCACCACTAAATTTTTGGATCAAATCAAAAAACTGGGCTACGAAACCATTACCTACTCCGGCCTTTCCTGGGGCATCGACGACATACCTTCCGTTAAAGAAAAGGGTCAGTTGATAAAAGAAGGCGAAAAGAAAATCGAACAGATTCAGGAACAGTACGAGCAGGGATTATTAACTAACAAGGAGCGCTACGTTAAAGTAGTGGAAACCTGGAACGAGATCAAGGATAGAATTTATAAAATCAGCCAGGAATCTTTTGATACCTCCAGCTCGCTTTATTCGATTATTAATTCCGGAGCCAGGGGTTCCTGGGCGCAGATGATTCAAATTATGGGCATGAAGGGCCTAGTTATCAATCCCGCCGGTGAAATTATGGAACTGCCGGTTAAAGCTAATTTCCAGGAAGGCTTGGATGTTTTAGAATATTTTATTTCTACCCACGGCACCAGAAAAGGGCTGTCCGATACCGCCCTAAGAACTGCCAACGCCGGCTACCTGACCAGGCGCTTAGTGGATGTGTCCCAGGATTTAGTAATTATGGAAGAAGACTGCGGGGATCAAGAAGGGCTTGTTTTAACCAAAAAAGACAGGGAGGAAATGGGAGAAGATGTCGGCACCCTGATTTTCGGCCGCGTTCTTTTAAAAAACATTGTTGATCCTAAAACTAAAAAAACTCTGATCAAGGCCGGCAAGCTGGTTGACCAAAATGATGTTAATAAAATAAAAAATATAGATATCCAGGAAATACATCTCCGCTCCTTAATTTCCTGCCAATCGACCAGGGGGGTCTGCCAAAAATGCTATGGTTACGATTTAGGCTACAATCAACCGGTTCAGAAAGGGGTGGCCGTGGGCATTATAGCGGCTCAAAGCATCGGCGAACCGGGCACCCAGCTGACCATGAGAACTTTTCATACCGGCGGCGTGGCCGGCCAGGATATTACCCAGGGTTTGCCAAGAGTCGAAGAAATTTTTGAAGCCCGATCGCCTAAAAAATCGGCGATTCTGGCAGAGGTTGGCGGCCAAGTTATTATCGATAAAGATCAGCCCGGCGGCTCCAGAACACAGAGAAAAATCCAAATCCGCTATCAGGGCAAGGTTAAAAACAGTATTGCGGTTAATGAAGATTATAATGTTATAGTTAAAGACGGGCAAAACGTTGAAAATAAAGATATCCTGATGAAGCACAAAGAGGATAAAAAAAATATTGTGGCTAATTGCGCCGGTTATATACGCCTGGCTGACAATTTGATCCAGATAATCTCCCCCGAGGAAACCGAGGAAGAAGTCATTATCCCGCCCGGTTATGTTTTATGGGTAAAAGACGGCGATGAAGTTAAAACGGGCGATTCTTTAACCGAAGGCAGTCTGGATTTACAGAAACTTTATAAATACCAGGGCAAACAGGCCGTTCAAAAATATATTATTAAAGAAATTCTCTATATTTATTCCTCCCAGGGCCAGAAATTAAACATTAAACATATCGAATTAATTATCAGGCAGATGTTTTCCAAAATTTATATACAAAATTCAGGCGATACTGACCTGCTTCCCGGCGAGATTGTCACCAGCGCCCAATTCTCCGAAGAAAATGCCAAAGTTAAAAAAGAAAAAGGCCAGTTAGCTACAGGCACCACTCTTCTTTTGGGCATAACTAAGTCCTCCCTGGCCACCGACAGCTTTTTATCGGCCGCTTCGTTCCAGGAAACTGCCCGGGTTTTAATTGACGCGGCCATCAACGGCAAAGTAGACACTCTAAGGGGCCTTAAAGAAAATGTAATTATCGGCCGGCTGATTCCGGCCGGCACCGGCTTTAGAGAATAATTATCTCAACTTTTTGAATATCAAAAACTCCCCGGTTTGATTTGGGGAGTTTTTTGATTTTCTAGACTATTTGATTATAAGCGCCGTTGTCCGCGGATAACGCTGAGACGCGCTGACCATTAGCTGATATCCGCCGAGGCGCGCTGATACAAAATTTATCAGCGAATATCCGCCCGCTTCGACTCCGAAGCGAGGCGAGCGCGCCTCGGCGTGTCTTGGCGGTTATCAGCGATACACGATATACGATACCCACCTCCGCTAAAGCTACGGCGAGGCAGGCACGATTTGCGATTTATTCCCACATTAAAGCCGCTTGTTCATATAGAGGCAAAACTTTCTCCAGTAATATAATTAACGGTTCTTTGCTTAAAGTTAAAGGAGGGTTAGGCCCAAGCGCTTCCCTATCCTCATCAAAAATTTTAGCAATTTCCAGATATTTTTGAGCTAATTGATAGTTGCCTTTTTCTTGAAAATAATAATACAGCGCCACCGCGCTTGGCGTATCATAATCATAAGTATAACCCCGGGAAATGTTAAAATTGTTATCAGAATTTTTTAAATACTCAATAGTCTTTTTGATATTGGCCGGAGCTTCAACCGCATTCTTTTTATTTATAACATAAAGCTCTGCTTCTATTTTTGGCTGGCCGGTTTTTTCAAACCAGAACATTTGGTGATTATCGCTCCAAGAGCCGATAAATTCTTCGTAGGCTAAAAACCAGGTGTCTTCTATTAAATTCGCTCCCAAGAAATCTTTAGGAAATCTTTCGTGGGAAACTTCAGGCGAACCAAGCCAGACCCCTTTATTGTTATAACCTGCCAAGGCAATAAAACTGTCGTTCACATGAACAATGGGAATAAGACCGGCATTTAACAATTTTTTGGCAAAAAGAAACTCCTCATCAACATCTTTAAAGTAAATTAAATTTTCAAACTTAATACCGGGCACCACATTTTCCGGCGGATGGATCGGGCTGGTTGAACCGCGGTAAACTTCGTAGCCCAAATTCTTAAAAGCATAAAAATTATTCATGCCCGGGCCGTAGCGTTCGGAACTGTTTCTGCCCGCGGTAAAAAGAATGGGCTGACCATAAAGAACATATTCATAAAGGTCAATCTCCGGCTCCAGATAATGGATAATCCCCGAGCCGGTTTGCAGCCAGCAAAAGCCGCCGGTCGTAATTAAATAACTGGGTACCGGATATTTGACTTCGTCCAAAACCTGTTCCGGTAGTAGAGTTTTAAAGCTGGCAGCCAAATGCGCCTGATCCTTTTGATATTCCAGCTCATACTTAAAAACCCCTTTAGCCGCCAAAAGAGCTAAAGCCAGAAAAACAATCAAACCCGGAATAACAATATTCTTAAATTTAAGGCCTTTTTCTGCCTGAACTTTTCTGGCTTTGAAAAAAACATCTGCTAACGCATAAAGATAAATAAAAACCAGAGCGCCTAAAACCAAATAAGAGCGGGGATTATTAAAAACCAAAAAAGTACTGCTTTTGTAAAAAACAACAAACCATAAAAAGGAGATGGTTATAATAAAAACAGCCGCATTAGAATAACTGCCGATATACAAATGGCCAAGGCCGGGATAGAAAATGGTTAGCAACAGGGCTAGTTTTTTATTCTTCATACTATAATTTTAGCATCTTTAGGTAAAACATTAAACTCTTTGTCTGAAACGCCGATGCATGCGGATAACGCTGAGACGCGCTGACCATTAGCTGATATCCGCCGAGACGCGCTGATACAAAATTTATCAGCGAATATCCGCCCGCTTCGACGAGTAAAGCGAGGCGAGCGCGCCTCGGCGTGTCTTGGCGGTTATCTGCAAACTCTGGCAAACTTATGGGCCTCCGAAAACTGTTTGGACAGGATTTCCTAAAAAAAACTTGCCGGATGATGTAAAGGCAAAAGTTAAAACTTCAGCCATAAAAACCGCTGGCATCTACGGCCGATAAAAAACCCGCGAATACAGAGTAACAGGTCTTATTTTATTTACGGCTACCCCGACCCGCTAACTGCCCGCAAGCCGCCATAATATCTTGCCCAAAACTATTCCGCTGGGTTACCTTAACTCTATTGTCTTCTAAAACTTTTTTAAAGGCCATAATTTGTTTTTTATCCGAAGCTTTAAATTTTCCGGTCGGATTATAAGGAATTAAATTAACTACAAACAAATGATTGTTTATAATTTGGCTCAATTGTTTGGCCATAAATAAACTGTCGTTAACGCCCTTAATCAGCAAATATTCAAACATCACCTGCCGGCCGGTTCTTTTTATATAATCATTGACTGTTGCCATAACTTTTTCTAAAGAATACTTTTTATTTATGGGCATCAGTTTAGACCTAAGCTCATTGGTCGGCGCATTTAAAGAAATAGCCAAATTTATCTGAAGTTTTTCCTTAGCCAATTTTTGAATACCCGGAATTACGCCGCAAGTGGAAATAGAAAAATGCCTGGCGCCTAAATTAAAACCTTCGGAATCGTTTAAAATTTTTATGGCCCAAATAACGTTATCATAGTTTAAAAACGGCTCACCCATGCCCATAAAAATAATGTTGGTGATTTTATGGTTAGAAACATTTAAACTTTTTAAGTAACGGGCCATAACCAGCGCCTGATTGATTATTTCGTCCGGCTCCAAATCCCGCTTATACCCCATTTGTCCGGTGGCGCAAAACCGGCAACTAATCTGGCAACCGACTTGCGATGAAACGCACAGGCTGTTCCGCCCGTCTGAATTTTTTAATAAAACTGTTTCTATTTTTTGGCCATCGGCTAAAGTAATTAAAGCTTTAACGGCCTTATTGTTTTTGGAAATAAAGAATTCCGCTTTAACTTCCAGCGGATAATCTTTGTTTAAACTTTCCCTGAGTTCTAAAGGAAAGTTGATGGCCTTAGACCAGTTATCGATTAAATCTTGGTAAACTGCTCTTTGGGCTTGTTTTAATCGATACTTAACCTGACCGATAAAATGTTGGTGTAAATTGTGTAAAGGCATATAAAACTTATTTTTTATTTTCTTCTGTGAATTTTTTTATATTTACGCCTTAATTCTACCAATTTCAGAGAAATTAAAAAACCCTTTTTACGATTAAACAAAGCACGGGGGGCTTTGGTTTTATTTTATTTTAGCATAAAGATAATCATCGTAATATTTGCCATTTTTTTCAGCGTGCTTTTTTAACAAACCCTCCTTTTTAAAGCCCGATTTAAATAGGACTTTTTGCGAGGCCTTGTTAAAAGTAAACACATAAGCAAAAATTCTTTTTAATTTTAATCTATTAAAACCATAATTAACAACTAATCTAACGGCCCGAGTCATAATCCCTTGGCCCCAGTATTTTTCCGCCAGCCAATAGCCGATTTCCGCCTGGTGGCCCTCGATTCTGACCAAGCCAATGCCGCCGGCTACTTCGCTGTTAATGTCGATAGCCCATTTGAATCCACTTTTACGGTTCCTGGCCTTCATACTTCTTTTAATCCAGCTTCTGGCGCCATTGATAGTGTAGGGGTATTTGATTCTTAAAGTATTACGATAAATTTTCTTGTTATTAATATTCTTAAACAAAGAAAAAGCGTCCTCTTTTCTAAAAGGCCTTAAAGTAAATTCTTTAGTTTTTATTATTGGCATATATTTATTTTAGCAGGTTTTGGGGAAATAAAATCGAGCTCAGGCCAGCTCAGCTTTGCCTATGGCCGGCGCGATTTGCGATCGGTTCTTTAATTAAATACAACTTTTAATTCTTTACCAAAGGCCTTGGCTAATTTATCCAGCATTTCCACAGTAAAATTCTGCTGTCCTGTTTCCATTCTGGCAATATTACTCTGCGTAGTGCCGATTTTTTTGGCAACTTCCGACTGGGTCATTCCCATTTTCTTGCGCAACCTAATTAGACTGAGAGAAATCTCTAGCTGTTTGCCGTAATAATCGAACAACTTTTTATATTCAGGATTTTTTAAGTCCTCCCTTAATATATCATCAAAATCCGTTAGCTTTATTTTTTTTGATTTAGAGATCATATTTATGTAGATTGTTCATAAAGTCATAATAATTATTTAAAGCTTTTCTAATTTCTTTCCTTGGCGCCTTTTGGGATTTTTTAAAGAAGGCGTGTAATAAAATTATATTTTTATTAATAAAAGAAAAATAAAATACTCTATGCCGGTTTCGCCCAAAATCAACTTTCAACTCTCGAATCTTGCCTGTTATATGCCTTGAAAGCGGTTCATCTAGATAGCCTTTACTTTCTTTTAAATACTCTAAATATTTTTCTATTTTTAACCTGTCTTTAATATTTATTTTTAATAGATAATCTAAAACCGGCTCTTTTTCGTTTCGGCTATTCTTATAGAATTTTACCTTATATTCACTATATATCATATGTGATATGTTGTCAAATTAATAAAATAAAAAAGCCATTCCCGAGACTGGCTCGGTAAATGACCCTTTAGCCCTAAATCCATAGTGGTTCAGGGTTTAGCTGTATCTTATATAACCTGAAAATAATGTCAAATTAGAAAAGCCCCCCCCCTGTCTAAGACGCTGATATGCGCGGATATGCGCTGACCATTAGCTGATGCCGACTCGCCTCGCTTCGACTCTGCAAAGCGAGGAGGGTTATTTTATTTTAGCAAATATTGGACTAAATACTTTTTAATACAGCCGGGCAACAGTTTAAAAGTTGGCAATTCACTAATTTCCAGCCAGATAATGGAAATATGGCCTTCCTGGCATTTAATTGATTTGGGCTTTTTAGTTTTTAAATCAACTTGGTACAAAAAATTTATTTCGTGATGATAAACATTATTATGAGTAAAGGAATTTTCAAAAAATTCAAGGAATTTTAAATTATTAATTTCTGCTCCCAGCTCTTCCCTGATTTCCCTTTTAAGGGCTTGCTTTATTCCCTCGCCCATCTCCAAATGCCCGCCCGGCAAATAATAAATCGGCGGATGGTCATTAGATTTACAAACTAAAATTTTATCATCATCAATAATAATAGCTCTTAATATTATTTCAATGTGATTAGGGCGGGGCATGGATTTATTATAAATATCTATAAGTTTAAATTTATTTTTTAATCCAATTCATCCATCACTTCCGGGGCATTGGCGGTTGGCGGGAAGCCAGCGCGCCGCCTGGCAACCGCCCGGGTTATTTCTTTTCCAATTTAATTTTCACGATTTCCGAATGCTTGGAGGTTCTTAAAGTCGGCCCCCAGACGCCAAGGCCGCTGGTGGTGTAAATAGCATAATCTCCCTCCTGATGCAGGCCGTAATGATACTTGCCATAAACCAAATAGCTAATAAAATTAAAGGGCGTCAGCTGTCCTGCGTGAGTATGGCCGGCCAGCTGCAGACTGATGCCGGCCGCGGCCATTGGCTTAGTTTGAACAGGGCTGTGATACAAAAGAATTGACGGCAGTTGTTGCTTAAAATCAAGCCGGCCCAAGCTTTCGTTTAAATTTTTATTTTCCCCTCTTTCGGGGAAGCTTAAGCCGATTAATTGCAGGCCGTTTAAATTTATTATTTCATCTTTTAAAATTCTAATTTTGGTTTTTTCCAAAAGACGGTAAGTTTTCTCCGTCCCAAAGTAAGTTTCGTGGTTGCCGGTAACAAAATAAATGCCTGCGGGAGCCTGTAACTGATTAAGCGCCGGCAAAGAAAACTCTGACCCGCTCCCCAAACTATCTAAAAGGTCGCCGGTTATAAAAATAATATCGGGCTTAAGGCCGTTAACCCGCTCAACTGCCTGTTTTAAAAAATCCTCGCCCAAAACAGCGCCTAAATGCCAATCGGAAATCTGCACCGCCGTTTTGTTCTGCCAAAATTCAGGTAAATTGCTGATCTTAACGGTTATCTCCTTTAACCGCGGATGATAAGCCGACCAAACGCCATAAGCCGAATAAATTATGGCCAAAGTTATAGCCGCAAATCCTAAGAGAGATAAATCAAATTTAAAATTAAGTTTATGGCCGATAAAAACCAGCAGCCAAACCAGGGCAAAACCGATCACTAAATAATTAAAAACCCCCAGCCACGCGCCGGCCATAAAATAATAAAGCCGGCTGAACAAATTTTCATTGGCCTGGACCAGCAAAGAACTAACAATAAAGCTGACGGCCAAAACAAACAAAATCACGGCCAGCGCCAGCTTAAACTGCCGGCTGTTTATATTAAAAAAACTGACGGTTGAGCGGTAAATAAAATAATGCCCAACCAGCAAAATGCCAATAATGACCAGTATAGCCATTATAAAAATCAAATAACTCTGAAGGTTCATAGAAATTATTTTTTTGATAAGTTTATTTGTAAGAATACCTCGCGTTGTTAGCACTTTTTAGGTATAGTGTTAACAATATGACTATACATAAATGGACTAAACTTACCCCCGTCAAAAGACGGGAAATAGCTGATAAATACTTTAAACAAGACATCAGAATAGCAACCTTAGCCAGAGATTACCAAACAAGTAGAAATACTATCTACAATGTCATCAATCGGGCAAGGATGAATGATTTCAGTATTCATAAAAGCATCAATAAGCGTTACAGGTGTTTGGAGTACGGCCTCAAACGATTATCAAAGATTGAAGCCGCATTTGAGAAAAAGCTTAAAAACAAAGCCCAACGCTACAACAAGAGCTATCCCGGGGAAATGATGCATTCCGACAACACTCAACTGCCCATGCTCAAGGGAGAAACTACTCAAGACAAGCCGGAAAAGCTCTATGTGGCCATTGATGACTTTTCCAGAGAGCTGTACGCCACCATATTGCCGGATAAAACCCAGTTTTCCTCCGCAACGTTCTTACTGCAAGTGCTTGAGGAGTGCCCTTACACTATAGAAACATGGTACACTGATAATGGCACTGAATACAAAGGTAATCCCAAAGAACATGTTTTTATGCAACTGTGTCAGAAGCATGACATTAAACAGTCGTTTACTAGGGTAAAAACTCCAAAGACCAATGGCAAGGCCGAGCGGGTTATTAGGACTCTTTTCCAGATGTGGCATTCAAGGACCAAGTTTAAAAGTAACGTGCATCGAAAGCAAGAATTGATCAGATTTGTGAATTACTACAATACTGTTAAACCCCATAAAGGTATTGATAATCTTACTCCTTTTGAAAAATTAACTAACTATTTTTATCCTAAAGAACTGTGAACAACGCTGTTACTTCTTACAATTTATTGTACCCTAGCGGGAATGGGTAATGCCAATTTTCCAAACATTTCTTTCTAAAAAGGCTTCGATTGTTTGCCGGCCGGCTTTATTTATTAGGTTTGAGTGTGAAAATTTATTATTTTTTGCGTAATCAACAAGGGTCATAATTTCTTTATCTTCTAAATACGCCAATCGTTTATGATAGCTGTTAGTAAGCGCTCTTCCGACTATTTCTTCCATAATTAAAGTTCTGCCTTTTTTATCAAATTCTTTAAACGCTTCATAATATTTCTGCCTATCAATAAATTTTATATTTATAGGAACAAACCCTTCCCGTATTAATAAATAATTATTAATAACGCGCCCAATGCGGCCGTTGCCGTCAACAAATGGATGAATATGTTCAAAAGTAAGATGTAATTTTGCTATACGATTGATAATATTTTCATGGCTAGCGGCATTATACTCGGTCAGCATTTTTTCTAAACGATACGCCACTTCTTTTGAATTGGGGGCAATGTAATTTCCGACTCTAACATATTCACCATTTTTTCTGAACCTGCCGGCAATATCATCACGAATATTTGAAATTAACATTTTGTGCAGTAATAAAATAACCTCAAGAGTGAGTTCTTGTTCCTTAGCTTTTTTACCTATATATAACACAACTCGCGCCAAATTTTTTGCTTCAAAAAATTCTCGTTCAATAATAAATCTATCTAAGTCAATTTGTAAAAGTATTTTTTCGGTTTCTTCAAGAGTAAGAGTACTATTTTCTATAGCATTAGAGTTATATACTTGTTCGGCAACTTCGGCTTCCAAGATAAGCTTAATTAGCGCGTCCTTGCCTGTAGACGCCTTATAGTATCTTTCCCGAAGAGAATCTATTTTATTGTAAACATTAAGTATTTTTACCATATATCATCATTATATTCTTTTTTCACGATTTTGTCAACATAACAGTGAAAAATTGTTTAAAAATGTAAATTTTCACTGTTTTGATATGTTTGTAGTATAATAGACTACACAAATAACGTGATGCGCTAATTCCCCATTTTCCAAACACTTCCACAAAAAACCGAAAAATGCTAAAATATGATAGCATTAATCTATGGCCAGACGAAGAAAAAAACGGCGACCGTACCGCAGAAGGCAGATTGAATACGAAGAAACCGGCCTGCTTTCGGCAGAAACCAAAAAGGGCATTGCCATTGTCCTGCTTTTTGTTATGGCCATCATCACCGTCCTTTCGCTGTTTAATCTGGCTGGCGCCCTGGGCAGTTATATTAAGCCGGCCTTAACTTCGGTGATGGGCTGGGGCATTTACTTTCTGCCGGTTATTTTAATTACGCTGGCCTATTTTTTATTAAGACCGGAAAAATACGAGGTCAGGCCCAGCAACTATTTAGGCCTGATAATTTTTATCTTCAGCTATCTGGGAATTCTGCAGCTGATTAAAGGGTTTGAGCAGACCGCCGATTTAACCGGTACCGGCGGCGGCTATCTGGGCTTTATAGCCACCTATCCCCTGCAAAAATTTATGGGCCCTTTGGCTGCAGTTTTGGTCATGATCGGCTTATTTTTAATTTCTCTGCTGATTACTTTTAACACCAGTCTTAACAGCTTATTTCAAAAACTAAATTTATTCAGCCGGGCTAAAGAAAAGCTGGCTGAAGCAGAAGAAGAGTATGACGAAGAGATAGAAGAAGAGCCCGCAGAAGCAGAAGAAGGCGATGACGGCTGGATTAAAGGAAAAACTGAAGAAGACGAAGAATCCGCGGATGCCGGCGAAGAAGAGCCGGACAAAACAGGTTTATTCACCAGAAAAAAAATCGGCTCCATACCCATCAAAAAAGGGTCTAAGGCCGTTCTTGAAGATTTAAAAGTTACTTTTGCCAGAGGCATTGGCAAAAAAGTCCAGCTGCCTTTGAGCTTGCTGGACAGCAAAACTTCCAAGCCCACTAGCGGCGATATTAAAGCCAATATCGAAAAAATCAAAACCACTCTGGAAAACTTTGGCATCGAGGTTAGCATGGGCGAAGTCAATGTCGGCCCCACCATCACTCAATTCACCCTTAAGCCCATCGACGGGGTTAAGCTTTCCAATATTACCGCCCTGCAAAACGATCTGGCTCTGGCCTTGGCCGCCCACCCCTTAAGGATCGAGGCGCCGATTCCCGGCAAATCCCTGGTGGGCATCGAAGTGCCCAACCAGAGCATTGCCACCGTTAAGCTTAAAGAAATAATTGACAATCCAAAATTTAAAAAGAAAGGGGCCGGCTTAACAGCCGCTTTGGGCAAAGATGTCTCAGGCAAAATCTGGACTATCGATCTGGCTAATCTGCCCCACCTGTTGATTGCCGGCGCTACCGGTTCAGGAAAATCGGTCTGCATTAACAGCGTTATCATCAGTTTGCTGTTCCAGAATTCGCCGGAACAGTTAAGGCTGATTCTGGTCGACCCTAAAAGAGTGGAATTAACTAATTACAACGGACTGCCTCATCTGCTGGCGCCGGTGATTACCGATGTATCTAAAACCGTCAACGCCCTGCGCTGGGCCGTTAGAGAAATGGACGAAAGGTTCAAGCTTTTAGAAGCCACGGGCAAACGCAATATTAACGCCTATAATGCCGGCGTAATTACCAGCCGCCTGCCCTATATTGTCATTATCATCGACGAGCTGGCCGATTTAATGGCCGTGGCCGCCAAAGACATCGAAGGAGCCATTGTCCGCTTGGCCCAAATGGCCCGGGCCGTAGGCATCCATTTGGTAGTGGCCACTCAAAGGCCTTCTGTTAATATTATTACCGGCTTAATCAAGGCCAACATTACCTCCCGCATCGCTTTTGCCGTGGCCTCTAGCGTTGATTCCAGAACCATTCTGGATTTTAGCGGGGCCGAAAAACTTTTAGGCAAGGGCGATATGCTTTATATTTCCGCCGAATTAAGCAAGCCCCGAAGAATTCAGGGCGCTTTAGTCACCGACGAAGAAATTGAGCGGGTAACCGATTATTGGCGCAACCAGGCCGAACCGGAATTTGACGAAGGGGTCACCGAAAAACAAACCAGAATAAATTTGGCCGGCTCCGGCAGTTTTGACGAAAACGGCGATGAGCTTTTAGAAGAAGCCAAAGAAATAATCTTAAGAGCCGGCAAAGCTTCGGCCTCGTTTCTGCAACGAAGATTGCGCGTGGGCTATGCCAGAGCCGCCCGCCTGCTCGACCTAATGGAAGAGCAGGGAATTATCGGCCCGGCTGACGGCGCCAAACCCAGAGAAATCCTGGTCAACGAAAGCGTTCTTCATGGCGAACCAGCCGGCGAGGCCGATGAGTTTGCAGATGATGAAGAAGAAGATGATGATGATGATGAATCAGCCGACGATCAGGGGCCGGACGAAGAAACAGAAACAGAGTCAGAGCTTGATGATGAAGAAGAGGAAGAATTAAACGAGGAAATTGATGAAGAGGAAGACAATGAAGACGACAAAGAAGAGGGTAAAATAAAAATTCATTATAAAAAAGATAACAACTTCTAAAAAACTCCAAATTAAAAGAACTAAGGAACCAAACAATAACCAAAATCAAAAATAAAAATTTCTTATTTGAATTTTTTAATTTGTTTGATTCTTTTCCCTCGATTAAATCGAGGGTCGGTTCTTGGTAATTTTTACGACTATGTCCAGCTTTATCCACAAAAAACTTTCTTCAGACAAAAGTGTGGCGGAAATAATTAAAGAAGAGAGGCAGAAAAGAAATTTAAGCTTATCGGAGGTTTCTTTAAAAACCCAAATTGCTTTAGATTATTTAAATAAACTGGAGCAGGGCCGTTATCATCAGCTGCCGGGCGATATTTATATTAAGCAGTTTGTAAAAAAACTGGCTAAATATTTTAATTTTTCGGAAAAAAATCTTTTGGCCATTTATCAGAAAGAGAAGATCAACCAGTTAAACATTTTCCAGTCAACTCCCCTAAAGTTATCTAAAAGGCCTCAAAAAAATCTGTTATCGTTTTTAACCCCTCGGTTAATCAGACTTTCCCTGGTCAGCTTAATTATTTTAGGCCTCTTTGGTTATCTGGCTCTGGAGATTACCAATATCTTTACCCCGCCCTTGCTGGAAATTGAATCGCCCGCCGCGCAGACTATTACGGTCAAGCCGGCTATTACCATTAAAGGCAAAACCATGCCCGAGGCCCTGATTTTAATCAACCAGCAGGAAATTTTAACCAAGCCCGACGGCAGTTTTTCCCAGGATGTTAATTTAAATATGGGGCTCAATCTTTTTGAAATTTCGGCCTCCAAAAAGCATAGCAAAGAAAATATTATCACTATTTCCATTCTCCGCCAGCCGGCCACCACCTCCGACTTAAATATGTTTGACAGATCTGTTTCTTTTCAATAAGATAGATAAGCGCTGAAAGGTTGAATAATCATTCATCATCCTATATCCGCGCTTATCAGCGCACCTCTCCTGCCATGCTCCGCATAGCGGGGCTGGCAGCGCACCTCGGCGAATATCAGTGATTTTTTATTTTTGAATTTGTTATTTATTTGGAATTTGCCGACAGGCCTCGAACGCAGTCCTCGAGCGAAGTCGAGAGGGCGAAGTCGAGAGGAAATTTATTAATTAAGGGTCATTTAACTATTAATGACTATTTGTATGTCCAAAGTCGCAGAAGAAGATAAAAAAATCGAGTCTGACTCTAAAATCAAGTCCGACTTGAATAAAACCATGGCTACCAACCAGGCCATTGAGCAAATAAAGCACAGGTTCGGCGAGGGCTCAATTATGAAATTCGGCGAAGCCAGAGCAACGGCTGTTGAAGCGGTGCCTACCGGCTGTTTATCTTTAGATATTGCTTTAGGCGTAGGCGGAGTGCCCAGGGGCAGAATTATAGAAATCTACGGCCCCGAAGCTTCCGGCAAAACCACCCTGGCCCAGCATATTGTGGCTGAAGTTCAAAAAATGGGCGGCACCGCCGCCTTTATTGACGCCGAACATGCGCTGGACCCGGAATACGCCAAAAAAATCGGCGTTAATATTGATGAACTGTTAATCTCCCAGCCCGATACCGGCGAACAGGCCCTGGAAATTGTCGAAACCCTGGTCCGCTCCAACGGCGTTGATGTTATTGTGATTGACTCGGTAGCCGCCTTAGTGCCCAAAGCGGAGATTGAAGGGGAAATGGGCGATTCCCACATGGGGCTGCAAGCCCGGCTGATGAGCCAGGCCCTAAGAAAGCTTTCCGGCATTATCAGCAAAACCAAAACCGTGGTTATATTTATCAACCAGATCAGAATGAAGATCGGAGTATTTTTCGGCAACCCCGAAACCACCACCGGCGGCATGGCTTTAAAATTTTATTCTTCGGTAAGAATTGAGGTAAGGCGCGCCGCCCAAATTAAAAAAGGCGACCAGATTATCGGCAACCGCGCCAAAGCCAAGGTGGTTAAAAATAAAGTGGCGGCTCCGTTTAAAAATACCGAATTCGATATAATGTATAACGAAGGCATTTCTATTTCCGGCGATGTTTTAGATACCGGAGTTCAGTTCGGCGTTATTGATAAATCCGGCAACTCCTATACTTACGGCGAAGTTAAGCTGGGCGTTGGCCGCGAAAATGCCAAACAGTACTTAAGAGAAAATCTTAAACTGATTGCCGAAATTAAAAAGAAAGTTTGGGAAAAGGTGAAGGCAGAGGAATAATGATTAATGACTGATGACCAATGATTTCGGCCAAAGGCCGACCAGCCTTTGGCTGGGATGACTGATGATTATATATTAAATTGACTAGCCGGGGGTTTAGTCGAGCTGAGCTCGATAGCCCTCGGCTTTTTGAATTACTTAACTATAAATGCTAAAATAGGGATACTATAACATTAGAACATTAGAGCATAGGAGTAATTATTTATGTTCTAATGTTCTCATGCTCCCATGTTCTAATGTTCTCATGTTCTTATGACTTTGACTAAAACCATCGCTAAAAACACTCTCTGGCAAATAATCGGTAAAATTATCGGCACTATTTTGGGAGTTGTTACCATTGCTCTGCTGACCCGTTATTTGGGCAAAGAGGGCTTTGGCCATTACACCACGGCTTTGGCCTTTATGCAGTTCTTTGGCGTGCTGGTTGATATGGGGCTTTATTTAATTTGTTTAAGGGAGATTTCAGCCCGGCCGGAAAAAGAAAGCTATATTACCAGCAACATTTTTACCTTGCGCTTTTTTTCGGCTCTGATTTTTTTGGGCGGCGGTACTCTGCTGATTTTTGTTTTCCCCTACCCGCCGGTGGTTAAGTGGTCGGCTGCCATTGTTTCCGGCTCATTTTTATTTATGTCTTTGGTCCAAACTCTGACTACGGTTTTTCAAAAACATCTTAAAATGGGACAGGTGGCGCTGGCCGAAGTAGTTGGACGGACCGGTTTTTTAATTGTGATCTTCCTCTTTATTTTCTATAAAGGCAACTTGCCGGCTTTGATGTTGGGCAATGTGGCCAATGCTATTATTTATTTTGTCATTCTGTGGGTCCTAATTAAAAAGTATGTAAATATAAAATGGTCATTCGACTTTGTCTATTGGAAAACAGTAATCGCCAAGGCCTGGCCCATTGCCCTGGGCGTGGTTTTCAACCTGGTTTATTTTAGGGCCGATACCATTATTCTTTCACTCTATAAACCGGCCGGCGATGTTGGCCTTTACGGCGCGCCTTATAAAATTCTGGAGATAATCACCACTTTCCCCCATATGTTTATGGGCTTGGTGATGCCCATTTTAACGGCTGCCTGGATCAGCCGAAATATGGAAAAATTCAAAAGCATTATGCAAAAAACTTTTGATTTTTTTATTATTTTGATTATGCCGATGGTTCTGGGAACAATTCCTTTGGCTGATAAAATTATGGTTTTAATCTCCGGCAACGAATTTGCTCCGTCAGGAAAAGTTCTGCCGGCTCTGATGCTGGCTACCGGCATGATATTTTTAGGCACGCTGTTTACCTACACTTTGGTGATTCTGGAAAAACAAAAAACCATGCTGAAATATTTTGCCCTGGCCGCCGTGCTGGCCTTAATCGGCTACTTTATTTTTATTCCCAAATATTCCTACTTTGGCGCGGCCTGGGTCACTGTGATTATTGAGGGCTTTATCACTTTGACTGCCCTGATGCTGGCTTATAAATTTTCTAAAATTAAGCTCACTGGTAAAACTTTTATAAAAAGCTTGATTGCTTCGGTAATTATGACGGGCGCGTTATATCTGCTTTTAGATTTAAATATTATCCTGTTGCTGATTATTAGCATCTTGATTTATGGAGCGGTGATGATTATAATTAAAGGGGTTGACAAAAAGATAATTAGTGATATTATAAGGTGATTATCTTTAGATTAATCAAGGCATAAAATCCAATATAAGGCGGAGGAAATCATGAACCCTTTAAAAAAAATACTGCCGGAAAACGGACTCTTGCCGTGGTTTCCGGTATATCTCCCGGTGATAAATATTATCGCCTGCGGGATGTATCTCGCTGAGTTGATTGGGGCAGAAATTTGCGCCACGACCACGTTATTCCAGGGGGCGCTAATTTTCCTCATCCTCTATTTAATCCCCGCTCGTTTGAAGTGGAAGCCGAAATGCAACGATCGTTGCATTATAATTTTCCACGTTTTGATAACGCTGGCACCGGCCGCCGTCATTGGCGCTGGATTCCTGGGATTAATTTGGAGGCCAACGCTCCCATTAGTATTAGGGGGGATATTCCTCAGCCTGGCGTACTTGTTCGTATTTTACCTGCTCCCAAAATGGGAGAGAGAAAATTATCACAAACAGTTAGCACTAAATTAGCACTTGATGCTATACTGTAATAGACCGCTCCTGGATTTGAGCGGTTTTTTATCTCGCCTCTCGCCCTTCGGCTGGCTCAGGGCGCCTTGAATGAAATTGAAAGGCGACTTCGCCTCTCGACTTCGCTCGAGGCGGATTTATCTTGCCCAACAGGATGAATTGATAAAATTAGTGGGTCAAGGTAAAATACAACTATGCTTTACTTATTAATCATTATTTTTTACCTGTTATTTACCTGGGTATCGCATCGAGATATCCGCTGGGGCATTTATTTAACTCTGTTATTTTTGCCTTCTTATCTGATTCGTTTTCAGATTTTAGGAATGCCGGCGACCCTTTTAGAAGGCATGATCTGGCTGCTTTTTATTGTCTGGCTTTTAAAACTTCGCCAAGAAAAAGGCCTGACCCTAAATCCAGTAAAATGGGTAAAGAACATCCTTAATCCTCAATCCTTAATCCTCAAAGAACAAAATCCAATTCCTAGATTTTTCAGATTACCGATGATTTTATTCCTCGCCGCCGCCACTATTTCGGCCTTTGTCTCCCCCCAGCTTCAGGCCGCTTTAGGCATCTGGAAAGCTTACTTTGTTGAAGCGCTGATGTTCTTTATTATTTTTATCTATAACATCAGAACATCAGCACAGGTAAAACAGGTTATCAGGATTTTAGGAGTTTTGACGATTGTTATAGGGCTATTTGCCATTTACCAAAAACTGACCGGGGATTTAATTCCCCACCCCTACTGGGCAGCCGAAGCCACCAGAAGAGTAACCACTTTCTTTGGCTATCCCAATGCCAATGCGTTATTGATAGCGCCGGTTTTGATGTTGACTATTGGCAATTTGTTGACTGATAAAAAATTTAAACTGATTGTCATTAATTTACTGGTTCTAATTCTTGGAATCTTAACGATTCTCTGGGCCGGCTCAACCGGCGCTCTGCTCGGCATTGCCGCCGGCCTAATCTGCTTCCTGCTCTTCTGCAAAAAAACCAGAATTATAACCATAGCGGTTTTAGCCATAGTTCTGATTGTCAGCTTCACTCAACTGCCGGCCGCAGACTACCTAAAACAAACAGCCGGCTCGCTAGTTTACACCGATCTGCCCCTGGTGCCTTCCGACGTCCAGATCCGCTACCAGCAATGGAAAGAAACTTTAACCATGCTCAAAGACACGCCGATTTTTGGCGCAGGTCTTAACGGTTATCAAACTTTAATGATTCCCTATCATCAATTTTGGCATATTGAAATTTTTCTTTATCCTCATAATTTCTTTTTAAATTTTTGGTCAGAAACTGGACTATTGGGATTAATCTCAATTATATGGATTTTAGTATCCTTTTTTATTATAAGTTTTAAGTTTTCAGTTTTTAATCTTAAATCAATAAAAAACTTAAAACTGAAGACTGAAAACTATAATCAGAGTTTCACTTACCAAATATTGACTATTACAACGTCTTGCGCTATGATTACTCTCCTTGTTCACGGCCTGGTTGATGTTCCTTATTTTAAAAACGATCTGGCGATATTGTTTTGGATAATAATCGGAATAATAATAATTTTATACAACGAACGGAGGCGTGCGAGAGTGGTTGAATCGGACGGTCCCGAAAACCGTTAGGCCAGCAATGGTCTCGAAGGTTCGAATCCTTCCGCCTCCGCCAGTACATTTTTTTATCAATAGACCCGATTGCCTATATTTTTCTTATATTTTTAAAGTTTTATGAAATACAAAAAAGTTCGACCCAAGCGGGATTCGAACTTTTTTATTATTCAATGCCGTAATTTTATACTTTCTGATATCTTGTCGCTCTGCCCTGGCCGATGCGTTCGATCTTTTTTAGTCGCAGCAAAACTTCCAATGCCTGCGAAACAGTCGGCCGCGGCACATTTGTCGCCCTGGTTATTTCTAAAGGCGCGGCTTCGCCCGTCTTTTCCAAATATTGCCAGACAGCAAGTTGTTTTGGTGACAACAATTTTTCAATATTTTCTTTGGACAAAAAATCAACGGCCATTTTACCCTGCACCAAACAAATATTCAGAAAAAACTCCAGCCAATTCGCAATGTCAGGCTGTTTATTTTTTAAATTTTTCTGGCTTCGCCTCAAGGCAATATAATAATCAGCCTTATTATCCTCAATTAATTTTTCATGCGATAAGTAAGGAGCATAGGCATAGCCGGTTTTTAACATTAATAAATTGGTTAGAATCCGGGACAGTCTGCCGTTGCCGTCCTGGAACGGATGAATGGCCAAAAATTCCACCAAAAAATTGCCGATGATTAACAACGGATGGATGGTTTTTAGGGCTAAAGCTTCTTTTGTCCAGTCAACCAGTTCCTGCATTTGTTTGGGCGTAAGATAAGCCGGGGTAGTGTCGAAAACAACGCCGATTGATTTTCCAGACGCGTCAAACATTTCCACCTTATTTTCGCCTTTCTTGTACTCGCCCAAATGCCCCTTGTCTTTATCAGAGTATTTAAGCAGTTCTTTATGAAAATGTTTGATGGCGCTTTCAGTAAAAGATATGTGCTGCCAGGAGTTAAAAGTATTCTCCAAAAGTTCGTAATATCCTTTAACTTCCTGCTTGTCCCTATTGCTGAATTTTTGGGTTTTAAAGCCACGGATAAACGCCTCAACCTCTTCATCCGTCATTTTAGCTCCTTCAATGCGCGTCGAAGCTCCCGCAGAAGTGATGAGGGTCCAGCGCTTTAAACGCCCCAAGGCTTGCGGGTTTAATTTAACCCCCCCAATCCACTGGCCTTTTAACAGATCGATTTGGTTGATTAAAGACCAGATTTTTTCAGAAATATTGCTGATTCTTTTGTTATATTGGTTCATAATCATGTTGTTAATCTTATACTTTAACTATATGAGATTATATATGATTTATTAAAGTAAAGCAAATATTAATTTTTGACCTCTTGTGGAGCTTGCTAATATTAGATAAAATGCAAGAGTGGCGAACCCGCGTAGTTCGGTTCCCACCCTCTCCACCATCGCCACGCTGAAGCTTTAGCGAAAGCGGGCCACCATCGCCGCTCGTGGTCTTCGACCATTCTCCTAATAAATTTATAAATTATTGAGAAGTCGAGTGCTTCGAGCGACCTTGAGCGAGCGTAGCGAGTCGAAAGGGAGTCGAGAAGCCAACATCCGCTTTTCAGCTATGAATTCAAACACCAATTTAAAAATCCTTCTGGTTTATCCTAAATTCCCGGAAACTTTCTGGAGTTTTAAATATGCTTTAAAGTTTATTATTAAAAAAGCCACTAACCCGCCCTTAGGGCTTTTGACGGTTGCGGCCATGCTGCCAACAGCATGGGAGCAAAAGCTGATTGATCTGAACATTACCACCATGGAAGATAATGACTTAAAGCAAGCTGATTATGTTTTTCTTTCAGCTATGTCCATTCAACAAAATTCAGCCAAAGAAATTATTTCAAGATGCCGGCAATTAGGCGTCAAGGTCGTGGCTGGCGGACCGCTTTTTACCAATAATCAAGAGGAGTTTAACGAGGTTGATTATTTGGTGCTTAATGAAGCCGAGCTTACCTTGCCCCGGTTTCTGGAAGATTTAAAAAAAGGCTCGCCCCAGCATCTCTACCAAACAGATCAATGGGCCAATTTAGAAACTACTCCTCTGCCCCTCTGGCGCCTGGCAGATATTAAAAAGTATGCTTCGTTAAACATTCAATACTCGCGCGGCTGTCCTTTTAACTGTGAGTTCTGCGATATTACTTTGCTTTATGGACACCGGCCCAGAACTAAAACTAAAGAACAGGTAATGGCCGAGCTGGACAGTCTTTATGAGCAGGGCTGGCGCAGCAGCGTCTTTTTTGTTGATGATAATTTTATCGGCAATAAAGATAAATTAAAAAAAGAAATTCTGCCGGCCATTACCGCCTGGCAACAGCGGAAAAAATACCCCTTTACTTTTTTAACCCAGGCCTCCGTCAACCTGGCGGACGATGAGGAGTTAATCCGGCTGATGGTCGAAGCGGGCTTTAATACCGTTTTTGTCGGCATAGAAACCCCGCACGAAGAAAGCTTAGCTGAATGCGCCAAATACCAAAATAAGAACCGCGATTTAATCGCCAATGTTAAAAAAATTCAGCGGCTGGGCTTGCAGGTGCAGGCCGGCTTTATCCTGGGCTTTGACAGCGACCCCTTATCAATTTTTGAAAAACAAATTAAATTCATTCAAAACAGCGGGATTGTTACCGCCATGGTCGGCCTTTTAAACGCCCTTAAAGGCACCAAGCTGTATCAACGTTTAGATGCTGATCGCCGGCTGTTAGCCGGCATCACGGGCAATAACACCGATTTTTCCATAAACTTTATTCCTAAAATGAACCGCCAAACCTTGATGGAGGGCTACAAAAAAGTATTAAGCACAATTTATGCGCCAAAATATTATTATAAAAGGGTTAGAACTTTTTTACGGGAATACCAGCCGAGGCAGAAGATAAAATTCAAAATTAACGGCCGCGAGTTATGGGCCCTTGGCAAATCAATTATCTATTTAGGCATAATCGGCAAAGAAAGATTCCAATATTGGAAGCTTGTTTTTTGGACCATCTTTACCCGGCCCAAACTTTTCCCCCTGGCGGTAACCTTATCGATTTACGGCTTTCACTTTAGAAAAATTTTTGAAAAATATCTATGAAAAATATGCCGATTTTATAATCAAAAACGACCTTGCTCAAGCCATACCGATTATTAAAAAATTGATGGTCAATTGACTTTTAATGTTACCTTCCCTCTCCTCCTTCGTTATATATGATAGAAGATATCTTTAAAATTCCATGGAAGTAAACGAACAACAAATTATTATCAATTGTCAGCAGGGCAATTTAGAGGAATTTAGCCGTCTTTACGACAAATATATCAAAAAAATCTATAATTTTGTCTATTACAGAACGCACCATAAAGAAACAGCTGAAGATTTAACCAGCCAAACTTTTACCAAGTGCTTGGAAAATCTTAACAAATTCAGCGATAAAAAGGGAACATTCTCTTCCTGGCTCTACCAGATTGCCCGTAATACAGTGATTGATTATTACAGGACCTTTAAAAAAGAAACTGATATTGACGATGTTTGGGATTTACAGACTGATGATGATGCGCCAAGAGATGTTGATACCAAAATGAAGCTTGAAAAAATTGCCGAATATCTAAAACTTTTAGACAAAGAGCAAAGAGATTTAATTATCATGCGGATCTGGGACGGTTTATCTTACAAAGAAATTGCCGCCATTGCCAAAAAGAGTGAAGCTTCGCTAAAGATGATGTTCTCCCGAACTATAAAAAGATTGAAAGAAAAAGATGCGCTGGCCCTGATACTCTTGTTGCTATTAATTGAATAAATATTTACCAATTCGCAATTATTCGAGAATTAGCGACATATTCGCGGGGTAAATTCGAGATTTATTAGCATTATATTCGTAATAAAAAATATATGAACAACGAAATTCAAAAAATTCTGGAAGATTTATATCAGATTGACAAAAGTTTCAGAAAATACGAAAAGCAGCTTATTAAAATAATTAACGAACTTATGGTTTCACGGCCGGAAACAAAGTTCGATGAAAACTTTCGGCAAGAGCTTAAAACTAAACTTTTATATCGAGCCGAAGAATTAATGAAAAAGGGGAATAAATTAACCTTTAATCTTATGAACTTAAAAAATATCTATTACTTGGCAGGGGTTGTTGCTATCTTGCTCTTAATTATTGTTCCGACTATTTACTTAACCAAACAAGGCGCAGTTATCCCCTTAAGTTTTAATCTTAATATTTCTAAAACTTCCGACAACGCTTTCGGCTCTTTGTCAGCTGAACAAGGGGATAAATCAGCAAATTTAACAGCAGAAGACGGTATTGGAGCAGCCGCTCCGATTGTTGCCTCTGAAAATATTAGAGTTCAGGGTGGCGGCGGTGGCGGCTACGCCATGCCTGCGCCTGACTTTATCAGCTACAGCTATATCTACAGCGGCGGCGAAATAACTGTGCCGGCCGATAAAATGGAGGTTTTAAAGAGAATCAAAGAAGCCGGCCTGGGCCCGAATCTGGAAGCTTTTTTAGAAAAATTCAGCTTTGATTCAGTAGACTTGGGCAAGTTTGCCGGCTCCAAACTGCAAAACATCAGCTTTGCCGAAAACAAGGAATTCGGCTATATAATAAATATTAATATGGAAGAAGGTGCCTTGGTAATTTACGAAAACTACCTTAAATGGCCCAATCCTTTTAAAGACTGCGGGGATGAAAAATGCTACCAGCAGAATCAATTAAAAATTTCCGACATTCCAGATGATCAGACTATAATAAATATTGCCAATAAATTTGTAAACGAATACGGCATCAATACCAACGGTTATGGTCAGCCGGTAGTCGACAGCCGCTGGCGCCAATCCTACGAAAGCTATCCCGACCAAGAAAACTTTTATGTGCCCGACACCCTTAGCGTAATCTATCCTCAAACTATTAATGGCCAGCCAGTTTACGATGAATCCGGCTATGAGCAGGGTTTAACTATAAATATTAATATCAGATACAATAAGGTCAGCAACGTTACCAACTTCTTTTCCCAAAACTACCAGAGCTCCGCTTACCAAACGGCTGATGCCGATACCATAAAAGCCTCGGCCGAAAACGGCGGCTACCATAACTATCTCTACTATGATGCTTCCGGCCAAACCGATGAGCTGGAGCTGGGCAGCCCTGAACTGGCTTATATAAAAATCTGGAACTACCGCAGCGGCCAAACCGATGAGCTGATTGTGCCCGCCTATATTTTCCCCCTTCTTAACCCGCCGGCAGCGCCGGGCTTCTATAAAAAAAACGTGGTCGTGCCGCTGATTAAGGAACTGCTTGAAGCTGACGAATCCAGGCCGATTATTGAACCAATGCCTTTGCTTAAAGAAAGTTCCGCCACCGCGCCGAGCCAAGACCAGCCCGCCGAAACTGTGATTGATACAACTGACGAATAATACATCAGAATAATTAAAAACCCCCGACTTGCTCTGAGGGTTTTTGATATTTATAAGTGTCTGTCCGTTTTTTATTTGCTAAAAAAATCAATTGTCAAAATATTTAAAAAATTGTATAATAACATCATCTTATTATGATTAAAAAGGGTTCAAAACAAACAATCACCAAAGCCATTATTCCGGTGGCTGGCTATGGCACCAGGTTTTTGCCGGCCACTAAAGCCCAGCCCAAAGAAATGCTGCCCATAGTTGATAAGCCGGTGATTCAATATATTGTAGAAGCGGCAGTGGCCGCCGGCATTAAGGAAATTATTATTGTTACCAGCACCAATAAAAGGGCGGTGGAAGACCATTTCGACAGATCGCCGGAGCTGGAAAAATGGCTAGCCAAATCGGGCAAAAAACAGCTGTTAGAAGAACTGCGCTATATTCCCCGCATGGCCAACTTTGTTTACATCCGCCAAAAAGGCCCGATCGGCAATGGCACGCCGGTTTTAAACGCCAAGCCCCTGATCGGCAACGAACCCTTTGCGGTTTTTTACGGCGATGAATTTTATACCGGCAAAACTTCCTGGATAAAGCAGATGATAAAAGTTTATGAAAAATATCAGGATCCGGTCATGGCTTTAGCCAAAGTAACTAAAGAAGAGACTAATCGTTATGGCATTGTTGACGGCATTGAAGTGGATAAGAATATCATTGAAATAAAAAGTATTGTTGAAAAGCCAGGCCCTAAAAAAGCCAAATCCAACTTAGCCAGCATTGGCGGCTATATCTTGACTCCTGATATTTTTCCAATTTTAGAAAATTTAAAGCCGGGCAAGGGCGGAGAAGTTTGGCTGGCAGATGCCGTAAAAAAATTAAGCCAAGAACGCCCGATTTATGGCTGTGAAATCAACGGCAAGCTTTATGATGCCGGCACTATTATGGGCTGGCTTAGAGCCAATGTGGAACTGGCCTTGGAACATAACAAAACCGGCGGCGAGTTTAAAAAATATCTGCGCCAACTAAAATATTAAAACTATGAAACATAAAATAAAATTCCTTGTTTTGATCTTGACGGGAATTTTGCTGATAACCTCTGGCTTTTCCTGCAAACTTTTTCCCAGTAAACAAGCATCAGTATCCTTAACCCAGACTATTAATTTAGAATACTGGGGCGTTTGGGACGAAAGCGCCGACCTGCAGCCGATTATTAATGATTTTAAAAACCAGCATCCTAATATTAATATTACTTACCGCAAATTCCGCTACCAGGAATACGAACAAAAACTGTTAGAGGCCTGGGCCGAAGACAGGGGGCCGGATTTATACAGCATTCCCGTTGAATGGTTAAAAAAATACCAGAATCGCATTACTCCCCAGCCCGCCAAAGTTCAGCTGGCTTTTCAGGAAGTTAAAAAAACACTGGGCAAAACCGAAATCAGCACCATTGTCAGGCAGATTCCCGCCTTTACCAGCTATGATATCAAAAACCAGTTTGTAGACACTGTTTATAACGATGTGATTATTGATGGCCAAATCTATGGTTTGCCTTTAAGCGTTGACAATTTGGCTTTATTTTATAACCGCGACCTTTTGGATGCCGCCGGCATTGCCACTCCGCCAACCAACTGGACCGAAGTCAAAGAAGCGGTTAAAAAAACCACAATTTTAAATTCACAAAATAACATTATTCAGGCCGGCATTGCCCTGGGTACGGCCGAAAATATTCCCCGGGCCGTTGATATTGTTTCTTTATTAATGATGCAAAACGGCGCCCAAATGATGAAAGGCAACAGCGTAAGCTTTCAGGAAGGCGAGTCATCCGGCTTTATACCAGGCCTGGAAGCTTTAAAATTCTATATTGATTTTGCCGACCCCATTAAAGAAGTTTATTGCTGGCACGAAAATATGCCCAATGCCCTGGATGCTTTTATTGAAGGCAAGGTAGCTATGGTTTATGGCTATTCTTATCAACTGCCGGTTATTAAAGGCCGCTCGCCCAAACTGGATATTGGCATTGCGCCCATGACGCAGATTCAAGGCAGTAATGCCTCTATTAATTATGCCAATTACTGGGTAACCACCGTCTCTCATAAAGTTAAAAATGTTGATGCTGGCTGGGGCTTTTTAAACTTTGCCGCCAGGGATATAGAAGTCAAAAAATATCTGGAAACCACCCAGCGGCCAGCCGCTTTAAGGACTGTCATTAATCAACAAAAAACCGACCCGGAACTGGCTGTTTTCGCCGAACAAGCCCTGACTGCCACCCATTGGTATAATGGCAGCGATGCTTTAAAAATGGAAGAAATATTTTTAAAAATGATAGAAGATTTTCCCCAGGCCACTACTCCGGAAGGACTAATTAATATAATGACTAACGCGGCTCAACAAATCAATCTTACTCTATGATAAAATTTATCAAAATAAGTTTAGGTTTTTCAATTCTAGGTCTGGTGATTTTACCAGGGCTGGCTTATGCCCAAATCCTGCCTCCCTGCACCGCCACCGGCAACTGCGGCATTTGCGATTTTTTGCAGACTTTTGTCAATATAATCCGCTGGGTTTTGGGCATTCTGGGCGGCAGCGCTTTATTTTTATTAATTTGGCACGGCTTTACCTGGCTCTCTTCCGCCGGTAATAAAGAAAGGGTGGATGCGGGCAAAAAGGGCTTGATTCATACTGTTATAGGCCTGGTAATTATTATTGGTTCTTGGTTTTTGGTTAACTTAACTTTAGTTTTACTATTAACTTCCACTGAACAAGCCAGCCAGGGGCAAGTGGTCCAATCGTTATTCAGCGGCAATGTGCCCTGGTACCAATACTGCCAAGGCGCTGGCAATGCTTTTTGCCAGCAGGGCTGGGGCGAAGGCACGCCCTGCGGCAGTGGCAAATTCTGCTTGAAAAGAGTCGGCAGCGATAATAAACCTGAAACCACCTACTCGTGTAGCAATAAAGGCGCCAATAATCAGACTGAATACGAAAATGCCTGCCATTACTGGGCCTGCCACCCGACCAGAAAGGAGTATCAATATTACAACTGCGTGAGCGATGCTAATGATTGCGTTTCTGGGAAAATTCTCGGGCCGGAATATTGCAGCGGGTCCGGCATGGTTTGCTGCGAACGTCAAGACAAGCAAAAATATCAGTGTCCGGGCGTTTCTCAATCAGAATTAAGTTCATGTTTTTCAGTTAGTTACATCTCTCAAGATAGCTGCGAAGAGGAATGCCCTGACTGGTGTGAAAGTCAAAACTGCCCTAATTATCAATGCGAAGAATCTTCTCCCTCATATCAATGTAATTGTAGCGAATAAATAATCAGCTTTTAACTTTTTAACTATATGAAAATTTTTTTAAAAAAACTGCTTTTGATAACAATTTTAGTTTTATTAATTGGCTGCCCGACAGCTATAATTATAGCTCAACAAAATACACAAAATACCCAAAGCGCCCAAGGGGGCGCGGTAACCGGTAGTTTAAACAACCCCTTAGGCAGCCCTAATTTGGGGCCCCAGCAAATTTACGGGCGGCTAATCTACTCTTTTATGGGCCTTACCGGCATAGTTGCTTTATTAATGTTTATTCTTGGCGGCTTTCAGTGGATGACAGCCGGCGGCAGTCCGGACAAAATTAAAAAGGGCAGGGATACCTTGATGTGGGCAGTGCTGGGCTTAATAGTTATTTTCTCCAGTTATGCCATTCTTAGAGCCATTCTGGAAACTCTGCAGTTTTAATAATCAGCCCTAATTTTGATTGTGGATAAAAGTTGGCAAAAACTATTATTTTATTGTATAATAATATCAGTCTGACATCTAAACTATCCGCTTTATTCCACTATTTTTAGAGATTAAAATATTAAAATATTAAACTTAATTAAAATTCAATTGATTGAATAATGTCTTTAAATAAGAACATTATTTCAAATCACGAAAGGAATTAAAGATATGAAAAAATATCTAAGGAATGGACTGGCTGGCTTAAGCGGCTTAACTCTGCTGCTGGCGCCTTTGCTGGTCAAGGCCCAGATCTCTTTGGGCATCGAGTATGGTTCTGCTCTAAATTTAGGCAGCAGGGATGTTAGGGCTATGGTTTCCGACATTATTAATGTGTTGCTGGGGTTTTTAGGCATTATTGCCGTGGTTATTATTCTTTTGGGCGGCTTTAAGTGGATGACGGCCGGCGGCAACGAAGATAAAGTCGGCGAAGCTAAAAAGCTTATTGGCGCTGGCATTATCGGCTTGATTATCATCCTGGCTGCTTATGCTATTGCCACCTTTATTGTTACTCAATTGGCAGAAGTAACCTATTAACTAAAATTGATATAACTTGAGTAATAGCTCATCCTTGCTACTTTTAAAAGGGTGGGCTAATGCTTGGATTATATTTAAGTGACAAGTGATCAACTCGGTCTAAGCCGGGTAAATGACAAATGTAAGTAATCTTGGTCATTTGTCGCTTGTCATTTTTATTTTTATGATTAAGAAGGGGAAAATAGTTATTAAGATTACTCTGGCTTTATTTTTTTCCGCGCTTGTTTGTTTTACAGTAATCGCTGGCTCGGCCATGGCTCAAACAGAGCCGCCGGCAAGCCCCGGCTCCAACGCCGCCGAGCGGGCTTTGAATATTTTAGACGCTACGGCCCAGGAGGCCAAAATAATCTCCAGCGCCCAGGCCGCGCCCACCGCTTACGGCATTATCGGCGATGTCATTAATATAATTCTTAGCTTTTTAGGAGTTGTCTTTTTGCTTCTAATTATATACGGCGGGATTACCTGGATGAGAGGCGGCACGGTTGTCGGCGGCGGCGCGACCAAAGTAGATATCAACAAGGCCAAGCAGATCATCACTCAGGCAACTATCGGCTTAGTTATTGTTCTTTTTGCCTATCTGGTAACCAACTTTGTGATTTTTAAAATTATTGAAGTCGCCGTAGACTAAAACTATGAATCACTCTAAATTAACACTAGCCATGCTTATTATTATTTCCTGTTTGCTGATAACTCCGCTTATCAGTTATGCTGTCAATATTAGCGATGTTATTAACGACTTAGACAAAACCGCTCAAAATGCTAGAATAATAGGAGAAAACCCGGCCGAAGCCGCCACTATTTACGATATTATCGGCCAGATACTTAATTTGGTTTTAACCTCTTTGGGAGTCATCTTCCTGCTTTTAATGATTTATGGCGGCCTGACCTGGATGACGGCCGGCGGCAATCAGGAAAAAGTTAAAACAGCCGGCTCAATAATCAATAAAGCGGTTATCGGCTTAATAATAATTCTATTAGCCTGGCTTTTAACCAATTTTGTTATTTTTAGAATTATTGATGTAACCACCAGCAGTACTGTTCTTAGTAATTGTAACCCCGCTGACTGCGATAACGAATGTAAAGATGCTGGCGCTCCGACGGGTTGCTGTACCAGAGGCAGCGAGGAGCCAAGCAGCCCTTATTATGATGATATTAGCTGTGAATGCCAAACCGATCCCGATATTTCATTAATTTGCCAATAAACTTTCCATAAAATATTTCTAAAACTCTATGACTAAAAAAATTACTATCCTTTTTTCAATTATAATCTTAGCGGGAATTCTCCTCTTGCCGGCTTTGACTTTAGCCCAGCAAACCTGCCCCTACAGTACTCTGGAAGAATGCCAAAAATGGGCTCTTAATAAAGTGGGTGATAAAATTGGCTATGGCTCTGCCGGCGCAGTTACATCAGCCGACTTATCTTATACCATCGGCCAGGTAGTTTCTTATGTTTTGGCTTTTTTGGGCGTGGCCTTTTTAGTTATTGTGGTTTACTCCGGCATCCAGTGGATGACGGCCGGCGGCAATGCGGAAGCCGTTAAAAAAGCCCGCGATAGATTAGTTAACGCCGCTATTGGTTTAGTCATTGTTTTAGGCGCTTATGCTATTACTTGGTTTGTGGTAAGTAAGTTACAAACTTCCGTTTCTCCACCAACTTCAACTCCTCCTTATACGCCCCCAACTGCTTCTTGTTTAGATTATACTAATTGCGCTGGTGAATTTAAAACTTGGTGTGATGGTCAAAGTGGAATAACACAATGCCCGCAAGATCCTAACGAACCAAATTATCATAAATGTTACTGTGATTTAAGTACATGATATAATAATTATTTTAATTAATAACAATTTAAAAAATGTTTAAAAAAATAACTATTACTCTTCTCATATTATGGACTGTTATACCAATGTATTATGCGCTAGCGGAAACTGGAGAAACACCAGCTAATCCGCTAACTATGAACCTTCTTCCTGATCTTCAACAAGCCGCTACCGGTGCACAATATGGCTCAGCCACTGAAAACACCATCCCCCAAATAGTCGGCTTAATTGTCAGGGCGGTTTTAAGCTTTGTGGGCGCCATCTTTTTTATTCTAATTATCTTTTCCGGCATCCAGTGGATGACCGCCGGCGGCAACGAGGAAAAAATAACCAAAGCCCGCGCCAGAATGACCAATGCCGCTATTGGCCTGGCCATTACCACGGCCGCCTACTTTATTACCTGGTTTATCAGCGAAGCTTTATTATCCAATGTTTAAAATCACAGCTACAATCTGTTTTTTATTGCTGATGTTCTTTTTTATTACCGCCACTGCTTTGGCTCAAGATATCGGCATCACCAATTCCTTAAAAACCATTGCCGACACCGGCGGTTTTAAAACCGACAGCGTAGCTGACGATGCCTTTTTAAATACCGCTGCCGGCGGATTAATAGCTATGGCTCTGGGCTTAGTAGGCCTGTTATTTTTAGGTTTAACTATTTATTCCGGCATCCAGTGGATGACGGCCGGCGGCAACGAAGAGCAGGTCGCCAAAGCCCGGAAAAAAATAATTAACGCCGCCATCGGCCTGGGCGTGGTTATTCTGGCTTATGTGATTTCCAACGCTGTTTTTGCCCTTTTTTATCAGATATCCGAACGCGACAATACCGGCATAACTCCGCAAGGCCTAGCCTGCCAAACCAGCAACGAGTGCCCGGGCAGTTATGTCTGCGTAGACAACCAGTGCAAAAAACTTTGCAGCAATGACGGCGACTGCGAGTACCCCGGCGAGGTCTGCAATACCTGGACCGGCGCTTGCGAAACCGGCTGGGGCTCTAACTGCGAAAACAATTCCGACTGCCCGTCCCAGGCGCCAGTTTGCCAGTCGTTTTTAATCTGGAAAATGTGCACCTGCACCGGACCTAATAGCTGTGAAGGAATTACGCCTCCCAAACCTTACTGTATGGACATAGAAACACAATCCCAGGGCTATTCAGAAAACCCTGCTGAATGCGTTCAATGCTACGAAGACAACCACTGTCCCGGCAGCAGCTGCAACCAAAATACTCATACCTGTAATTAATATGAAACTGAACTATAAAATAATAATCATTTCTGCAACTATGGCTTTAAGCTTTTTAATTCTGCAAAATGCTGAAGCTTTTACAAATGATTTTACAAATTATTTAAACCAGGCGGCCCAGCAAGCCGATTTTCCCGCTACCCAAGCCCAGGAAAATTTTTTAAATTCTAGGGTCGGGCAGATAATCGGGGTAATTGTCAGTTTTATCGGCATTCTTTTTTTAGGATTGACTGTTTACTCCGGCATCCAGTGGATGACCGCCGGCGGCAACGAAGAAACAGTAACCAAAGCCCGAAAAAGAGTGGTTAACGGCGCCATTGGCGTTGGCTTAACCTTGTGCGCTTTTATAATTGCCAATTTCTACTTTAGTTATTTTGAAAGCAAGCTTTTAACCACGCCTTCTACAATTACCACAGGGCCTGTTGGCTACCAAGCCGCTGACTGCCAAACCAATGCCCAGTGCCAAGACCGCCAGGTTATTACGCCCGGCGCCGGCATAGCCAACCCGTCCAATCCTAACGGACCCCGTGTAATGTTCTGCTTCGGCGGCAAATGCGTGGAATGCAGCGGCTCTTGTCCTGCTGGTTTTATGTGCGATTCTGGTTCAGGGCTATGCTTATCAGCTGCTGATGAATGTGGCAATATTGCCAGCATTTCTCAATGTGTTTTTCGCTCTGACTGCATTTGGGAAGCTGACCCTAACGGAACCGGCTGGGAAGACGGACTTTGTGTAGATTCTTCAAGTTATTCAACTAATTGTTTACCGCCCCAAGCGCCCTCCGCCGCTCCTTATTGCGTCTACGACAGTAGCCATGGCGGTTATTTATGGGTGGAGTGCGCTAATGATAATAATTGTCCTGGTTGGCTGGGCTTTAATAGTTGTAATCAAGTCACTCATGAATGTGTCCTTTAATTAAAAACAATGCTAAAAAAAACAAAATCAATCTGGCTGTGGCTGAATGTAATTTTCTTTTTTCTGCTGGCTAAAACCGCCTGGGCTTTTACTATTGCCAGTCCTAGGCAAACCTTGGAAAGCATCTCTGGCGGAGCTAATTTTACTGCCAGCAACAAGCCAATTCAGGAAATAGTTATAGCCATCATCTTTTTTGTGCTGGGCTTGCTGGGCATTCTTTTTTTAACCCTGATGATTATCGGCGGCATCCAGTGGATGACTTCCGGCGGCAACGAGGAGAAACTGGGCAAAGCCAAAGCCCGCGTTAAAAACGCTTTTATCGGCTTTGCCATTGTAATGATAAGCTACTCCATTACTGTCTTTATGGTTAATATGTTCAGCCGGTCAACTTTTTAAAATTTATGTTGAAAAAAATTTTTTACTTATTTAATCTGGCTAGCTTATTCTGCTATGTTAAGATTGCCAAGGCCATTAATATTGATACTGATCCGTTAAACCGCTTAGAGTGGGCCTCGCAGCATGCCGGCTATAATGTCTATAATAAAACGCCCTTTCAGGCGGTTATTATCACCATCATCCATTATGTGCTGGGTTTTGTGGGCATGATTTTTGTAGTCTTAATTTTAATAGCCGGCTACCAATGGATGACCTCCGGCGGCAACGAAGAAAAAATCGGCAAAGCCAGGGATAAATTAAGAGAAGCTGTTATAGGCCTAATAATTATTTTAATTGCCTGGTCCATAACCTGGTTTACAGCCAACATGCTGATTAAATCCACCACGCCCGGTTACTACAGCTTTTTCCCTTGGCCGTAAAATTTAATAAAAAAAGCGCCTCTATAACCTGAGGCGCCCTGTTCCCGCTCCTTGAGGGCGGGTTTTAATTTGTAGAACGTGCCGAAAGTATATCCCTGAACCTAGGGATTTTGATTCGGCATAAATCATAAAGATTGAGTGATGGCCGGCCGGAGTTGTGCACAAAGAATCCTTAAAATACATCACCTCAACCTGAACTCTTTCTCCGGCCAAAACCTCAAACTCTTTATGTTTACCAGGTTCTAATTTTCCTTCAAACCCAGCTATGAGTTTTGCCCAGTAAGGGGTATTGTTTATAATCACGCCCTTTCGGCGCAGGGCCTTTTCCAAATCCCGGTCATAGATAACAGCCAGCCGATCTGTCTTAATGGGGGTCCACAAGCTGATGCTGCTTACAGAAACTCTTTTCCAGCTATGGATCCTATCCTCAACTCTTAATTCGCCCCTGACCATTAAGGGTTGGCCTTCTAATACTCTAACGGCCCTTTCTTTGCCTGGGAAAATCAGATAGCGGAGATTTCTTTTGCCAAGCACAGGAACTGTTATAGGCCGGCTGGATTGATTATTCACCAATACTTTAAAGGCCTTTGCTGCCTTCTTCTTAGGAGGGCCATTCAATTCTAATTTACTAACTTTACCGGGCTGGTCTTTTATAATTTCCTCCAAGTTATTTTTATGGTCAATAACTTTTTTGCCACCCTTGATTGTTACTATCTTAATCTTCAAACCTTTAAAGAGGGTCAATCCTTGGTCGGCAAAATAGCTAATCAGCAGGCCCGCCTTGGCCTTAGGCCACTCCCATTTTTCCCGGAATTTGACCAAAGCGCCCTGTTGATTGTACTCTTGCCTGCTGGCAGTAACTTTAGGCGTTATGGCCAGTAAAGAATCCAAACTAACCTGCTTTTGCGAACCGGGTCCTAGTACCTTAACCATAACCATTTCTGATTGATCATACACTATGGTTATTTCCAGCCAGCAATCAGATGGATTGCTTAGCTCCAGGGTGTAATTGCCGGCCCAGCTGACTGCGGCCAGCATCAAGCCAATGATCGTTAATGATCTTTTCATTTCTATCTCCATTGATTTTTTGAGAGAACAAATTATTATATTATGCACTATTAAATAAATTTTGTCAAGATATTTATTTAATCCAATCTCTGATAAAATTGAAGGATGAAAATAAGTAAATTAATAAATTTTTTCAAGAAAAAAAGCTGGTTGATTCTTTGGCTGGCTATTGGCTTATATTTTTTGATTTTTTCCTTAATCTGCATCTGGAAATATTTTAATTTTGGCTACAACGGCCTGGATTTAGCCATTATTAACCAGGTTTTTTATAATTCGGCCCAGGGCAATCTTTTTGGCCTGACTATTCACCCCCATTCTTATTTAGGCGACCACTTTGCTTTGATTCTTATTCTGCTTTTGCCTTTTTATTACTTGTGGCAGCATCCCATCAATCTTTTAATCTTACAATCTTTAATTTTAGCTCTGTGCGCCTGGCCCCTGTATTTAATTGCCAAACATAAATTATCTAATGCCTGGCCTTTATTTATTGCCCTGGCCTGGCTGACAAATCCTTTTGTCCAGAATATTAATATCTTTGAGTTTCATTTTCTGCCCTGGGCAATTTTCTTTTTGTTCTGGACTTTTTATTTTTACCAGCAAAAAAACTTGGCGGCTTTTTTAGTCTTTGCTGTTTTGAGTTTGGCAGTCAGAGAGGATGTGGCTTTAGTTGTTTTGATGTTTTCGGCATTGGCTCTGATTAACAGACGTTCTAAAGTTTGGATTTTTACGCCCGGTTTAATGGCCCTAAGCTGGTTTGCCGCGGCCACAACATTTATTGCTTCTATTACGCCTACCGGCAGTTACAAATTTTTTTATTACTACTCCTGGCTGGGCGGAAATTTAAACGAAATTTTGACCAATGCTTTAGTTGAACCCCAGCTAATTTTATACCGCTTCTTGGCTTTAAATAATCTGCTTTTTATTTTAGCTCTGCTGCTGCCCTTTGCTTTTATCTTTTTTGACCTTGCGCTGCTCCTTTTAGGCCTGCTCGTTTTTCTGCAGCTTTCGCTGGGCGGCTCTAATAATTCATTGATTGTTCTTAAAACCCATTACTCCAGCTTGCTCTTGCCAGCCCTGTTTATTGGCTATGCGTATGGTTTGGCCAAGTTGGGTCAGACAAAATTCAAGTTTTTTAAATTTAAAAAATATCTCTTTAAAGAAAGAGGATTATTGGTAATGATTATCGGCGCGGCCGCAATCTATAGCTGTCTAGCTTTGGGGCCGCTGCCCGCAGTTGTTAAACAGCTGTTTAAGCCGGGCTCCTTTTCAGAGACCAGGGAATTAAAAACTGAATTTTACCAAAGCCTGCCCCAAACACAAAGCATAGCCGCCTCTTACGAATTTTTAACTAATCTTTCCTCGCGGCCCAGCATTTATTCTTTGCACTATGCCTATATCGGCAAAAAGCAGTTTAGCGATATTGATTATAAACTGCCGGCAGACACCCGGACTTTGCTTTTTGATTTTGACGATCTGGTGACCTACTCGGTTCAATTCCCTAACAGCAGCCAGTGGCAGAAGTATTATTTAACTGGTGATGATAATTTTAGAAAAATTATTCAGGCGGGAAATTACGGCGTGGTTAAAATAGCCGACACCTTGGTCAGAATGGATAAAAATGCTGAAACTGATATTCATCTATATCAAACCGCTCAAAAATTTACTGATATTCAACATCCTCAAAATATTGACTTTGGCAACGGTTTAAAATTTCTGGGCTGGTCTGATAATCCGCCTCTTTTGGATTCTGATAAAAATTTCTTGCCCGCGGCTCTTTATTTTCAAACTAAGCAAAGAATAGAAAAAGACTATCAGTTAAAGCTGACGCTTAACAACGAGGAAGGGCAGATTGTTAAGCAAAAATATTATCCTCTGGCCTATGGGCTATACCCAACCAGCGAATGGCAAGCCAACGAAATAGTCAAAATCAACTATTGGTTTTTACTGCCTCAAAAAATAGCTGACAGTAATTATCAGCTAGAGTTGCAGTTGGTCTACTTAGAGGGCTTTTTAAAACTAAACGGCCTCCGCTCGGCCGTGCCTCAAATCACTCAAGAAACTATTTTAGAACCAAAAATTACATTGATTCCCTAAAACACCCTAGTTTCATTTAAGGACTTGATAAATTTCCGCGTCCTTATTTTGATATATTAATTTTAAATAATCTTGAAGGCCAGGATTGTAATCGCCTAATCTTTTTTCAATATCGCTGTAAAATAAATAATCTATGTTATTCTGCTGTAAAAAAATTTTCTTTTCCTGATCAAACTGATTATCTTTAAAAAACCACTCAATTTTATCAAAATTTTCCTTAAAGCTGGTAAAATAGCCGCCGGCTAAATAAGAAATGTGTCCGGTATAACCAGAGATAACTGTATTCCAAGTGCCAAAATCAGCAAAAATTCTGCTTTCTGTCGGCAAATTATCTTTCATCCAGTAAAATATTTCTATATATTTTCTTGCTATATAATGCGGGGGTCCGTGGAATTTAATAATTAATAGCTCATAACTAAAAATGGAGAAATAGCTTTGAGTTAAAAATAAAATAATTATTATAGCTGTAATTATCCTGCTGAATTGCCTTTTTAATTTTATTAAAATAAATTTAAATCCATGATAGGCTAAAATGGTCAAAGGGATCGATAAGCCTAAAACGAAGCGACGATTAAATTGAATTTGAGAAAAAATTATAAACAAAGAAGATAAACACCATAATATTAAATACCAGTATATCTCTTCCTTTCTCTTCTTTATCGCTCCAATAATAGCTAAAGGAGAAAGCAAGCCATAACCATAAATTAAAAACTGCCAACTAGGCAAGGGAGTAAAATTTTGCATAGCCCAACGGCTTAAAGCTTCTTCAGCCGAAAAGATATAATAATAGTATACAGCTCCAAGAGTTACTGATAATATAGTAATTAAAGCCGGTAAAAAATTTTTAAATTTTTTGGTGGATAAATATCTATAAATAGACCAACTTAAAATAACTACCAATAAAGAGACGGCATCATAAAAATGAACTAAAAATAATAATAACGCCCCTAAAAAAATAGTAAAAAGATGAATATTTTTGTGAGTTTTAAAATATTTTAAAACTGCGTGATAAATTAAGATAAATAAAACTAAAACTAAAGCAAATAAGGGGCTAAAGTATAAATTATAAAAGGTATCTTTTTCAATCAGCCAAGTAAAAATACCAGCGGCAAATATACAAAAAGGAAATAACCAAATATTTTGTTCTAAATTAAAAAACTCCTTTAAAAATTTTCTTAAAAGAATACAGAAAATAATTGCAAAGATTACTTTAAAAAGTTGATAAACTAAAAAAATGTTTAAGCTGAATATTTTAACTAGCCAGCCCATTATTAGCCATAAAGGATGAAAAAATAAGTCTCGTTGCTCTATGGGATTATATAAATTTTTAAAAAGAACTTTTCCTTGAGCCGCTTGAGTGATAAAAGAAAAGTGGCCTGTCATATCCCCCACTCTAGTGGGTTGATTGCCAATATAATAGAATTCTTCATTAGAATAAAAATAACCCGCCAGATGAATAAAGGTAATTAAAAAAACCAAAACAATAACGGTTAAAATAAAAACTTTTCTTTCTTTATTGACAGCCATAAAAAATTTAATCTTTGCGCTTAAAAAGCTCTATGATTAAGGTACTGGTTTCACTTGATAAATCGCTACCTCGCTATTTTGAAAAACTTGTTTCAAATACTCTTTATTTTGAGGATTAAATTCGCCCAAAGCCATCTCCCTTGAACCGTAATAAAGATAATCAATGCCTTCCCTCGATAACCAACGGGCTTTTAGCTTGTCCCCCCGATTATCTTTAAAAAACCATTCCTCAACATCATATTTTTTTATCAGCCAGTTATTGGTCTGAATTTTATAGCCTAAATATACAAACCTGCCCGCAATCGAAGGAATTATGCTGCCCATTTGACTTTGAGATAATATAATATCTGATTTATCTGAATTTTCCTTCAGCCACCATATAGCTTCTTTTTCTCCCTTAGTTAAGTGGAATTCTCCAATTGAAAAAAAATGATAATTTAATCCTAAAAAAAACAGGTTTGTGCTTGTCATTAAAAATATAAAAATAATTAATATAACTATTTTAATCGTAAATTTATTATTTATTTTATAGTATAGTTTTGTTTTTTTAATTTTATCCAGCAAAACAGCCGCCCCCAAAACCGCTAATAGTGCCATAGGGATATGCATGCCGTTGCCTAATCTGCGCTGAAAAGACAATGGCATATATAAAAGCAGCCAGGAAGTTAAAGACCAAACCGCTAAAAAATTTAAATATTTATTTTTGCTTTTCCATGCAGGTGAAATACCAAAAAGAAAAAAAATAAAGATTAAACCAAAACCAGCCATATAATTATGCGGCGGGGGCGACAACTGAACTAATTGTTCAGCCCAGCCTGCGAACCCGGGTGAAAAAATTCTAAAAATAAAAAAATAAAAAATCGAGGCGAAGGAAATTAAAAAGAAAATTACTAATTTAAAAAAATCCGGCCAGGGCCATAATTTATTTTTTATAATATTAACTATAAACCAAACTGATAGAATAAAAAATGCGATAAAAACATCATATGGATGAAAAAATCCTAATAAACAGCCGATGATGCCCATGCCTATTACTTCTGGATATTTGGCGATTTTAAATCGGGCGATTGTCCACCAAAATATTAGTAAAAGACAAATTTGGGAAAGAATGAATAAAGGGGAATGAAAAAGGGTCAAAAAAGTATTGCCTTCGCTATACCAAATATCGGCGCCAAAATAACCATTGGGATTCTTTAATATATAATTAATAAAAAAGGTGAAAAAACCAAAGCCAGAACTAATGGCTAAAGTAACAAAGGCAATTTTTCTCCACGTCTCTTTTAAAAAAATCTTGGAAACAAACAAATACAATAAATATAAGAATATAAAACCAAAAATAACTCTAAATAAATGGTAAGTAAATAACGGCGGCAGTTTAGTAATTCCCGAAAACCAGCCTAAGCTTGCCCACAAGGGCGAAAAATAACCGGCTTGTGGTTCGGAGGTATATAAATTATGGATAAAAAAATAACCCTGTCTAGCTTCTTCGATCTGGGAGAGGTAAACCATTTTATCAGCTGCTCCAACCAAAGTTCCGCCGGTATAATAATCTTTATTTGAATTATATACTCCAATATAGGGCAATAAGGTAATAATTAACACAAGTACTATTATACTTATTATAAACTTTCTTTTTTTAATATTGATTATTTTCATTATTTAACTTTAATCCTATAAATTGTCACCTCTTGATTTTTATATACTTCCTCTAAATAACTTTTTTCGTCAGGGTTAAAATTTCCCAAAGCCATCTCCCTTGAACCATGATAAAGATAATCAATGCCTTCCCTTAATAACCAGCGGTATTTTAAAGCGTCCCCCTGATTATCTTTAAAAAACCATTCCTCAACATCATATTTTTTTATCAGCCAGTTATTGGTCTGGTGGCCATGGCCTAAATAGACATAACGGCCCGATATAGCCGGGATTATGCTGCCGATGGTATTCTTTGATAAAATTACTTCTGTTGTTTTTAGGTTATCCTTAAACCAAATTATTGCCTCTTTTTCGTTTTGGGTTATATAAAAGCCTTTAAGGGCATGATAAAAAAATTCAGCGCCAATTAAAAATAAATTCGAACTTATAGCCAAAAAAACCAAAATTAAAATCGCTGTTGTTTTAATAATGTATTGTTTATTTACAATTTTAAAAAGCCATAACTGCTTTAATTTATTTAAAATTACCACTAAGCCAAAAATGGCTAATATCACCATAGGCATATGCAGCCCGTTGCCCAGTCTTCTTTGAGATTGCAAAGGGGCATATAGTAAAAGCCATGAAACAATAGCCCAGATAGCTAAAAAGTTGAAATATCTATTTCTGCTTTTCCAGGCCGGATAAACGCCGAAAAGAAAAAGAATAAAAATTAAACCATAACCAATCATATAATTATATATTCTTGGTGAAAGGGTAATATTTTGTATGGCCCAGCCAGCAAAGCCCGGAGAAAAATATTTTAAAAGGAAAAAATAACCTATAGGCAGAAAAGAAATAAATAAGACTATAATAAGCTTTAAAAAGACCGGCCAGAACCATTCTTTCTTTTGGACTGTTTTTACTGCAAACCAAACTAAGAGAACAGAAAAAATAATAACTATATCATAGGGATGAATAAAGCCTAAAAAACCGCCTATTAAACCAATGGCTGCTGCTTCGGTATATTTAGCCGAAGTTAATCTGGCAATCGTCCACCAAAATATTAATAAAAGACAAATTTGGGAAAGAATGAATAAAGGGGAATGAAAAAGGGTCAAAAAAGTATTGCCTTCGCTAAACCAAATATCGGTGCCAAAATAATTATACATATTCTCCGCTGTCCAGGGCCTAATTACGGTAAATATTCCCAGCCCTGAACTAAAAGATAGCGCCAAAAAGGTAATTTTTCTCCATTTAACGCTAGAGAAGATTTGAGAAATAAAAAGATAAAGTAGATATAAAAAGATAAAACCGAAAATGATTCTAAAAAAATGTAAAGTAAATAGCGGTGATAGTTTAGTAGCTCTAGAAAACCAGCCTAAACCGGTCCACAAGGGCGAGAGATAGCCTATTTGTGGTTCGGAAGTATATAAATTATGAACCAAAGCATTGCCTTGCCGGGCTTCTTCAATTTGGGAAAGGTAAACCATTTTATCGGCGGCAGCAATAAAAGTTCCGCCAGTAAAATAATCATCACTAGATCTAACCCAGGAAAAAGCTAAAGGAATTAAAGTAATTAATAATACCGTAAAAGAAACTATAAATACGAATTCTTTCTCTTTTCTACTGAGTGATTTTAAAACTTGTTTTAGATAAGTCAACATCAATTTATAAATTATGTTGATTACAATGAAAAACTCTTAGATCATCGTTAATCTGCTCGGTGGGACATCTTTCTATAATATTTTTATAAGAGGCATTTTCAATAATGCATAATCTCTCATTATTTAAAAAGGGGCAAAAATCTTTAATATATGTAAAAAAATAAAATTCTTCTTTGGTGTTATCTAAATATTCCCGTTTCATCGCATCAATCAGCAAAACCTTATTAGGAATAATAACATTTAATGACTGATGGCAATTTCTTAAATAAATTGGTATATTTGCAGGAACATTATTATCTTGCAAATAATCTCTGGCCTGCCAAATCCAATACGGACGATACACAACTTTATAATCTATTTTAATCGACCAAAATAAATAACCATTAATAATAATTATAAGAAAAATAAATAAATACCTAAGATTTTTTTCAAGAAATATCTTTCTAAAATAAATTACTAATAATATATTAAATAAAACAAAAATTGGTAAAAATATTCTATGGTGGGCAGATTCAGAAGGAACTAATAATACACTAATAAAAATATATATTATTATAAAAATTTCTAAGAATGAAAGTTTGGATAAATCAATTCTCTTTTTATTTTTTCTAAAAAAATTGAAAATAGTATTTAAAAAATAAATTGTAAAGATATAAACAAAAACACTAACTAACCATTGTAATTTCCAGTCTAGGGAACCTTGGGTGGAAAAGTTGACCCAAAATCTAACCAAAAAAATCCACGGAATAGTAAATAATAATAGTAATGTAAAATTAATTATAATTTGTTTATTAATTCTTTCTTTTTTATTAAAAAACCAATAATAAATAATAAATAAAGAAGTTGCCATAAAAGAAATTATATGGGTGTGGAATAATAAAATTAAACTTAAAGTAATTAAATAGTAATATTTATTCTTGTTAGTCTGGCATAGTTTAATAAAAAAATATAAACTCAAAAAAACTAATAAAATCAATAAAGAAAAATAACGGCACATTCGGCCGTATTCTACTAAGGGAATGTTTACTGCATAGAAAGCGCTGGCAATTAAAGCTGTCTTAGGACTATATAACTCTCTGGTTATTAAATATAATAAGAATATCGATAATATTGAAAAAATTATAAATAGAAACCTGGCATTAAAGGTTGTAAAACCTGCGAGCTTAAACCAGCCGGCCAACAAATAATAAGTCAGCCAGCCCTTATTATTTTCGTACTTGGAGCCCAAATAATTTCTTGGAACATGGGCGTACATTTCATCTTCTGATGGCGCCGGGATGCTTATATAATTTTCAAATTGGGGCACGCCTTTGTAATAGCCGTGAGGATAGCCTTCAGACAAAACTTGTTGTGCGTTAATAATCGTTTCTCCCTCATCGGACCATAAAGGATAAGAATCCACTTTATAGATTCTAAATAAAAAACCTGTAAATATAATAATAAAAAGAAGAAAGGCAACAATAATTTTTTTATAAAATTCTTTTTTCATTTTTATTTATAAGAAATAACTCTTTATTAAAAATAAATTTCCTAGCAAGGGAAAATCAAACTTTAAATTTAATGCTCTTATTTCAGTGGTCCAAGGATTTATTAATCCTACCAAGGCAATAAAAACTGAAATCACGCTAATAATTAATAAATTTTGATACTTGAATTTACTATCTCTAAAATATACAGTTAAAAAAAAGAAAAATAACGGCAAGTAAGGAATCACCCAGCGCAAACCATAACTTGCGCCGGAAGCATCATAAGTAAAAAACCACCAAATAAAAAAAGGAAGTAAAAAACATATAAGCAGTCCTATTGATTCTTTATAAAAGAATAGCTTTCTTTTTATAATTTTATATATTGCATAAAAACAATATAGGACTAACGGATTATAAAAAATAAATCCTTTTAACGGAGATATAGTTAAGGTAAATAAATAAGAAACTCTGCCTAAAAAGCTGTCTAATAACGGGTTATAAGCAGGGTTTGGATGCCAGTTAAAGTGCAACAAAGCCGGTAAAAAATCCCCGGTAATTTTATAATTAAAATAAAGATGCAACACTATCCAAGGCAAGCCCCCCAAAAGAAAAAGTATGATTCCTTTATCTTTTTTGCTTATTAGGAATATAAAAAACAACAGCCAAAAAATTGTCCCAATGGTAATTTCTACCACTGCGGCAAGAGTTATAAAAAAACCGATTAAAAAAAGATGTGATTTATGGCGCTGTTTTAATTTAATATCCTTTAAATAAAAATAAAAGCCCAGGTATAAAAATAATGCTGCTGGAACATGGTTGGCAAAAACTGTAGAAAATGGCAGTATAATTGTCCCCAAGCCCAAAAGAAGCGTTGCTAACGCCCCTAATTTATAATTAACTCCAACTAATCTGGCGGATTTATAAAAATATACTAATAAAAATGAATAGCATATTCCAACTGTGAATAAGGTTAAAAAATAATAAGCCAAGCTAAAATCTCGCGGCAATTCAGGAAAATTGTAGGGGATTAGCTTCTTAATAACAAACCCCAGTATTGTAAATACCGGCAGCTTGTCCGAAAAATAATTTCCATTTTTCTCTATAATATCCCAGGAATAAGAAAAGTTAAATTTTTCAAAATCTTCTGATATGTACTTTTGGCCGTTTAATTTAAATTCCCCTGTCTGTTCTAAAGCTATTATTGTTGCCACGCGCGAGGCTTCGTTAGCGCTGGTTAAATAAGCATTAGTAAAAATGCTTATAAATAGAAAGCTGGTAACAAAAATCAGCCAAGGTATATATTTTCTATTATCTTTTTTCATTATACCTAATTAATCAACTTTTGCATTGCAATGAAAAACTCTGAGTTCTTTACTTATCTTATCATTAAGAGGCATTTTCAATAATGCATAATCTCTCATTATTTAAAAGGGGGCAAAAATCTTTAATATATGTAAAAAAATAAAATTCTTCTTTGGTGTATCTAAATAATCCTGTTTTAAAACATCAATTAATTGAACCTGATTAGGCACATAAATGGTTAATCGGTTACTTGATAGATTTTGCCTTCGTTATCGTAGTACACTAGGTCAAAATTAGGGTCTAATCTTAAATTATTATTTAAAACAGCATGCTGATTGTCTAAAAAAACATAATCGGCTTTAAATTCTTCTTTGATAATCTGCTTTAAATTTGTTCCAATTTTGCCCAGGGTTATATCAACATATTTTTGATATCTTTTTTGATTTTTTTCATACATAAAAGTCGGGTCCAAGCCCAGCAAATAATAATTATGGCTGTTGTAATAAAATAAAAAGGGGAAATCGTCCCAGTCGGCGTTAAAAACTATTGAGCCCGGAGGCGTATTTTCTTTTAACCAGTAGCTGGCTTCTTGATAATGATCAAGCGGCCAGCCGTTGTTGATATCCCTTTTGGCTGCGGTTAAATCTTTAGGAATCTGAACCAAAAAGCTTAAGCTAATAATTAAAAATATTATGCCCAAGATGGCCCGTCCGCTAGCCCCGATTAACATCTTCATTTTTACAAAAGATAATCTCTTAACGCAGTCGCTAAAAGCAAAGGCAGAAAAGATGACGGCGAAAGGAATAAAAAATTCAACGTTTCTCCTGGATTTTAAAGTTAAGAGGAAAAATAAAACGGCCAGAATGCCCCAGAACCAGGAATAAACCGACTGCTTTTTAAAAGTTAAGATAAACACCAATAAGCTGACGACCAGCAAGGCGCAAACCAGCGAAGCGTCGGTAATTAAATTAATAAAGCCATAAGGATACCACTCGCCGCCCACTCCGATAATATTCTGATAATTGATCAAAGCGATCTTAACTGTCTGCTGCCAGTAAAAATTCAAATTATAAGGAAAGTAAGGATTTATGATGAGGCCGGCGATAATTCCTCCTAAGCAGTACATAGCTCCGGGCCAGGGAACTACTTTATTTTTTTTAATTTTTAAAAATCCTTTAATTCTAAACCAAATTGAATCCTGGTCTTTTATTTTCTCCAAAAACCAGACTAGTAAAATATACAAAATTACCAAAGCCGGCAGCAACGGCCAGCCCGCATAAAGCCAAACCGCCAAAAAAGAGATAAAAGCCAGCGATTTATATTTCTGATGAGCCACAAAATAAAAAGCAAAAAGCAAAAAACTCAAAAGTACCGCCGGCGCCTTGACCAGACTGGCTCTAAACAGCCATGGCTGGCTGGCCAGCAAAATGACCATAAATAAAAAAGGCCATTTAATTTCAAATTTTTTAAACAGCCAATAAATCAACAAAACAGCCAAACTGGCAAAAATTATGGTGGCGATTTTCACTCCGATTAACGGGTCGAACCATCTGACGAACGGTGCCAATATTAAATGATACAAAAAATGATGGTCAACAAAATTTTCGGCAAGGCCGATTTCCTGCAGCCAGGGAAATTGCGATAACATCTGGCCATCGCTTAAAAATACTGCCATTTTGGCATGATAAAACGAATCTGGTTCCGGCAAAGTCGGGGAGGACTGCAGCCAGGAAAAAAAAATAAAAGCCAGCAAGAGCGCCGCAAAATAATCAGCAAAATATTTTCTGTTTATTCCTCTAAAAAATAGCGCTATCTCCTTTAACATACAGTCATTTTACTAGAAATTCCGCTATTAATAAAGGCCGAATCACTCGACTCGACCTCAAATAATAATTTTTTAGTCTTTTAGTCTTTTAATTTTCTTTTCAAAAAATTCACCCATGGAATCTTATTGGGATCAACTTTATTAATTTTTGCTAGCTGATACGACAGCAAACTGCCGAACTTGAGCATTTGCATTGATTGGCTGATTTTATCGCCGCTAAATTCAATCTGTTGGCAAGAAATTTTCTGCTTAGCGAGCATTTGTTGAGTAATGCGGTAGCGCTTCTGGTTTCTCTGATGATAATTTTTGGACAAAAAGAAAAGGAAATATAAATTTTTCTGATTGGCTTTGGGAAAAGTCAGGCCTTCTAACAAATGATGGTTTATTTCGGGGATAGAATAATACAGGGCTAACTGCTTGGCTGACTCATTAATCTGATTAGCCATAAGGTGGGCATTGCCCTGCAAAAATTCTGAAGCTATAATGACCGGAATTTTATTTTTTAATTTTGAACTATAGTTTTGAATCTTTATTTTTAAATCCTTGACGTTGATCATTGTTTTTATTTGAGCATCAGCAACATCAATCAGCTTCAATCTTTTGATGATAGATAAAAACGAACCGATGGTATAGCCGGCGCCCATGCGGGGCTGACCCGACGGGTTATTGATGGGCTTAAAAATATAAGCGGGCAGTTTTTGTTTCTTAGCCAGTTTAGCCAGCTGGCTGCCTGATGAAATTACAAATTTTTTTGTTATGGGATGTTTGTCGTCTGACATTATTGAAATTACTTCTTCGGTATTGCCGGAATAACTGATTAAAAAAACCAAAGTCTTGTTATCCACAAACTTCGGCAAATTATAACCCTTCACTTGAACAATGGGAACTTTAATTTCCCGGCTAAAAAGATGCCTGACTAAATCAACGCCCAACTGCGAACCGCCCATGCCGCAGGTGACAATTTTATTAATCTGACGATAATTCTTGGGCAGTTTGATTTTTTTGGCTTCCTGATATGATTGATTGATCTGCTCGCCCAAAAGCTCGATTGATTTTAAATAGACTTGCTCTGTTTTGGTCATATACCCAATTATAGCACAATGATTAAATTTTGACGAAAAAAATACCGGCTAAAACGCCGGCCTTCCTTAATAATGATATGTGATACACAATACGTGTAACGCGAGTGGAATTTAAAAAATTATTTTAGACAGTCTGTTGCTTTGGTTTTATGGCCTGCTGTAATTCAGCCACGGCTTTCTGCAGGTCCCAAATATCAGCTTTGATTTTCTTCCTTTCCGTATCATACTCCTTTATTATCTCATAGATAGATTCTAAAACCACGTTTTGTTCATTAAAACGCTCATTAAAATACTTATTTTGCTCATCAAAATGTTTATGTATTTTAATAAATTCCTCCTGAATAGCGGTAAAATATTGTTCTAAGGTTTTGTCATCCATATACTTGGATTATAGCATGCTAAATTGTCGTGTCAAGCATAAAATTCTAAAAACCTCTTGATTTTTAAGCTAAAAATTGATAAAGTTACACTATTAAATAAACAAATAATCTATTTCTAGGAAGTCAGGAGGGCAGGAGAAACGAAAGAAGGCCTGTATTGATCCGAGTTTCTATCCTCCTAATCTCCTAACTTCCTAATCTCCTAATATGTCCGGACACTCTAAATGGTCAAAAATCAAACGCAAAAAAGGGGCGGCTGATTCTAAACGTTCTTCTTTATTTACCAAACTGGCCAATGCTATCTCTATAGCCGCCAGGGAGGGCAGCGACCCTAATGCCAACTTTAAACTGCGCATGGCTATCGACCAAGCCAAGTCTTTTAGCTTGCCTAAAGAAAACATTGAACGGGCTATTAAAAAGGGCGCCGGCGAACTGGCCGGCAGCCAGATAGAAGAAATAACTTTCGAGGGCTTTGGCCCGGAGGGCATTGCTTTTGTTATCGAAGTTATTACCGACAACCGCAACCGGGCCGTGGCCGATGTTAAGCACCTTCTTGCTAAATATGGCGGTTCTTTAGGCGGTCCGGGCAGTGTAATGTGGATGTTTGAACACAAGGGGGTAATTGCTTTGGATAAGCAACATTTGACAGAAGCTGAAGAGCTGGAGCTGATTGATGCCGGAGTTGAAGATATTGATGTTGAAGACGGTTTGACCTTGTATACTTCCATTGGGAATTTTAAAACGGTAAAAGAAAAAGTTGAAGCGCTTAATTTGCCTATTCTTGAAGCCGGGCCTGAATTTGTGGCTAAAGAAAAAGTTAAGCCGACAAACGAAAACAGTTTGTTAAAACTTTACGAAGATTTAGATGACAGCGATGATATAAATAATTTTTATACTAACGCTGATTTGTAAAGGAACCATAAAGGTTCCGTTACCGAGAGTGGTTCGGTAGCGCCGACGGATACTTACCGGGAGTGGTTCGGTAAGCGAACCTTTATGGTTCGCCCATTAATATTATTGTATAAATAATCAAATGAAATGTCGTAAAATTCTAGGCATTGACCCAGGGCTGGCCGATACCGGCTATGGATTAATAGAAAAACAGAGCCAGAATATTAAAATGATTGCCTGCGGCAGCATTAAAACTTCCAGTAAAGATGATTTTATTAAAAGGTTGGAAAAAATTCATCAGGAACTGGTTAAAATAATTAAAAAATATAAGCCGCAGATTGCAGCCGTGGAACAGCTCTTTTTTTGCAAAAATGTAAAAACAGCTCTTTTGGTGGGCCAGGCGCGGGGCGTTTGTTTAATGACTATTGCCGAACACCGTCTGCCAATTTATGAATACACTCCCTTGCAGATAAAGCTGGCTTTAACCAGCTATGGCCGAGCCGATAAACAACAAGTGGGACAAATGGTTAAAGTTTTATTAAATCTTAAGAACGTGCCCAAACCCGACGATGCGGCTGATGCCTTGGCTGTAGCCATAACTTGTGCCCATTCAATTAAATAACCAAAGACCAAAATGAAAAGAACCAAACAAGAACCAAAATTAAAAATAAAAAATTTTTATTTTGAAAATTCTGGTTTGTTTGGATCTTGATTCTTTTGATTTTGAAATTTTTTCTATTATGAACAAAAAATTAAAAATAGTCTCTGTGGCTTCTGAGGTCCATCCTTTTTCTAAAAGCGGCGGCCTGGCCGATGTGGCTAGATCTTTGCCTAAAGCTTTAAAAAGACTGGGGCACGATGTTGTAGTTATTACTCCTTTTTATGCCCAGATTATCAATATTAAGGAATACGGACTCAAGCCCATTTATGAAAATGTTGATTTGGAAATTGATAAAGAAAATAGTGTTAAAATTAATTATTGGAAAGGCTATTTAATGGAGGGCCTGCCAATATACTTTATTGAGAGTGGCCAATATTTCTCCAAGAAAAAAGAGCTCTACGGTTCACAGCACGAGAACAGGCGCTTTTATCTTTTTGACCTGGCCGCGCTTAAACTGCTGACCTTGCTGAAATTTGAAGCTGACATTATCCACTGCCACGACTGGCATACCGGCTTAATTCCCGAACTGCTGCAAAAACAGTTTAAGGAAAGCAGTGTTTTAAAAAACAGTAAAACTATTTTTACCATCCATAACCTGGCTTTTCAGCTGGGCCACAATTGGTGGGAAATGCCTTTAGAGAAAAAAGATGATGGCCGCAAAGCTCTGCCTAAATTTTCCAGCCCCGATATAGAAAACATCAATTTTGCCAAAAGAGCCATTTTAAACGCCGATGTTATCAATGCCGTTTCCGAACAGTATGCCCAGGAAATTTTGACTCCCAAATTCGGCCAGGACCTCCACCGAATTTTGGAAAATAACAAACAAAAGTTGTTCGGCATTATTAACGGCATTGACCACTTTGAATATAATCCGGCCACCGACCCCGGCCTGGCTAAAAATTACAGTATAGACAGCTTTTATTTTAAAAAACAAAATAAAGAAGCTCTGCAGAAATATTTTAAACTCCCGGTAAAGCCGGAAATTCCTTTACTGGCCATGGCTTCCAGGATTTCTGAACAAAAGGGCTTTGAACTGTTGATAAAAATATTAGAAACTTTATTAAAAAGAAACCTGCAGTTAATTATTGCGGGCGATGGTGAAAAAAAATATCTGAACATTATCAGTAAACTGCAAAAAAAATATCCTAAAAAATTATCCCTTAAACCCTTTGAGCAAAAAGGGGAAACTAGTATTTACGCCGGCAGCGATCTCTTGCTTTTGCCTTCGCGCTTCGAGCCCTGTGGCTTAAATCAGCTTTATGCTTTAAGATATGGTTGTATACCCGTAGTTCATAGCATTGGCGGACTGGCCGACACGGTCGAAGACTTTAATCCTAAAACTCAACAGGGCAACGGCTTTATTTTTAAAATTTATCATGAATATAATTTATTAATAGCTGTCGCCAGGGCTATAGAAACCTTCCAATACAAAGAGGTTTGGAAAAAAATAATAAATAACGGCATGAAAATTTCCTCATCCTGGGAAATCCCGGCTAAAAAATATGTTGAGTTGTATAAAAAAGCTTTGAAAAAATAATTGAAAAAATTCCCGCCAAAAGCAGGTGCGCCTATAGCGCATAATCTACTCCCTACTTACTACTTACTACTTACTACTTACTACTTACTACTCCCTAAACATATGTACTGGACTAACTTTCTACACATTTATCAGCCGCCCGCTCAAAAGCCTTACTGGATTAAAAGAGTGGCCGAAGAATCATATAAAAAACTGATGAATGGTTTTTTAAATGACAAAGATGCCAAAGTTACTCTCAATATCAACGCCTGCTTAACTGAACTGCTGATAAAAAATAAAGGGAAAGATATTTTAGAAAAACTTAAAACCTTGGCCGCCAGAGGACAAGTTGAATTCACGGCTTCGGCTAAATATCATCCCTTTCTGCCGCTGCTGCCTGAAGCCGAAATTGTCAGGCAAATAAAACTGAACGAACAAACCAATAAAAAGATTTTTGGCAAGTTATATCAGCCCCGGGGCTTTTTTTCTCCGGAAATGGCCTATAGCAAAAAAATTGCCAAAATAGCCAGCAAGCTTGGCTATTTATGGGTGCTGGCCGATGAGCTTGCCTATAATGGCAAAGTTAATGTTATGGACCATAACCTTTTATATAAAATTAAGGGTATTAAAAATCTTCATGTTTTTTTTAGGGAGCGCGACGCCAGCTTTAGAATCCTTTCAGCGCAAATTTTTTCTCCCAAACTTTTATATGCTATGCTAGGGGCAAGAATGCATAAAACTGAATATCTATTAACGGCCATGGACGGCGAGACCTTTGGCCACCATCGGCCTGGTTTAGAAGATATGCTCTTCAACTTATACGCCGATAAAAAATTAAAGAGCGTAACTATATCCGAGCTTTTTGAACTTTATAATAAGGTAAAAATGGTTGAACCGTTAGACTCCACCTGGGCGCTGATGAAAAAAGATCTTGTAAGAAAAACTCCCTTTTCCAGATGGCATAACCCCGCAAATCCCATCCACGTTAAGCAGTGGCAGTTAACTTATTTAGCCATTAAAGAATTCAATAAAATTGGCTTTAAGCAAAAATTTTATCCAAAAGTCAGAAAGATGCTCGACCAGGCCATTCATTCCGACCAATACTGGTGGGCTTCGGCCCAGCCCTGGTGGAGCATAGAAATGATAGAGGGCGGCGCCAAAGAATTAATGGATACTGTCTTAGTTATTCCCAGCGCTTCTAAAAAAGCCAAAGAACAAGCTAAAAAATTATATCAAGAAATTCTTTACACCAGCTTTGCCTGGCAAAGATCGGGCAAGGTAGACCAGCTGGTTAAAGAATCAGACGAAGATGTTACTCAAAGAATCGTCAAACAGCAGACCTTTATTCCTAAAAAAGAGCTGGAAAGAATGATTCATCAGTTAAAAAAGCAGATGCAGACCGCTGCTAAGGCCTTGGAATACGAAAGGGCAGCGCAAATCAGAAACAGAATCAGGGAACTGGAAGAAAAACTTTGAATAAGTCGGCTAGGTTTGATAAGTCGGATAAGTTTAATATGTTGTATAAGTTGAAGAAGATACATTTATAATAAGAAGTAAACTTATTAAACATATTAAACTTATATAACTTAACTATATGCAACAAGTCTATAAGCATAAAAATTATTTAATCTTTCTAGACAACAATTATATTAAAAAATTACTAAACCGGAATATTAAAAAATATTTTCCCGGCTTTGTTAAATGCGTTAAAGTCGAAAGCCAGCATTTTAGGGTTCTGGCGGCCACCAGCTTTTTGGTCAGGTATTTTGTTACTTTACAAACTAAACATGGCCATGAGTGGACCGTTAGAATAAGGGGCAACCGTTTAAATCCGACTAGTTATAAAATTATTCAACATTTATGGAATAAACATAAATATAAAAACTATTGCTACCCCAGGCCGATTTACTACTTTAAGAAAAAGCGCTTCATTTTATATGAAAACTATGATGGGATGATTTATCGCAATTATCATAAAAAGGGGCAATACTTTTTTAATAAAACCATCCCAATGATCGCCAAGCGTCTGGCCGATCTTCATCAAGCCAAAACCTCTTTGGCCAAAACCAGAACTTTAAAGCAGGAGTTTGATTATCTAGATGAAATTTTAGCCAAAATCAAAAAACACAATAAAAAATTTTATCCCGCTGCCTTTAAAACAGCGGATGTTATCAAAGCTTATATAAAAATTAACTATGAACCAAAAAAATTCACTTTGATCCACAACGATTTTCAAGCCAGCAATATAATCTATAACCGCCGCGAATCAACCTTGGGCTTTATTGATTTTGAGCAGTTCTGCCGGTTTTTTCCGGCCGCCGATTTAGCTACTTTTATCATCCATCTGCAGACCGCCATCCACAGCCTGTACCCCAAAAAAACTATCCGGTCTTTTCAGCGAAAATTCATCAGAGAGTACGGCAAATATACAACTAAAAAGAATCTTGCTAAAATAGAGGAGGATCTGCCTTATTTTACAGCCCGTTGTTTTATTGATATCTTGGCCGTTTCCAATGTTTATTTAAATTTAAGCCGCAAACATAAGCGCCGCAAACAATTCAAGGGCTTTATAAAATATCTGGAAGAAGAAATCAAAAACCTGCTGCCGCTCTTGGCTAAGCCAAAAGAGTCTGACTAATTATTTCAATGACCTAACATTTATGCTCTAATGCTCCCATGCTCTAATGCTCTAATAATTCTATGAATCAATACAAAATATTAATGATCGCTGCCGAACTAACGCCCCTGGCTAAAGTCGGCGGACTGGCCGATGTTATCGGCGCCCTGCCCAAAGCTTTAGCCGAGCTTAAACAGGACGTTAGAATTGTTATTCCTAAATATGGCATTATAAAAGAAAATGAGTATCCTATGCAGAAAATAGCCGCCGGCATTAAAGTGCCTTTTGAGGGCAGGAAAGAAATAATCAATCTTTATCAAACAACCTTGCCCCATAGTACGGTGCCGATTTACTTAATTGGCCATCAAAGATATCTTGGTGAAAATGGCGTTTATGTTTCGGCCGATGCTTCATCGGACGGCTCGGCCACTGAAGCTCACCGCTTTACTTTTTTTACCAGAAGCATTTTAGAAATCTTTGAAACAATAAACTGGACTCCCGATATCCTGCACTGTCACGATTGGCATGTTGGCATGCTGCCTCCGCTGGTAAAATTATTAAATAAGCCCATGCCCGTACTGCTGACTATTCATAATCTGGCCTATCAGGGAAATTACGATGCCGACTTGGTTCTGCAAATGCTTAATTCTTCTGCCATTAATTTGACCTCCCTGGCCACAATTAAAAACCGGCTGGATAATTCCGACGCCATCAATTATCTGGAGCAGGCAATTTTAAACGCTGATTTGATTAATACCGTCAGCCCGACCTACGCCCGGGAGATTTTGACGGCGGAATTCGGCTGCGGCTTGGAGAAAAAATTAAAACAGCGGGAAACAGATTTAGGCGGCATTTTAAACGGCATTGATACAGAAAGATTCAACCCCGAAAGAGACAGGGACATTGCTCAAACCTTTAACGTTGATAATCTAAATCAAAAATTCAAAAATAAAAAGGCCTTGCAAAAAGAATGCGGTCTAAAAATTGCTGATGACATTCCTCTTATCGGCTTAATTGGCAGATTAACCGAACAAAAGGGCTTTGACATCCTCCTGCCGATTATGAAAAAAGTTCTTAAACAAAAATTGCAGTTTGTCTTATTGGGCGCCGGTGACAAACAATACGAAAAAGAATTTGCCAAACTATCTAAAAAAGAGGGTAATTTTTGCGCCCGGATCGGCTTTGACGCTAAAATGGCTCAAAGGATTTATGCCGGCAGCGACCTTTTTTTAATGCCGTCCCGCTTTGAACCCTGCGGCCTGGGCCAGATGATTGCCATGCGCTACGGCGCCCTGCCGATAGTCAGAGCCACCGGCGGCCTTAAAGATACAGTTACAGACCTGGAACAGCCGGAAGGAACCGGTTTTGTTTTTAAAAGCTATAACTCTAATACTTTGCTGAAGACTGTCCAGCGAGCAATAGATACTTATCAAAATAAAGAAAAATGGCAAAAGGCACAAAAACAAGGAATGAGCCAGGATTTTTCCTGGAGAAAATCCGCCAAAAAATATCTGGCTCTTTATGAACAGCTAATAAATAAAAGGGGGTTAAATGGCAGTTAACCATAATCAATAAATATTTATGATCAAAACAATTCTCCCCGAGCTCCGCAAAGACTACATTCAGGATAAATATGTAATTATCGCGCCGGTCAGAAAAAAACGGCCCCATAATCTGGAAAGGCCCCAGCAAAAAAAACCCCTGCCCCAAAAAGAATGTGTTTTTTGCCTGCCGCAAATTAATAAAATTAAAGACCATTTGACTATTTATAAACCAGATAAAAAGGAATGGCTGGTTAAAGTTATTTCTAATAAATTTCCGGCGGTCAGCAAGGAATTTCCCAAAGCTTACGGTGTTCAGGATGTAGTTATCGAAACGCCCGATCACACTTTAGAACTGGAGGACCTTTCTGTTTCTCATATTGCCAAAATTTTAGAAGCCTACGCCATAAGAACCCATGAAATCTCTAAAGATAAAAAAATTGAATATATCCTGATTTTTAAAAATAACGGCGGCAAAGCCGGCGCTTCTATCCAGCATGCTCATTCGCAAATTTTTGCCACTCACTTTATGCCGCCCCATCTATTCGATAAATCCCAAAAACAACAGGCCTATAAACTAACCAATAGCCATTGCATTTATTGCGATGTTATTAATCGGGAACGAGGCGGTCCAAGATGGATTTGGGAAGACGAGCTAACGGTCTGCTTTGCGCCCTACGCCTCGATGCATCACTACGAAACCTGGATTATGCCCAAAAGGCATATTGATAATATTACTTTAATGACTAAAGAAGAACAGCTTTCTTTTGCTAAAATCCTCAAACATATAGTTAAAAAAATCGGCGATTTAGGCCTGCCTTACAATTTTTATTTTCATCAGGTAATCAATGATGAGGACCAGCATTTATATTTAAAAATAAAACCGCGAGGCAACATCTGGGCCGGCGTAGAAATTGGCTCGGGTTTGATTATCAACCCGGTGCCGCCCGAGGATGCGGCTGAATTTTATAGAAAAGGATTAAAATAATAATATTATACTCAATTGCTTAAATAATTCCGTATAATGCCCCAAAGCTTTACTTTGAAAAATCCTCTGATATTAAAGTAAAAAATTCACTTTAATAAATTAGATAAATTAGGAATTATAAAAGCGAAGGGGTATATTGCTAAAGAAGTCCGGGTGGCGCCATCCGGCCTTCTTTTTATTTTTTTCTACTTCAAACCAGTCTTGAAGTATTAATTTAAAAGTGTTATCATATAACCAACTATGGAAAACGAGGATAACTTAAGAGAGGATAAATCAATAAACTGCATCCAAATTTTCTTAAAAGTGATTGCCTTTATTATAGTTCTTTATATTTTTTTACTAAGCATCCAGCTGATGGGCGCCTCGCTGAAAATGTTCGGCCATGGCCTGGCCGAATCTTTAATGGCCATGACCTCTAACCCCTTTGTCGGCCTGTTTATAGGCATCCTGGCCACCAGCATTATTCAAAGCTCTTCCACCACCACTTCGATTTTGGTCGGCTTGGTGGCCGGCGGAATTATTCCTGTCCCTTGCGCCATACCTATTGTGATGGGAGCCAATATCGGCACCTCCATTACTAATACAATAGTCAGCTTGGGCCATGTTACCAGGCGCGATGAGTTTAAAAGGGCCTTTGCCGGGGCCGTTGTCCATGACTTTTTTAACTTGCTGGCTGTTATTATTCTTTTTCCCCTGGAGCTTATTTTCCATCCCCTGGAACAAATGTCTCTTTGGCTGACTAAAATTTTTGTTAATGTCGGCGGTTTTACTTTTGTTTCGCCCCTTAAAATTATCTTGGATCCTGCCATCCACTTTTTAAAAGAAAGCGTTAACTCGCCGGCGCTGCTTTTAACAGTTTCCTTTATGGCTTTGTTCCTTTCCTTAATTTTTTTAGTCCGCCTGATGAAATCTTTAATTATCGGCCGGATTGAAATTATAATTGACAGTTATCTGTTTAAAAATATCTTTACCGCCTTTGTTCTGGGCATTATCTTAACGGCCGTAATCCAGAGCAGTTCTGTAACCACTTCTTTGGTTGTGCCTTTGGTCGGAGCGGGCATTTTAACCGTCAGAAAAATTTATCCCTATACCTTGGGGGCTAATATCGGCACAACAGTTACCGCCATGCTGGCCGCTTTGGTCACCCTGGCGCCCGAGGCCATTACCGTGGCCTTTAGCCATTTGATGTTTAACATTCTGGGGATTTTGATTATTAGTTCATTATTTAGATACTTACCGGTTACTTTAGCGGAAAAATTTTCCGAAATTTGTTCAAAAAAACGCCGGCTTGCCTTATTATATGTTATCTCAACCTTTTTTATTATACCTTTATTATTAATATTTTTAACCAAATAAACCTATGAGTATTTTTGACTTTTTCACCAAAGAATCCCTGCTTAATCAGGTGATTGGGGAAATTGACCAGATGTTTGAAAAAAATAAAAAAATGTTCAAAGCCGTTACTGATTTTCTGCTGGAAAATAAAAAGATGGAACTGGATATAAGCCAGGAAGATAAAGAGCTGAATATTTTTGAAATCAGCATCAGAAAAAAAATCTTTGAGCATCTGTCAATTAATCCTTCTAAAGACCTGGCTTTTTCTTTAATTATTATAGATGTGGCCAGAGATACCGAAAGAATAGGCGATTTCTGCAAAAATCTGTATAAGCTGGCGATTCATTTCCAAACTCTGCCTTCGGACAATAAATACTGGGCCGAGATAAACGAAATGAAAAATTACATCGGCTCTTTAATTGATGAGGTTTATACTGCCTTTAAAAAACCGGATAAAGAGCTAGCCAATAAAGCCATTGGCAATTACCGCGAAAAAATCAACCAGCGGGTAATTGAACTGCAGAACAAAGTTGCCGCGGACGATTCTTTATCCAGCCAGGAAGCGCTGGTGCTGGCTCTAACCAGCAGATTTTTAAGAAGAATCACCGCCCACCTGATAAACATCGCCACCAGCGTCGTCAACGAATTTCCTAAAATGAGATATACCAAAAACTATAATGATGTTTAATCATTATTTAATGGAACCCTGATCACGTGATCCATAGAAGAGGTTTATTTTAGAACAAGAAGGGAGCTTCCCGGCTCCCTTCTTTTATTTAGCGCAAAATTTTAGCGCAAGATTTATTTTACTGCCTTAACAATCTTTATCAGCTCTTTTAGATTGGCTATCAAATAATCCGGCTGGCTGGCCTTTAATCTGGTTATTGAATACCAGCCATGAGTTATGGCCACCGTAATAATGCCTAACTTTCTGCCGATTTCCACCTCTTCCGCGGAATCGCCAATAATTAATATTTCGCTTGGTTTATATTTTTTCTTTTTTAGATAAACCCTTGCCCTCTCTAATTTATTTCTTTTGCTTATTGTGTTGCTGATAACAGTATTAGCTAATACATGAGAAATATCATGAATAATCTTTAGCCGTTTTAATTGGTAATTTATGCCAGGAATTGTATGATTGCTTAAAATAACCGATTCAACCGAATGCTTTTTAAACCATATTAATAATTCTCTGGCCCCGGCCCTGGTGCGGCACTTTTTGGCTCTTGGTTCATAATAATGGTGGAATATTTTGCTGTATTTTTTAGAATTTTTAAGCAGTTCTTGTTTATCGGCTCCCCAGCGGCCATAAAAATCTATAGCGGGAATTTTCATTGTTGCCCGATATTGCCTTAAATTGACTGGCTGGCAACCAAGGGCTTTAAGAACTTGATTGTTGGACTCCATTACCGCTATAGTATCGGCAAACAGCGTGCCGTTCCAGTCAAAGATGATGAGTTTGATCATGTTATTTAATCTTAACAAACTTCCTTTTACCAACTTGAACGATCATCCCATGTTCAACTTTTACTTCCTGATTATCAGTAACTTTTTTTTGATTGATTTTAACGGCACCTTGTTTTATCATCCTGCGAGCTTCAGATTTTGAAGAAACTAGTTTGGTCTCCACGAGCAGATCAATCACATCGTACCTTCGCGCCTCGGCGCGAAGCTCCACTGTCGGGATATCATCAGGCACTTCTTTGTTTTTAAATTGTTTATCAAATCCTTGTTCCGCTTTCAACGCCTCTTTTTCACTATAATACATTTTGACAATCTCCCGAGCCAATTTAGCTTTAACGTCCCGCGGGTTGGCTCCGGCCTTAAGTTGTGATTCTATGCCAATTATATCATTCAAGGGTATTCGGGTGGCTAAAGTAAAATATTTGATTATCAGATTATCCGGGATAGACATAACTTTGCCGAACATATCGTTGGGTTCATCAGTAAGGTTGATGGTATTGCCCCAGCTGGAACTCATTTTCCGGCCGTCAGCGCCTTCCATTAATGGGCCCATAATTATATTTTGCGCTGGCTGATTAAAATGTTCCTGAAGCTTGCGACCGGCCAGTAAATTAAAGCGCTGGTCAGTGCCACCGATTTCTACATCAGCTTTAATGGCAACACTGTCATAGCCCTGCATCAGCGGATAAAGCATCTCGCGGACCGAAACTCTGGCACCGGCATCTAAACGGGTCCTAATGTTCTCGCGGGCAATAAATTCAGCTACTGAAAACTGGTCAGCCTGTTCTCCGATTTTATCGTAGGTCAATTTTTTCAGCCATTCGCTGTTATAATGAACTTCGCATTTTTTTAGATTTATAATTTTGCCGGCTTGATGAGCATAATCCTTCGTATTCTTTTTTATTTCTTCTTTGGACATCATTGGCCTTTCTGAATCCTTGTCCGAAGTATCGCCAATAACGCCGGTAAAGTCGCCCACAATAAAAACTATCTGGTGGCCCAGTTCCTGAAAATCTTTGAGTTTAAGCAAGGGGGTTGAACGGCCCAGATGGAGATTAGGGCTGGTCGGGTCAATGCCTAATTTGACTCGCAGTTTTACGCCGGACTTTAACTTTTTTTCCAGATCGTTTTTATTAATAACTTCATCCACTCCGCGAGTTAGAAGTTCGTTGATTTTTTTATTGTCGGTTATAATTTTTGACATATTAATATTTGCTGACAACGCTAACTGACGCTAATAAATCGCTGACCGCTGACACCTATTGTTAGTGGTTCGCGGCAGGTTCGCGAGGTTAGCGTCGTTAGCGATATGTTTAAATTATATCACGATTCTGCTATAATACAAACACATTTAAATCAAAAATATGGCTAAAAACAAGCATATCTTGGGGATTGACGTAGGCGGCACCAATACCAAATTCGGTTTAGTAACCGGCCGCGGCAAGCTGGTAAAATCAAAGCAAATCGCTACGCCCAAAACCAAGCCAAAGATTATTGAATTATTATGCGAACAAATCGAACTTCATCAAAAAGAAATTGATAAGATCGGCCTAGGACTGCCCGGCCCGCTTGATTTAAAAAACGGCCGGATTCTCAAAACGCCCAACTTGCCCCTGGCCGACACGCCAATTGTTAAAATTCTTAAGCAAAAATTTAAGCTGCCAATAAAAATCGAGAATGACGCCAACTGTTTTACTTTAGCGGAGGCGGTAATCGGCGCCGGCAAAAACTATCCAACGGTAGCGGGGCTGACTTTGGGCACCGGCGTGGGCGGCGGCATTGTCATAGACAAAAAAATCTTCCACGGCCGCGGCAGCGCCGGCGAACTGGGCCATTTATTTATTGACTTTAAAAGGGCCGCCGACCTTGAAGATTTAATTGGAGCCAAAAGCTTGAACCTCTCAGCCGAAAACTACCAAATATTAGAAAAGTTAGAACAGCAAAAAGATGAGCGGGCGCTGAAATTTTGGAAAGAACTGGGCTTGACCATCGGCTTTGGCTGTCTTAATATAATTCATGCCCTGGACCCGGATATTATCGTCTTGGGCGGCAAACAATCCCTGGCTTTTTCTTTGTTCCAGCCGGAAATGTTAAAAACAATCAATAAACATTGTTTAACGAAGCCGCCAAAAATTGTTAAATCAAAACTGATTGATAAAGCCGGTGTTATTGGAGCCGCCTTATTATTTAAATAATTTTGAAATAACCTAATTTCGAATAAATTTTGAAATTAGAATTTCAAAATTGAATCAAAATTCAAAATTAAAAATTCAATTAACAATGCCTATCCCTCATTTATCAAAAAAAGTCCGCTCGCCGCATACTTGGCAAAAAAATCGCTTAAGGGAACTAAAGCGGACCAAACGTAAAATAGATAAGCGGCGCAAAAAAGCCAAGCGGTTTTTTGATGTCAGAAAAAGCAAACACGGAAAAGACAAAAAGGGAACCGCCTTATCTCTGGGCGTTATCCTGGCAATTCCTTTTAAACTAATTAAAAGATTTTGGCGCTTTTTATTATTTTTAACTCTTTTGGGCATTATTATTTTAATCGGCTTATTTGCCTGGTATTCCAACGAACTGCCCGACCCCAATAAGCTGACCGAAAGGGCGATTGCCCAGAGCACTAAAATTTACGACCGGACCGGCGAGCATCTTTTATACGAAATCCATGGCGAAGAACAGCGCACCCTGATTACTCTGGCAGAAATTCCTCCCTATGCCATCCAAGCCACCCTGTCTCTGGAGGACAAGCATTTTTATGAACATAGCGGTATTTCTTTATGGGGGATCTTTAGGGGCCTGGTAGTGGCCAAACTGCAGGGCAAACGATTTCAGGGCGGCTCGACCTTGACCCAGCAACTGGTTAAAAACGCCATCTTAACCGATGAAAGAACTATTGAAAGAAAAATTAAAGAAATTATTCTGGCCTATCAGATAGAAAAAAAATACTCTAAGGAAGAAATCCTGCAGATGTATTTTAACGAAATTCCTTACGGCTCTACCGCCTACGGCATCGAAGCGGCCAGCCATCTTTACTTTGGCAAATCAGCCAAAGATTTAAGTTTGGCCGAGGCCGCCATCTTAGCGGCCATGCCTCAAAAGCCCTCATATTTTTCTCCTTATGGCAGCCATTTGGACGAACTGTTTGGCCGGCAGCAATACTGCCTGGACCAGATGGTCAAGCTCGGTTATATTGCTGAAGATAAAGCAGCGGCGGCTAAAGATGAAGAAATTAATTTTAAAACCAAAGTTGAAGGCATCGAAGCGCCGCATTTTGTCTTTTTTGTCAAAGAACTCCTAAGTGAAAAATATGGAGAAAAATTAGTGGAGCAGGGCGGATTAAAAATTATTTCCACTCTCGATTATGACCTGCAAAAAAAGGCGGAAGAAATAATAACCGAGCAAACAGAAAAAAATCTAGCCAATTATAATGCTTCTAACGCCGCTTTGGTGGCCATCGACATAGATACCGGACAAATTATAACCATGGTCGGCTCCAAAGACTTTTTTAATGAGGAGATCGACGGACAAGTCAATGTGGCTTTGGCCAACCGCCAGCCCGGCAGTTCTTTCAAGCCCGTTGTTTATACGGCCGGCTTCGAACGCGGCTTGGTGCCAGAAACTGTTGTTTACGATCTAGAAACCGTTTTCCCGGTCTTTGACGGCAACTACACGCCTCACGACTACGACCTCAAAGAACGGGGTCCGGTTAATTTAAGAACGGCCCTGGCCGGCTCTTTAAACATCCCCGCTGTTAAAATGATCTATTTAGCCGGCATTGCCAATGTTCTGGACCTGGCTGATGAACTGGGTTATACAACCTTAAAAGACCGCAGCCGTTTCGGCCTGTCGCTGGTTTTGGGCGGCGGCGAAGTTAAGCTATTGGAGCATACCAACGCTTATGCGGCGCTGGCCCGGGAAGGCCGGGTTATGAAATATACGCCTATTTTAAAAATAGAAGGCCAAAACGGCAAAGTAATGGAAGAGTATAAAGAACAGCCGACGAACAAGGTTATCGAGCCCAATATTGCCAGGATGGTAACCAATATTCTATCTGATAATGAAGCGCGGGCCTTTATCTTTGGCGCCAGCAACTATTTAACTATCGGCGACAGGCCGGTAGCCGCTAAAACCGGCACCACCAACGATTATCGCGATGCCTGGACACTGGGCTATACCCCGCAAGTGGCCGTTGGCGTTTGGGTGGGCAATAATGATAATTCAGAAATGAAACGGGGTGCGGCCGGCGGCACTGTCGCCGCGCCCATCTGGAATAAATTTATAAAAGAAGCGGTGGCTGATTTGCCGGCTGAAAGCTTCAAGTCGCCAAGTTATGACATCCCTGACAAGCCCATGCTCGGAGGCAATGCCAGCGGCGTTAAAGTTAAAATTGATAAAATGAGCGGGCTTTTAGCCACCGAATACACCCCCCAACATTTGGTGGAGGAAAAAACTTTTCAGCAAGTCCATTCTATACTTCATTATGTTGATATCAACGATCCTTTAGGCCCTATACCAGAACATCCTGAAAATAATGAATATTACAGTTATTGGGAAGAAGCGGTTAATAAGTGGGCTCAAGAACAGGGCTTAGTTAATCAATCACCGCCGACTGAATACGATAATATTCATCTGGCAGAAGACCAGCCGTCTGTTAAAATAACTTCTCCACAAAATAATCAAACTATTACTGATAATTCTTATGCGGTCCAGTTAGAAATTGCCGTTAAAAAGACTTTTAAAAAACTGGAGTTTTATCTTGATAATACTGTTTTTGCCATTAATTATCTTGATGATAGCAATCAGGAAATTACTTTTCCTTTAACAATTATCAACGGCCCGCATCTGCTAACGGTTAAAGTTTATGACGAGGTAGAAAATGTGGCCCAGAATGCTGTAGAAATCAATCTGAACCGGACAGCTTATCTTAACATCAGCTGGCTTAACCCGTCCTCGCCCGCCACTTTAACGCCAGTTGACTTCCCCTATATTTTAACCCTTAATATAGATGATCTAACCAAGGTTAAAAAAATCGATTATTATTTCCGGCTCGACCAAGATGCCAACCCTCACTGGCTGGGCTATGTTGAATATTTCCCCGATAATAATATAGATTTCACCTGGCAGGATTATCCGGCCAGCGGAGTTTACAAGGTTTATCCTATAATCACCAATTCCCAAAACCAGATAATCAAGGGCCCGGAAATTACTATTAATGTTGAGTAGATTAATTAATGGCTATTATTTTATTTTAAGAACCTGCCCTGGGCAGGATTTAATATATGTGCTACGCCATCCCCGGACAAATTGTAAAAATTAAAGACAGATTAGCAGTAGTTGATTACTTTGGCGAATGTAGAAATGTTTTAAGGGACTTTAGCGATGTAAAGATCGGTGACTTTGTCTACGCCCAAGGCGGGATTATCATTAACAAAATTCCCGAAGGTGAAGCCAAAGAAATTCTTGAATTTTGGCAGGATAAATTTTTTGAACTAAAAAAGATTGACCGGAGAGTTTCTAAAATCCATCAAAGTAAAGTTTCTGACAATCTTTTAGCAATTTTACAAAAGGTCAACTTAAATCAAAAACTGGCTGATGATGATTTATTAAAACTACTAAATGCTTCGGCTGAACAAGAACTCAAGTTAGTCTTTGAAACTGCCAATAATATCAGGCAAAAGGAGCACGATAATGCCTGCTGTGTTCATGGTATTATTGAATTTTCCAATTACTGCCAAAATAACTGCTGGTATTGCGGCATCAGAAAAAGCCAGAAGATTGACAGATACAGAATGAGTTTAGATGAAATCATTAAAGCTGCGAAGTCGGCCGTTAATAAACTTGGTTTTAAAGCGCTAGTTCTGCAATCGGGCGAGGATAATTGGTATACCGAAGATAAATTGGTTCGCTTAGTCAAAGAAATTAAAAAACTGAATGTTTTAATCTTTTTAAGCATTGGCGAAAGACCTAAAAAAACTTATAAAAAACTATACGAAGCCGGCGCCCGGGCCAATCTTTTACGATTCGAAATTTCCAATAAAAAAATCTTTCAAAAACTTCGGCCCGGCGCTGATTTTGATAAAAGACTTGAACTGATTGAATACACCAAAAAGCTCGGTTATATTTTAGCCACCGGTTTTTTAGTGGGGCTTCCCAACGAAACCAGTGATGACATTATTAATAATATTAAACTGACAAAATCACTAAAGGCCGATATGTATTCTTTCGGGCCGTTAATTCCTGCCGCAGGCACGCCTTTAAAAAACCAAAAAAAAGTTGATAAAAATTTATTATTAAAGATTATTGCCATAACCAGATCCTTGGATCGCCAGGCCAAGATTTTAGTGACAACCGCGCTGGAAACTTTAGATAAAAATGCCAAGAGGGCCGGCCTGCTGGCCGGCGCCAACTCGCTGATGCTTAATATTACTCCTTCAAACTTTAGAAAAAAATATATAATTTACCCCGGCCGGCCCGACATGGACAAAGAGATAAATCAGAGTGTTAAAGAGACAATTAATCTGCTTTACTCCATCGGCCGAGCGCCGACGGATGTGGGAATATAAATTAATAATTTTCAATGAACTTAGATAAAATATTTTTCTATATAAGGAGCGGCCGGCAAGTGTTTGATAAAAAAATCCCTGCGGAAAATCTGATAAAAAAGAGAGTTTGGTATAAAAAAAATTCAGAAGAGTTGTTTGTTACTCTTCCTCCTTGGGGGGCATTTCTATTTTAATTTTTTTCTTGGGGAAAAACTATTTAAGCATGGCTGCTCATTTCTTGAATATGAATTCCCTCAAGCAATTTTGTCTTCAAATTGGAAAATCACGCTAAATACTTTTGAAAAAATACGTGATTCCGTTATTATGGAGATTGAAAAATTAAAAAAAGAGCATAGTTTTTTAAAAGTAAATGTTATCGGAGTCAGTATAGGCTGCGTTAACGCTTGCATGATTGCCAATAATAATCCCCTTATTAACAGACTTTATTGGTATAATGGTAAATTTGTAGGGCTACTTTGGTAATAATTCGGCAATGAGTTTTAATTTTCTTTTGGCTTTTAGTCCGCGATGTATTCCTAGCATATTTTTTAAATGGGAAAATGTTCCATCAAGAGAATTAGTCGTATTGGGCAGGTTAAGTTCAGGGTATCTTTGATAGGTAAATAATAGACCTAAATTGTTCTTTAAACTGCGATGAGCTGATCTTAATCGTTTATGCGTGTAAAACCATCTTTTTGTCTCTGGATTCAAGGTCTTTTCCTTTAAGAATAATTGCCGCCTTTCATACCAGGCCTTTAATCCTAATTCAAAATCATATTCATCTATTTGAGACAAGGTCATAGTTAATTTTCTTAATTCTTGACTGGCTAAAAGTTTTGGTCTGGTTGTTAAATATCTGGTGATTATGGCTATTTGATGGAATTGGCACATTTGGACAGGAATATCCCCAAAAGCGTTAATTAGGCCTGGTTTTCCGTCAATTACCGCGCCAATCAGCTTAAAACCTTGTTTCTCTAACTGCCAGCGCAGTGAATGATAAACATAAGTAGTTTCTTTAATCGCCGCCTGCCAGATTAAATTCCTTTTAAGGTGCGGGGCGCGAATGACAGCAACTCCAAAAGCCCTTCTGATAAAGGTCATATCCGCCACAATGACGACTGGCTGGGGCTTAATAGGATTATTGGATGGTTTTGCTTTATCAAGCTGATAGCGCGCCCATTTTTCACTCCGGTTATACTTACCAGCTAATTGATTGACAGTTTGCCTTTCCCAGACATATTGGCGCCAGAGGTTTTTTATTAAACCATTGACTCGTGGTTTGCAAAAAAATCTGTGGCGGCAATAATGGCATTTGTGCCATTGTCTACCTCTTATCCGGCCGTTTTTCTTGGTTCTAAAAGAGCCGCAACGAGGGCAAAATTTACGGTTTTTTTGTGGTCATACATAAGTTAGTCAGACACCCCCGCCAAAGGCGGTGGCTTGATGAGTGGGGTCGCCTCAAAGGCGATCCAAATCATCGTGGGTAGTTTAATTATAAATTAAAACGCTCCTTGCTCAAAACTTGTTTCTGTTGCTTCCTGTTCTTTGATAT
>JAHISB010000019.1 GCA_018818425.1 Patescibacteria group bacterium
AGCTCTCGGCAGAATATAAAAAGGGCTTCTCGGCGCTCCGTGCGGGCGGCGGCGCACGGAGCGCCTCCTACCGTGAAGCGGACACTTCTCTTTTGGTCGAGATTTACGAAAAAGTTAGAACCGAATTTCGCAACTGTTAGCTCGGCCGCCTGCGGCGGCCTCGCTTCCGAACGTGTCGGCTCTAAATGGTTTTGCTTAGAGTAAAACCTCAAAAGAAAACGCAAAAATTTTAAAGAACTTTTATAAATCTCAAATGGCCGCCCCAGTTGAACTCAAACCCTTTCGGACTTGTCTGGGACGGCCATTAAAAAGACCGAAAGGTATGCTTGAGTTCAATAATAATATACCAAAAAAGATAAGTGATTTACAAGACGAATTTAAGTAACCTGGGTGATACTTGAATCTTGAAAATATGCTATACTTTTTCATAGAGATCCATATGGAAAATCAAATTAACGTTGGCGATCAAAAAACCCAGCAAGTCGGGCAAAATGCTGTAAATCAACCAGTTCAAAATCCAGAAAAACCGAAATTAAATTTCTGGATGATTTCAACAGCTGTTTTGGGTTTCCTGCTCCTTTTGACGATAAGTATTAACTTCCTGGGTTTAAGGAAGACTAACCAGATTGCTCCCCCCTCCCCTTCAGCATCTTCAACAAAGCCAGTAAGTAAAGCATCGTTTCCCGGAACGGTTAAAACTGGAACACAACTTGGAGAGGTAAAAAGCTACTGTGCAAACGGGTTATATCTGGTTGCTGATGAAGGTACATATTTAGTTAACCAAACTAAAATGTTACTGCTGAAACTTCCAAGTCAGTCTGATGGAACAAAAATGCTTTCTGACCAACAATACGTAGGCAAAAAGGTCAAAGTTGTTGGTAAATATCCTGCTCAAGAAAACTTCTGCCAAGCGCTCATATGCGAATGTGAAGATTATATCCTTGTTGACAACATTAACATTGTCGATACACAAGCCGTAGAAAAGAAACAAATAAAAATTGAGGGTCAAATTGATTGTCTACCACATAGGGATACAGGCGGAGGTCAAACGTTGGAATGTGCATTTGGACTACAGGGCAAAGATGGTATGTATTATGGCTTGCAAGGACTTAATCAACAGGATTTAATTTCAGGGAAAATAGCACCAGGGAAAAAAGTTGTTATAACAGGAATTTTTACCCCAAGTAAGGATAGTAAGTACAATACCATAGGAACGATTGAGGTTGTTTTAGTTGGATATACTAATTAGTAATTTCTCGCCCGAAGGGCGAGAAAATCGCGCGTGAAAAAATAACGGAAGCGAGGCCGCCGCAGGCGGCCGACCTGCCCACCGAAGCTAAAAGCGAAGGCGGGGCTAACAGTTGCGAAATTCGGTTCTAACTTTTTCGTAAATCTCGACTGAGTAAAGTCCGCCTGCTGGCGGACAAGCGAAAGAGGGGAGTTTGCACCCCGCCACAGGCGGGGTCTTCTCTCGGCGAAGTCAAATCGACCCCGATTGAGCCGAAAACTAACTAACAAGATCTAGAAAACTACTCCAATTTCAGAAAATATTACTTCAGTGATACAATTGCAGTATGACTAACATTATTCAAAAGTCCCAAAATAAAATAGACAAAATCTGCCAAGATGCCGGTATTTCTTATCTGGCGCTTTTTGGATCTCAAGCTCGTGGAGATGAAAGAATAGATAGCGATATTGATTTACTGGTTGAGTTTAAAAAAACACCTGGCTTGATAAGTTTTATTCACACTAAACAGCAGTTCGAAAGTGTGTTTGATCGTAAAGTTGATTTAGTTACCAAAAACGGACTTTCCAAGTATTTAAAGCCCTATATCCAAAACGATCTACAACAAATTTATGGATAAAACACCAACAATATTATGACTAGACTTGGAGAGAAATAACTGATTTTCGCAATGTATTAGCTCATGAATATTGGGATATTGATCTGGATATTGTTTGGAAAGCGGTACAAGAAGACGTGAGAATACTCAAAGATGCCCTACAACCATTAATTGATAATCTCAATACCAAGTAGACTTGTCGCGAAATAAGGGCAATGGCTACTTATGGCATCTTTTATGCATTTTCTTTGCTTCTTCTTCCTCAAGTAGCTGAGGCTACTATCGTCATCAGAATCAACGAAAATGCTATAAAATCTATCCATAATTAACT
>JAHISB010000020.1 GCA_018818425.1 Patescibacteria group bacterium
CCGTGCCAATAACCGCAATCCGTGAGGCTGAAAGAAGGCTAAATTCTAGGCCCAGAAAAGCTTTAGGATTTTACACTCCATCTGAACATTTTTACGAACTAACTACTGGTCACAAAATTGCGTTAGGAGCTTGAATCCAGCTTGACTCAACTTGACTCGGTAAGCGAACCTTTATGGTTCGCCATCAACAATCGCGACTAACCTCCAACTCCGGTAAGCGAACCTTTATGGTTCGCATTTATTGATTCTATGTTATCCCAATCGAAACCATAAAGGTTCCTCTACCGGGATTAATTACCGATTATCCTATTAATCTATTAATCAAACAATCTACTCCCTACAACCTACAACCTATTATCAGTGAACTTCAAATCTCCTAGCCTCCTGATCTCCTTAGCCCCTAGTATTATTCCCACTCAATCGTCCCCGGCGGCTTATTGGTTACATCATAAAATATATACGATGTCTCGCCTAGTTGTTCAATCTGACTAATAATTGATTCTAGAACTTCATCCGGCAACGGATAAAACTTTGCCGTCATGGCTTCAAGTGATGATATGGGACGCAAAACCACGCTCTCTTTTCCGTTAACACCGAAAGGAATTAAAACTACCGGAAACTGCCAAATGTCCCGCTCCAGTTTTGCCTTGAAAACTTCTTCGTTGACAATCGCATCAATCTCCCGCAACAAATCCAATCGATTTTTGGTTATCGTGGCATCAATTAATTTGCCTTTTTCGATTTTTGATTTTTGACTGTCTGCCCGCAACAATACCCGATTGACTTCTTTGACCGCATTGGTAATCTGCGGACTCAATCTTTCAATCGCCAACCAATTAATACTTTGAAAGTTATGATTTGGAATTTGTGATTTGTTTGTATCTTGTCCCCGACTTGCTCGGGGATTGTTTTTTGGAGCTTCTAATATAGCCGGGTGCGCATACGACCTCAAATCCCCTTGCACTCCCACGCTTCTGATTGGCAAAATCTGTATCTGTGATTTTTCTGGCAAACCAGCAGTTATTCTTATCTGTTCAAAAACGGTTGAGAGTTTGCTGTTGATTTTTGTAATCTGGCTATTAGTTATAGTGGATCTGCCTTGGTGGCATAGCGCCCTGATGGCCAAGCCCGGTCCGGGAAACGGCTGGCGCCAGATAATTTTTTCCGAAAGGCCCAAAGCTTCGCCCAGTTCCCTCACTTCATCTTTATATAAATCTTTAATCGGTTCAATAACCCGGCCCTGCTTAATCAGTTCTTGAGCTCTGGCTACGCGATTATGATGGGTTTTAATAACAGCCGCGTGCCTGGTGCCGCCGGTTTCTATAGTATCGGGATAAATTGTCCCCTGGGCCAGCAGCCAATCTTTGGGATTCATATCCAGCTCGGCCATAACCTGTTCCTGGATATCCAAAAAAAGTTGGCCGATGATTTTGCGCTTTTCTTCGGGATCAACAATGCCCTTCAATTTGCTTAAAAAAATGGCTGAAGCGTCTTTTATATGAAGATTGGCAAAGCCGGCTTGAGCCAAAGTGCCTTTAACCTGCTCCACTTCGTTTTTTCTCATAAAACCGGTGTCAACGTGCAAACCATAAACATTGGCAGGGCCCAAGGACTTTTCCAATAAAGCAAAGCAGACGGTAGAATCAACTCCGCCGCTGACCAGCAAAAAAACTTTTTTGCCGCCGGCCTGTTCTTTGAGTTTTTTAATCAATTGATCTTTAAAATCCTTAACTTGCCAATCGCTGGCTGCCTGACAGATTTTAAAAGCGAAATTTTCCAAAATTTTCATGCCGCAAACGGTATGGGTGACTTCCGGATGAAATTGAATGCTGTAAATTTTTCTGGATTCATCGGCTATGGCCGCAATGGGGCAATTTTCCGTAGCGCCGATTACTTTAAAACCGTTAGGCGCCGTTTCCACCTTGTCGCCGTGGCTCATCCAGACCACCTCGCCGCCGGCCAAACCTTCAAACAATGCCGACCGGCCGGCTTGTAGATTGGCCAGGCCGTATTCCTTCATTTCGCCGCCGACAACTTTCCCGCCTAAAAGATGCGCTACCAGCTGATGGCCGTAACAGATTCCCAAAATTGGAATTCCCAATTTAAAAATTTGGGGATCGCATTTCAGCTCATCGTCTTCGGAAATGTTCTGCGGACCGCCGGATAAAATGATGCCGATCAGATTCTCAATTTCCGCAACATTAAAATTCGGCGGATAAATTTTGGCCAGCGCGCCCAGCTGACGGAAGCGGCGGGCAATCAGGTGGGTATACTGGGAACCAAAATCCAAAATGGCAATTTGTTGGGGTTGTTTTGTCATTTGTAATATTAAAATGCTATTTGTTATTCTTCTTGGTAAAATTCATAATTCACCACTTCAAAAGTATCCGGTTTTTCTGTTTCCTTCAATATCAAATGTTGGATACCAAACCTTTTATCCGATGAAATATTATATCTTAATGTCCTATTTTTACAATAAAAATAATTTATATCTTCTGTTACATAATTATTAGCAATCTCTGGCGCAATTGATGTTCCTCTAAAACAATCACTTTGTTGAATATCTTCCTTGCTTTCAACTATGGTAATTTGCTGGCCATCATTCCATTTATTGGCTGATAGAACATAAATATTTAATCCACCAGAATTAAATTTAAATCTTAACTCATCATTGTTAACCTTAACCATTTCAAAATTTTTCGGCACCATTTTTACTCTCCAATCCACGGTAGATTGACCTAAAGAACAACCAGTTAGTAATAATGTCAAAAAAATAAATAAAAAGATTTTTTTCATAATGTCTTTTAAAAAATTACTTTTTAATATTTAAATTTTGTTTATTGAATATAAATAAAATGTTAAGAATCGAAGTCCAGTATAGCGATTTGTTGGGGTTGTTTTGTCATTTTAAGATGTTAATTGTACCATTTCCTTGATAAAAATAGAAATTCAGTATATAATACACCCATTATATATAACTTCTTATGAAATCACAAGAATTAACCAAAGGCATTACTTTTGACGATATTTTATTGTTGCCGCAAAAGTCGGAAATTACCCCTAAACAAGCCAATGTTAAAACCCGGCTGTCCGCGAGAATCGAGCTGAATATTCCTCTACTTAGCGCGCCGATGGATACGGTTACCGAGAGCCGCATGGCCATTGCTCTGGCTTTAGAAGGCGGTATCGGTATTATTCATAAAAATCTCTCGCCTAAAAATCAAGCGGAAGAAGTGGCCAAAGTCAAACGTTCTAGAAATAGTTTTATCGAAGACCCGGTAACCTTAACGCCCGAGCGTAAAATTAAGGAAGTGGTTAAAATCCGCATGGACAAGGGCTATAAAAACATTCCCATCACCGACAAAAAGGGCAAACTGGTCGGCTTAATCACTAAATTCGACTATTTCTGGCCCGAGGATGAAAAACTGCCCATTAAAAAATTAATGAAAGGTTTAAAAGAAATCATTACTGCGCCGGCGGGCACCACTTTAACTAAAGCTCATCAAATTATTAAACAGCAAAGGGTGCCGGTTCTGCTGATTACCGACAAAAAGGGCTGTCTTAAAGGCATGTTCACCCGCAGCGACTTGGAAAAAAATCTCCATTTTCCCCAGGCTTCTAAAGATGCTCAGGGTCGTTTGAGGGTTGGCGGCGCCATTAGCATTGGTCCAGACGCTGTCTTAAGAGCCCGGCTCATGGCCGAAAAAGAAGTTGATGTTTTGGTTATTGATACTGCCCACGGCCATACTAAAAATGTTATTGAAACCCTAAAAACTCTTAAGGCCGACAGGGCTTTTAAAGATATTGATGTAATTGCCGGCAATGTTGCCACCGAAAACGGCTGCAAGGCCCTGATTGAGGCCGGCGCTGATGCTGTCAAGGTGGGCATAGGGCCCGGCTCTATTTGCACCACCAGAATTGTTTCGGGCGTGGGCGTGCCCCAAATTACAGCCATCTTCAACGCTGTCAAAGGGCGCGGCAGTAAAAACGTTCCATTGATTGCCGACGGCGGCATTAAATATTCCGGCGATATTGTTAAAGCTTTAGCAGCCGGCGCCGACAGCGTGATGATCGGCAAGCTGTTTGCCGCCACCGAAGAAAGTCCGGGCGAAGTTACCTACTTTAACGGCCGGATGTATAAAGTCTATCGCGGAATGGGTTCTTTAGAAGCTATGGCGCAGGGCGCCAAAGACCGCTACGGTCAAAAAGAAATTGTTGACTCCAGCAAACTGGTGCCTGAAGGCATTGTCGGCCAAACTTTATATAAAGGCCGGCTTTCCGACCATGTTTATCAATTGATTGGCGGCTTGCGTTCCGGCATGGGATACATAGGCGCTAAAACTATTAAGGAACTTCAGCAAAAAGCTGAATTTGTCCAGATTTCCGATAATGCCTTAAAAGAATCGCACCCGCACGATATTGCCATTACCCACGAAGCTCCCAATTACCAGCGCAACGGCATGATGGATTAAATATATACAAATTCTATGGGCCGGGCGCGTTGCCCGGCCTTTTTAATTTTATCAAAATAAACTATAATTGAGCTATTCAGGATAATCCTCTACTAATTACGAATCTGTACGAATAAAAGGTTGTAATCAAAATCAGCAAATTAGTATCAGCCAGAGGCTGATCGGCCTTTGTCCGATATTAGTAATCGATTCGTAAATTCGTAGATTAGTATATTGGTAATAGATTCGTAATTAGTAGTAAAAATTCATGAATAAAATTCTCATTGTTTTCAACCCTCTTGCCGGAAGAAAATATAGAAAAAACTATCAAAGCTATTTTTTGCAATACTTTAAAAAATGCCTGCCGAATACCGCATATGATTGGCTGGAAACTGCTGCTGATTTTAGAAATCAGCTGGCTAAACTGCATTTTAAAGAATACGACAGAATCATTATTATTGGCGGTGACGGCACCGTTAAAATTGCGGCTGACTATCTGCTGAATAATAATTTGGATATTCCACTGGGCATTATTCCGGCCGGCTCGGCCAATGTTTTAGCTTCCAGTTTAAATATTCCAGCGAATCATGTTAAAGCCGTCAAAACTGCCTGCTGGGGCCGAAAAACTAGAATAGACGTAGGACTGTTAAATAATAGTGAATATTTTATCATTGCCGTAGCTATCGGTTACTTTCAAAAAATTATTTTCAATACTCACAGGAGCTTAAAAATCCATCTTGGCTTTTGGGCTTATGCGCTGAATTTTTTAAAACAGCTGAAAATTTACAGCGCCGATTTTAAGTTTACCATAGACGGCCGGCCTCATCACATAAAAGGCAACACTATGGTAATTGCCAATGCCTTTAGTGTTTTTAAACTTCGGCCCAGAACGCCAATCGATTTATCCGACGGCCAGCTGGAAATTTTAATCAGCAAAAATAAAACCATCTTTGATTTTTTGATTGTGGTCTGCTCTTTCTTTTTCGGCAAGCGAAGATTCCCCTTTCTTTTTAAAGCCAAAGGTAAAAAAATTTCAGTTGAATTCAGTTCAGCTGAAGAAAAAATGGTGCAAATTGACGGCGAAACTATTAAAGCCAGCAAGATTGAAATTGAAATTATTCCTAAAAAGCTGACGATTATAACAAAATAAAAGTAGCGACGCAAAATTTTGCGTCGCTACTTTTATTTTTTTTACCCAAACATCAACCACCCCGGCTTAAGCAACAATAACAGACCCAGAACAATCATTAAAATCCCGCCGATTAAATAAGAGAATCTTGTATATTTAGCAGTAATGCCTGTGGCTCTTAAAGTAATCATAGCAATAACAAAAACCAGCATATCGTCCAGCATAAAAATAAAAATATATAAGAAGATGTAAAGATAATAGCTAAGCGGTGATAAATCGCTTAAGGTCAAGATGTGAGTATAGACAGCGGGAAAGCCGGCTGAACAAACCAGCTCCACTAAATTAACGGCGACGGCCAAAAGAATAATGCCAAAAAGAGCTATAATAAATTTTTTATTTTGAGTAATGGCTTTAAGTTTTGCAAAAGTTCGCTGGCGTTTTTCCGGCTTGATTACTTTACAGGCTGCATCCTTATTCTTTTTATATTCTTTTAAGTTATAAATACCGCTGCCCAAAGCAACCAATCCTATTAATACCCTAATCCAGATGATAAATCCTAAAAACAGCAGAATATTCAGCCAAGCCGCCATAAACATAAAATAAACCGCGCCCGAAGCTAAAATAAAAGCCCCGCCTAAGATCCACATCCGACGGCGGTCCCCCATATTCAAAAGCAGGCTTATTAAAAACAACAGCACCCACATAGCGCAGGGGTTAAAGCCGTCTAAAGCGCCGATCATGATGGTAAGAATTGGCAGTGAAATATTCTTAAGCTCCACTTCTCCAAAAATAGGCAAGGATAGTTTTTCTAACGAATCATTATTGCTACCGGTCTCTTTTTGATTATTTTCTTGCTGCTGATTGCTGATGACATCGCCCACTGGATCTGGACAGTTAAGGGCAAGGCAGCGTTCAACCTGGAGTTCAATCTCTTTACCTGTGGTCTGTTCGTTTAAGTAACCGCTGAAAGTTTTTTCACCGATAATAGTGAAAGGGATGCCCGAAACATCAACATTCATTTCTTCTCCTATTTTTTTTAAGAGATTCAAATTTGCTTTATTGTGCCAAATCTCGAATGATTTAATTTCTAATCCAGGATATTCTATTTTCAGTTTATTAAGATATTGCTCTTCGCTGGCGCAATGAGGACAGCCGTCGCCATAAAAAAAATATACCTTTACTTCATCGGCTGCTTGAACAGTCGGAGCAACAAAAGAAAAAAGGATTATTGAGATTAAAATGATTTTAATTATTCTTCCCATAAATATAGGTGGATTGTAAATTATTATAATACTTTTATTAGTTTTTGACAATTCTTAAATACCAAAAACCCTCAGTCTGGCTGAGGGCTATGGCTAAAAAATCTAATAGATTCTTATAAAATAGCGTCTTTGGCCGACTTTGACACTCTGAATTTAACCACGGTCTTGGCCGGGATCTGAATAGTTGCTCCGGTGGCCGGGTTGCGGCCTTGTCTGGCTGCTCGGTGCTTTTTAACAAGCTTGCCGATGCCTGGCATAGAAAATTCACCATTATTCTTCACTTCATTATAAGCGGTGTTTGCCAGCACGTCTAAAAAATTAGCTACATCTTTTTTGCTCATGCCAGAAGTAGTAGCTAACTTCTCCAGAAGTTGAGATTTAGTAAGTTTTGCCATAGTTTTATTATCTTAATGATTAATTATCGAGTAGAATTATTCTTGTGCCTGCAAGCCTAAATTTCACGGAGTGAATTTTGGCTTGTGGATATCTTTTAAAAGTTGTATACATTATAGCAAATTTCTAAGAAAAAACCAGAAAAATTAACCTTTTTTATTCATTTTTATCCACTTTAACCTCCTAATTAATTTATTTTCCCTTAAAAATTACGCTATAGTTAGCGAAATTTTATCTTAAAAGGTTCTTTGCCTCACTTTTCTCTCTGCTCAATATTAAAGCAATTTTCCTCTTTCTGACCGTATTTTAAGCCATACTTAACCATTATTTTAAAAAATTAAGTTTTTTCAAATAAAGCAAAGAATATTTGACTTGCATTTTTAATATTATATGTTAAAATTTTAACGCCCTTTAAGATAATTAACCTAAAAAAATATGATGCCAAACCAACAATCGGAAAATGATGGCGCCCAGCCGGCCCAAGCCGATAAATCCGCAGGTATAAAAATCCTGCCTATAATAACCATAATAATCGTAGTGATTATTATGGTGGGAGGAATAGTGTTTTTAGCCAATCGCAGTCAAACCACAAACTCTAATACCAATACTGAATCAGCTCAAACAGCAGAAAAAAATAAGTATGCTGAATTTATAGCCGAAACTTACGATGTTATTCAAAAAAATTTCTGGGATGTTCTGATTGATGAAAATCTATTTAAACTTTATAAACTAGGAACAGAAAAAATAAAAGAAGAAATGCCAGAAATCCAAATTCCTGAAACCATTGCTTCGGAAGATAAAGGCGGCCTTAAGGAAATGGTTACTTATATAGTTAATAATTTAGAAGATGATCAAAAAAAATATTATAGCGAAAGGTTGGCTGCTATAGTTATTAACAACTTAACGCCTTTTAGCAGAAGCAAGCTTTACACTACCCGCGGCCAGCAAGAACTGACCAATAGAGTTTACAATATCGACCCTGCCGCCAACTTATACGATGCTTTGGGGGTCAGCGCTTCAGCTTCGGCAAAGGAAATTACTCAAACTATTGAACAGCAAAATAAAGAACTAAATCAACTTATTGAGGATGAAAGCCAAACAGCGGAAGCTAAAGAAGAAGCTCAACAAAAATTAGCTTTAGTTAATCGCGCCCAAGAGACTTTATTAAATCCAGACGACCGCCTAAAGTACGACGAGCAAGGCATAGAATCAACTGTTTATGCAAATTTTATCGGCTCCACTATTCTCCATCTTAAAATTAAACAACTTTCTCCCTTGACCTTTGATGATTTTCAAAAAGAGATGAATAAAATTGATGAAGAGGCCAATAACAGTCTTGACAAGCTGATTTTGGACTTTAGAGGCAATGTCGGCGGTTCTTTTGATATCCTGCCTAACTTTTTAGGGCTGTTTATCGGCAGCAATCAATATGCTTACGAATGGTACCAGCAGGGCCAATATGCCCCCTTCAAAACAACGGCTAATAAATTAAACAGTTTAGCGAGATATAAAGAGATAGTTATTTTAGCCGATCAAGACACCCAGTCCTCGGCCGAAGTTATGATTTTTACTCTAAAAAAATATAACATAGGCACGCTGGTCGGAACCACTACCAAGGGCTGGGGCACCATTGAAAAAGTTTTCCCCTTAGAAAACCAGATTACGCCCGACGAAACTTACTCCATTCTTTTGGTCCACCATGTTACTATCGGCGACAACAGCCAGCCCATAGAAAGCCATGGCATAGAGCCGATGGTTAATATGGCAAGCGAAGACTGGCAAGCCCAGCTGGCTGAATATATCGATGTTTCGTCGCTAAAAAACGCCGTGAAAGATATTTGGTTTGAAGAATAATAGATAATATTAATATTCTAAGAAAGTTGAGCGTCATCGCTTAGCTTTCTTTTAATTTGTCTAATTCTTGTTTTTGTTATATATTATGAATGCGGAGTGTGGCGCCTCTCGACTTCGCTCGAGACAGGCCTCTCGACTTCGCTCGAGACAGGCCTCTCGACTTCGCTCGAGACAGGCCTCTCGACTTCGCTCGAGACAGGCCTCTCGACTTCGCTCGAGACAGGCCTCTCGACTTCGCTCGAGACAGGCAGCTTTTTCACTAATCTGTCATTAGAATAATATAATAATAAAAGAGTTGTATAATAAAAGCGGAGTGTGGCGCAGTTGGTAGCGCGCATCGTTCGGGACGATGAGGCCGGCGGTTCAAGTCCGCCCACTCCGACCAATTCAGACATTTTAAATTTTCAGAGGAAAGAGTTTGCTCGCTCGCCCCGCCTTCGGCGGGGCTACGCTCGCATTTTTCCGTATATTTCGGAATTAAATCAAAGGGGCGGACAAATTCAAATTCAGTTTTTCGGGAAAGCAAACGGCGGTTCGGAATTGCGAAGCAATTCACCCCGCAAGTGCGGGGTATCCAATTTTTTTCGTTTTTGCCAAAGGCAAAAATACAAAGCAAGTTTTTCAATCCCGCGCTTTTGCGCCGTAGGCGCAATGGCCAAAGGCGACATTATAAATTAAGGGGCAAACACTATGAAAACAAAATTTTTTCTCTACGCTCGTAAATCAACGGAAGACGAAGAAAGACAAGTAATGAGTATTGAAGCGCAACTGGCGGAGTTGGCGGAATTTGGCAAGCGGGAAAATATCGAAATTGCCGAAACTTTTATTGAGTCAAAAAGCGCAAAGAAACCCGGCCGAGAAATTTTTAACCAAATGATGAGCAAAGTTCACGAGAGCAAGGAGCCAATCGGCTTGATTGCTTGGCATCCCGACCGCTTGGCAAGAAATTCCGTTGACGGCGGACAAATAATTTACAGCATAGACATCGGCAAGATCGTTTCTTTGCGCTTTCCCACATTTTGGTTTGAGCCAACTCCGCAAGGTTTGTTTATGCTTCAAGTCGCCTTTGGCCAATCAAAATACTATTCCGACAATTTGTCGGAAAATGTAAA
>JAHISB010000021.1 GCA_018818425.1 Patescibacteria group bacterium
GCGTAAGCCAAACTGTCTCGTCCTGAAAATACACATTGACTTCCGCCTGTCCATCTTCGGTTTGATAAATAACTATTTTTGATTGTTGATTATTTTTCTTCATAACTATTAATTCTCTTCCACTATTTTTATCTCCTCCTCTGTCAAACCATACAGCTCATAAAACATCTAATTATTTTTAAAAATTATCTAGTCAGCTTCTTTAATCGTATTTTAGATTTCTAAACAACTTATAAACTTTTGGGTCAATTAATAAGTTTATCTGAATATTTATACCTTATCCCAAATCCAAAAATTTCCAATCCTTAAGATTGTTTGGATCATAAGAATACTTTTTACTATCGTTATATCGCCAACTATTTTTATCTTTTAAAACAATGCCGCCAAACAACTTTTTGCCTTTTTTGTTTTCCATCGCAATGTATTCTGCTAATCCTTCGGCGCGCTCTTTTGCGGTCCTGGCGTAAATACCGCCCTTTGTATCAAACAAGCTAATCCGTCCATCATTGAGCATCGCCACAAAATCAAGATAAAACGGCTTTTCTTGTCCATTTTCAACATACGGCACGGCAAAATACGAACCATCCTGTCGGCCATTCTTAAACCACCATTTTACTTGTTTAGCTTTTTCCAGATATTCAATAAACGCAATCTCGACAGCACTATCTTCTTCAAAAAGTGAGAGATTATTTGTGCCCTTTGTTTTGGCGTAATAAGGCTGAATAATTGACCGCTTATAATCTTTTTTAACAAAGGTCAGATTATAATTGATCGTTGGTGGCACGTTCCATGGCTCATCGTTCTGTATTACTTTATGCTTTCCCTTGCCAACAACTTCCTGATAAAGCTCTTTTGCCTGATTGATAACATCAATCATGGCTTGACGGTTTTCTTCAGCCAAAACAATAGCTTGAATTTCAGGCCATCGATCCTCGTCTCGCGCCGCGCCAAAAAATTTATAGATTGAATCGTTAATTCTTTTTATAGAACGTTTTTCCGGCGCAAATGGCGCAAGGTTTTCTCTTGCAAAAGAATCGAATGCGTTTTGCAGCTCAACTTCATTTTTTGGAATATCTAATGTGCCTTTCTTTTCAATGCTTTTCGTTTCTTTATCTACATCATAAATTTTGCCGCTTGCGATAAGTCTAGTATCCACAATGCTATGTTTGAGCGAAATCCGGTCTTTAAGTTTAAGTTCATCAGCCGCTTGAAAGAAAATCGGCACGAAATCCGATGACAAACGGGTTTCTTCGCGGAACCGTTTGGAGTGATATGAAGTTAGATTAATATCTTTGTAGTCCACGCATCGTTTTCCCTCAAAAACCGTTATGTATTCTTTGGCAATATCCTCGGCAATGCCGATATTGCTCAAACTGGTATAAACATAACCAAGATTTAATTCAGTATTTTTGTAATGTTCGTGTTCGGGCATACGCATAATGCGCCCAATTGTCTGAATGGAAAATATCATGCTTTTCCATTCGCGGAACAAAACTAAAATCGCAGCGCGCGGACAATCCCAACCAACAGCAATGGCCTGTTTGAAAATCATTACTTCAACCTCGTTTTCATTTTTTTCAATGTTTTCAAGGTTGATTTTGCTATCTTTATCAGAAAGATAAATCGCCAGCCGTCCGTTTTCCGTGGTAATGCCGTATTTACCAAGCAACTGCACCACCGCGTCTTTTTTATCAATCATTCCCTGGCGCGTATCTGGTATTTGTATAAGCATGAGCGGATTCACATTTGACCCTACCGCCTCGTATAATTTGGCGAGTTCCGCGCGCTTTTTCAAACCTGCCTCTACCACAATTTCATCTGCCGTCTTATCCGCAAGTTTCTTGTCCAGTTTGTAACTTTCAAATCCGGGGTTGATAACAATTTCTTTCTTGATCATTCCCTCGTCTTTGACATCTTTCAGTTCTACTTCCACGCCGCGGAATACGCCTTTAAGTTGCGGCGTAGCAGAAACCTCTATTGTTATCTTTGGACCGATATCCTCAATCAGCTCTTTAGATTTTTCTGTTTCAGCATTGCGATGGCTTTCGTCAATAATGAGAATAATAATCCGGCCATCATCTTTTGTTCGGGCGACAATATTAGAAAGATTATTATCCCGCTCGTTCTCACGGACATAAATATTGCCTTTTTTGTTAATACTTGCCCAATTCAAAAACAAAATCTCATTTTCGCTGATTTTTCTTTCGTCTAAGTCCTCAAAATAGGAACACTTAAGGCCAACACCAAACTGGTCGTAATATTTTTTTAAACTATTACGGCTTTGGTCGTGCAGTTTATTAACGGCGATCCAGATAAACGAAAACTCTTTGCCGTCAATGCGTGAATCAATCAGCCGCTTCAAAAATTCCGCCATCATCAGCGTTTTGCCAGAGCCAGTCGGCGACTTGAAAATGCAGATTTTGTTTCCTTCCGCATCCAAAAAATCGTTGACTTCCTGCTTCAACTTCACAATGGCTTTTTCTTGATAATTTTTGAATTCAATCCACATATCACTTATTCTAGTTACATAAAAATCCCTTTTAAATAGATGTTTTTTAATTAAAACTATAACAAAATTCTCATAACGATTACATAAAGACTATGCCCAAAATGGCACATATTTTGCAAATTTTCGTGAATGTCTAGGCCCGGTATCTAAAAGTTTAATAAGAGAAGTCTCTATGGTATCTTTAATAATTTTTGAAGCTGCTGGATAATTACTATCTTTAATATTAAAACGTTTACGCAAACTTGAGTTATCCATGAAATTACTGGCAACATATTTTATGCAACAATGTTGATAACAAGCACGAATTTTATCTTTCTTACTCATTTTAGTTAATTTTCTTGGTGCATAGAGGATTGCCTTAGTGGATTTGTCGGCTACTATAAAATCTGGTGCTGGCAACTGATATACCTCAATGGAATTAATAACCTTATCGATACCGCTACCTCTTTGCTCGCAAATACCAATTCGGCGCATAAAAGATGCTGTCTTTTCATTTCGTGCCTGTGGAGCACTATCAATAAATCGATCGGTGCTAATTAGTGGAATACCCTTATTAGTAATCTCTAATCGATTCTTAAATACTTCAATCATTGGACCATTCCCATGTTCAAGAAAATCTTGATGAATCAACGCATTAGCGAGTAATTCTCGTATAGCAATTTCAGGATACATTTTCTTTTCGACCCTCAGTGCATCTTGAATCATCTCGTTAGACGGAAGCTTACTGTTAATATAAACAATAAGCTTTTGAAAAGCTGGCGCGTAACCCATATGTCCCTCTTGTTCCCTTATAGTTTGCGTTCTATCATCGCCAGCATATTCAATAACTCGCACCGAATTATTACGTAAAGTATCAAATTCCTGTAAATTTTTTGCAAAAAGCAAAGCGCCAAGATTTTTTATTGAATAAAGGCCTCCTTGTTCCTTTTCTATTAACTTATCTTGCTCCAATTTTTCCAAGATTACATCGCGGCTATTTGGTAAAGGTTGTTTAGTTAATTCAAAATATGAAGGATAATCTAATAAAACTAATACATTATCAGCAGTTGTCCGCAACATGGCAACTTCCCGCTCAAAAGAGCGATGTAGAGGATTATTCCAAATACGACGCTCCTTTTCAGGGTAACTTTTTAATGGTTTTGTATAACTACCAACGCGAATATAAGCTTTATTATCAAAAGTCACAGGGCGATCAAATGTCGCACATATTTCAAAAATAACAACCGGTTTTGTTTGATATTCAAATTCAAAAATAAAAAAATTAATTCGTGGCTCTAACTTATAAGATAACCATGATTCTAACTCTTCATTACCTTTCTTTGTCATCCTCGGTTTAAATGTCGTTCCAATAATATTATGAGTTTTATCATCAATGCCAAATATAATATAAGCACGCTCTTTCTCATGAAGAGCTGCGCCATTTGATAGCGCAGAAATATCACGTCCAATTTCATCAGGATTAAAATTGTTATGCTTGAATTCAACCCATTCAGTTTCATTGGGTAGTTTCGATAGTTCTTTTACCAATATTTCTAATTCTACTTGTTTCATAAATGAATTATATTATTTAAAAATCTCCCGATAAACTTTTAAAATTACTTCGGGAATGGCACAAAGCGTAACCTTACCTTTTACATCAGCAAATTGTTTTTCATGTGGATCGTCGCCAAGCGAAAAAACATAAGTGTTGAAATATCCTTTGATTTTTTTAATCGCTTTCTTAAAGTCGTTAATGGCTTCCTCATAATAAACAATACCGAGATATTTGTCACTGTTCTTAAAAATCTTAAAATCGCTTTCGTCCCGCACTAATTCAAAGGCGTTTTCGCGGATACAAAGCATTTCCGTTGATTCGCTTACAAGTTTGCGCTTATTCTTATCTGTCGGCTCGGCTTCCACAAAATCACAAACATAGTATTTTAGGCTGCCGCCAAGTCCGGCGACATTTTCACCCTTGGTGCTTTTATAGCCCTTGATAACTTTCTTGAGGCGCGGGTAGCAAACATCAGTACAGATGTTGTTTTCGTTATTGGTGCAAAGAATAAACTGCCGATTACCGTCGTCTTCTTTGTTGAGTGCTGAAACCGCATGGCCAGTTGTGCCAGAGCCAGCCATAAAATCTAAGACGATACCATTATTAGGGGAAGCAAGGATTACAAAATCCTTAATCAAATCAATTGGTTTCGGATTGTTGAATACTTTTTCGCCAAAAATTTCTTTTAGTTGAGCAGTGCCATTACCACTACTATATTCCGGCTTATAAAAAATCGTTTTGGGTTTCTTTGACGGCAAATCACCGAGAGCGGGGCGTTGCTTTTTGTAGATTGATATTGTCCCATTATTTTTTTCAATAATAAGATTGTTCTTTTCATTGCGAATTTTATCTTTGCTCCAACGCCATGACATTTCTTTGCTATCGGTTATTGGCAAAACCTTTATATCATCTTTGTTTTTGGCCTTATCATCATTCGTCACATAGAAATCACCATTTTTGATAAAGAAGATTGGGAAAAATAAATTTGGTCTTTTGTTTCGCGGAGCATTTACACCAGTTGCTTTGAGATTCGCACCTTTCTTAAAAAATCCTTCCTGATCTTCTTCCCAGAGTTCATCTATATCATCTTCGTTTAGTAAAAACTGGCCAATTTTTGCTTGTGTTATATCTTTGGCGTAAACCAATGTATATTCGTGTGTTCCGGCAAACCCAAATTGGTCTTGGTTGCCTTTCAAATTCATTATGGTGGGCAATGTTGCAACAAAATTCTTTTCTTCAAAAATCTCATCACAAAGTAGTCTTAATTGGGCAACTTCGTTGTCGTCAATGCTCATAAAAAGTAATCCAGTAGGCTTGAGTAACTTTTTTGCTAACTTCAAACGTTTTTCCATAAAGGCAAGCCATTTGCTATGTCTAAATGGGTCATCTTTCTGAACATAATTACTTTTAATCTTATCGTTGTAGGTAAAATCGTTATTTCCGGTGTTATATGGTGGATCAATGTAAATCAAATCAATTGCTTCTTCGTGCGTAAAATTCAAAACTGCAAGCGAGTGATAGTTGTCGCCTTCAATTAGTAAATTTACCGGTTTGTTTTTATCGCCGTTTATTTCTTTTCCTTTTGTTTCTTTTAAAATCGGAAATGGTTTGCCCTTCATTTCATTGGGAAACATTTCGCTTGGCGTGCGCGCGTCGGGATTGATGAGAATATCAATTTTTTCTTCCGGCAAATCCCTATGCCAAACAAGGCCGTATTTCGTTTCTTTGATACGGCGAAGCTCTTTTATCAATTCTTCTTTGGACCAGTTGTCGTAATTTATTTTTCTTGGCATAAAATCATATCAATTTTTTATATATCACTTTAACATAATAATGATTTTCTCTTTGGCTTTAAGTTTATTCATATTTTCGCTGACGACACTGACTTTCACTGACAAACCACTGACCGCTGACTTTAATTGTTAGTGGTTTCCTCCATAGGCGGGCAGGCGTGGTAAGTTTATGTTGGTTCGCGCCCGCCCTGAGCGAGCGAAGTGAGTCAAAGGGTCGTTCGTGTTTATTCGTGATTATTAATTAATTCTTTAAGCAAATCAGCCGCTTTATCATATCTTCCTTGCCTGGCCAGTTCTCTGATTTCTTGAGATTTTTCACTGTCACCATCAATTATACCGCTTATCTTCTCGGCGTTTGCCAACATCCATTCGTCCCGCTGTTCTTCGGTTGAATTATCGCCTAAAATTCTATTCATTAAAGCTATCTGTAAAAGATTGCGATATTTTGTTTCTAATCTATCTATTTCTGACGATTGTTCTTTATTCATAATAATTTTAGTTTTTATACCCCTTCGCTTTTATAATTCCGAATTTATCTAATTTATTAAAGTGAATTTTTTACTTTAATATCAGAGGATTTTTTAAAGTAAAGCTTCGGGGCATTATACGGAATTATTTAAGCACTTGAGTATAAAAGCTCCCGGCTAATTAATAATATCTTTAAGTTTCATTTTTTAGAAATTTTCTTGGTGGTTAAATCAAACACATCGCCGTCGGCTAAAGCGATTATTCTGACTTTGGTGTCTTTGGCCAGCTTTCTGGCCATTTTTTTTATGCCATACTCCAATGACTTTTTGACCCAGTGCCTAAGCAATACTAATTGGGGAGAAATTTCTTTAATAATTTTCTTGGTCTGTTGATAATAGTCGCCCGTTGGTTTCATGGCGTTTAAAATAATTAACTCTGATGCCAGGTCGGTAAATAATCCTTTTTTATAAAAAGTTTCGGGCAGATAAGTGAACCGGTATTTTTTACCGCTGACCTGATAGCCGAATTCATCAAGCTTATTTTTATAATAAGGTTTTTCAACTAATTTCTTGGTAGTCTTAATTTTAAGATGCTTTAAAAAATATTCTTGTTTGGGCTGAACCTTGATGATTTTCCCCGGCATCTTCTGATGATGTTTGGTGATATAACCTTCTTGATAAACATCAGCCGGCACTAATACTTGGTAATCCTTAAAATTCCAGCCGCCTCTGGTCATCTGATAATGCACCGCCTCGATTAAGGCATTTAAATCGGCTGTATGGTCAACATGCTTATGGGTAACCAGAATGCCCTGCAAATCATCCGGTATTAAACCATGTTGCCTGATATGCCAGACAGCGCCCGGGCCCGGGTCAAAATATAAATTAACTCCCTCAACATTGGCCCAAAAGCCGGCCGTAGAGCATTTTTGCAGACAGACCATGCTGCCGCCGCCGCCAGTGCCTAGAAATATAATTTTATTATTAATGCTTCTCATAAACTATGATGATAACCGTGTAAGCGACATTCCGGAATGTCGCCTGCCCGAGCTGAAAATTATAATCTATTTAGAATTTATAAACTCTTCAACATCGTTCCTTAGCCCATAAATCTCCAATTGATGATTAATCTCCTGCCTGCTGTAGCCAATTTCTTCTAAATGCTTAAGATGATTATTAACCTGCGCTCCCTTATAAAGCCCGCGGCAGCCCTGGCAGGGCATATTTGATTTTAAGCAAACAGCTTCACAGCCGCCCTGAATTATGGGCCCGAAGCACATCTGTCCTTTTTTGCCTGTTTTAGGGTCTGGCATTAAAACGCAATCATAACCCCTAAGCTGGCATTCTTCGCAGACCGGCCTCGGGCTAATTTTAAAATCAATGCTTTGCAATAAGCTGTAAACTAATTTTAAAAATTCAAGATTATTAATGGGGCAGCCGGGAATGGTGTAATCGACTTTAACGATTTTTTCTAAATCTAAAATTTCCGGGTTATCAATTTTATTGGAATGAAAATAGACTTCCTGAATCATTTTTTGGGGCTGATGATAATTTTTAATCTGATGAATGCCGCCCATGCTGGCGCAGTTGCCTAAAGCCACTAAAATATCTGACTGTTTTCTGATTTCTTTGATGATTTTTTGGTTTTCTTTGGTGACTACCGAGCCTTCCACAAAACAAATGTCCATTTTAGGGGTCACAAAAACTTCTTCTTCCATTAATCTGAACTGGACAATCTCAATATCTTTAAACAATTCCAAAAACCTGTTGCCTAAATCCATTATGGCAAACTGGCAGCCCTCGCACGAAGTCAGGCCCATAATCCCCGCCTTAAATTTTTTATTGCTCGTTGACATAAAAGATTCGCGACATATTAGAGATTATTAGCGATGATTCGCATTATATTAGCGATGTATTTGTGATATTTGCTGTTTTAATAAAACTGCTATCTGCTCTGGGTTGTCTGACGTAAAAAAATAGTCGCGGGGTTTTAGTTTTAATCTGACTCCCCGGCCGCCTCTGGCAATATAGCCGACAGATTTATCCCTGCCGAATCTAATGCCATAACCCAAATAAACAGACTTTTGGTAATCCTCTACCAAACAATCGCTAATATCCGTTAAAAGTATCTTCTTTTTGAATAGCCCGAAGCCGATCTGCAGATATTTATTGGTTAATTTGATGGTCAGCCGGAAAAACGACCAAAAAAGAATCAAGTCAACAACAGTCACCATTAATAAAGTTATTTTGGTGTGTTGAGGTAAAATGCTCTGCCCGAAGGTAGCCGGCGAAAAAACAATAAATAAAAGAAAAACAGCAACTAAAATAAACACTAAAACTACAATTAAATGGGTTTTTTGTTGTTCTTCGTAAATAATGTTTTCTAGTTCCATATCTATGATCTTTGTCGATTAACTATAAAACCAAACAAATATAATAATCCGAAAACAATCAAAGCCCCTATTATTCCAGCAAGCGCTGTAGCCAACTTTCCACTGGCAACACCTGGCATCGCATAATCAGGAATTAGACCTCCCCACCAACTTATAGCGGACTCCAAAAAATCCTTATCTTCAGCCACTTTTTCCAAGCCGTCGGGATAACTGGAAGCGAAAATAGAAAGCGCCCCGGAGATTAACAAAGAGATAATTAAAATAAATCTAACCTTCATACAATTTTAATCTTAACGCCTTAATAATCAAAACGGTAAGCAAAACCTCGCCCAGCCCGATTAATGAATGAATTTTGACCATGGCCGGTACCACCGCCGAAAAATTGATGGTTCCGGAAAGGCCTATTTCCAAAGCGCAAAATAAAGAGGCAGAAACCACGGTTAGCCAAGAAACAAAACCAATAATAACAAACTGGGGTAATTTACTAATTGATAATAATCTGTAAAGAAAATAACCCCCTAAACTAGCGATTACTCCCATATTAAAAATATTGGCGCCTAAAGCTAAAAGCCCGCCGTCGGCAAAAACTAAAGACTGAACAGCCAATACCATGCTGATAACTAACAAACCGGCCCACGGGCCCAAAGTTACAGCTAATAAAAAGCCACCAATCAAATGGCCGCTGGTGCCGTTAGTTACCGGAAAATTGATCATTTGCAGGGCAAAAATCAAAGCGCCCAGCATAGCCATTAATTCCATTCTCTCCTTTCCTTTTTTGGTTAACAACGATCGCTGATTTACCGGCGATTCAATTGCCGGCCCGTCAGCCAAGGCCAGTTTTGACGCCACCACTTTTTCAGTCAATGATTTTCTTAATTTGCTAAAACTGGCAATTAAAAAACCAACTGCCACCGCTATAAAACCGACTGATATTTGATTATTAATAATTCCGTCTGGTAAATGCATAAATTTTATGATTGAATAATTTTTGACACGTGATATATGCTACATACGATACAGGATACCCCTCGACTCGCTACGCTCGCTCGGGGCCTGTCGGCACGATATACGATATACGATACACGACGTTTAAAACAGCCCAAATAATTTGGCAATAAACAAAACATAGATGAGTAAATACATCATCCCTTCCCAGTTATGAATCTTTTTGGAAATGCCGGAAAAAATATACAGGATAGTGGCGCCGATGACAAAGGGCAGGCCAACCGCAAAAGTGGCTTCATCAACCTTTAAAGTTTTAAATAACGAAGGGATGCCGATAACCATCAAAATATTAAAAATATTAGAACCGAAAACATTGCCTAAAGCAAGTTCAAATTTACCTTTCCTGGCGGCTCCAACCGAAACTACAAGCTCCGGCAAAGAAGTGCCAATCGCCATGGCCGACATCACTATCAGACTGGAAGAAACGCCAATTAATTCCGCTATATTTACAATCGACCTGATTGTCCAATCGGCGCCAAAATAAATAAAGACAATGCTAAAAATTAAAACAAAAATCAGTTTTAAATTTAACTCCCGGTGTTTTTTTCGGAAGTGGTGGCGATGCTCTCTGGTCGCCGGAATATCTTCGCCCGGCACAATGCCTTCGGGCCGCTTTCTTTTTTCTTTATCATCTTTAATAGTGTAAGCCGCATAAACAATATAACCAAGAATAGCCACAATGCCTTCGCCCATAGTAACCTGCTTATCCCACAAAATAACCGCGATTAAAGCCGTGGCCGCGGCCAGTAAAGGCAGATCAATATCAATTAAGCTCCGCTTAACCACCAATTTGCCGGCCACCAAAGCGGCAATGCCGATAATCAGCAGAATATTGGCGATGTTTGAACCAATGGCATTGGCAGCCACAATCTCGGTTTGGTCCCTGATGACAGCGATAATAGAGGTGGCCAGTTCCGGCAAAGAAGTGCCAATGCTGATAATAGTAACGCCCACGATAAACGGCGAGATTTTTAAGACTAAACCGATTTTTTCGGCGCTTTCGGTAAAATAATCAGCCGCTTTGATTAAAATAAATAAGCTGGCGCAGAAAATAATTATCCAAAGAAATAACATAAAATCAATTTTTAAAATATATTAGGAATATTCTTTATTTCAGCATAATTGAAAACCGGTCCGTCTTTGCAGATATAGATCTCGCCACAGGCGCAGTGCTGGCAAATGCCAATGCCGCAGTCCATCTTTCTTTCTAATGAAAGATAAATATCCTGGTCGGCAAATTTTTTTTCTTTTAATTTTTTTAAAACAAATTTGAACATCACCGGCGGTCCGCACAAAAAAGCCGAAGCGTTTTTTATTATTTCAACCTCGTCAAAAAGTTTAGTCACCAGGCCATAACTGCAGGGAGCGCCGTAAACAGTTTTGTTTCTGGGCTTTTCTTCGCTGAAAATTACATTTAACTTTACCCCTTTTTTCTGCCAGTCTTTATAGCGGTTTTCAAACAAAAGCTCCTCGGTGTTGCGGCAGCCGTAAAAAACCTGCAACTGGCGTTCTGATGATAATTGCTCAGCCGCTTCTTCTATAACCGAACGCAAAGGCACAAAACCGCAGCCGCCGCCCACCACTAACAGGTTCTTTTTTGGCAATTTAAACAAAGAGGGCCAGCCCCGCCCAAACGGCCCTCTGATCCATAAAAGATCGCCTTTTTGCAATTGAACCAGGCGCGAAGTTAAACGGCCAACTTTTCTGATGGTAAATTCAATATATTCGGTGCTGCGGAGGGGGTTAGAGCAAATATCAAACGGCGCTTCGTCGTAGCCAGGTAGTCCGACCATAGCAAACTGGCCGTGCCAAAAATGAAAATTCTGCTGAATTTTTTTATTGACAAATCTTACTTTAAACCACTTGACGTTAGGCGCTTCCCGCACCACTTCAATAATTTTAGCTGCCTCTGGCAGATAAAAATTTTTCATTTTTATTTTTTTCGAGCTGGGCTCGATTTATCTAATTTTTTCAAAACTTCTATGATATTAATAGCCACCGGGCAGACTTTAAAGCACCTCATGCAACTCACGCAGCCGGGGACTTTATACTCTTTGGGAATCCTGACAAATTTATGTTCGTACCAAAAATGAATTTTCTTTTTGACGGTATCGGTAAAATCAAAGCCGCCCGCAATTTCCGTGAACTCCGGGTAAAAACAGTTGCCCCACTTTCTTAATCTTTTGACTTCATTTTTAGCCAAAACTTCGTCGCTGATATCGTAACAAAAGCAGGTCGGGCAGACAATTGAGCACTTGCCGCAGGCCAGACAAATTTTATCAAGCTCATCCCAAACCTTATTATTAAAACTTTTTTTCATTTTTTGCTGAAGCTCCAGCATTCTTTTATCCGGGCCTTCTTCCTGGATTAAGCCGGCAAACTGGATATTTTCATAATCTCTGATTTTATTTTTTTCCAAAATTCTTTGGCCTTTCTGCGAACCGCTGTAAATCAGGAATTTTCCGTCTTTCATTTTTTCTAAAAAAATATCAAAAGGAACATGCTCTAAAACATTTTCTTCCAGATTCAGGCTGAAAATTTTAAAATCCTCAAAATTCTCCCGGCTGGGAGCGCCCGCAGAAAGACCGACTGCCAAAGTATTTTGCCGGCGCTTTTGATAGTAAGGGTCGTCTTCAAAAACTAAATCTAAAAGACCTAAGGCCTTTAAATCCAAAACATTCATGCCCCAGGCGCAAATTTTTGGATAATTGACTTTTGGCTCTTTAAAATTTTCATTCAGCAATATTTCTTGAGTCGGAAAAAATAAAAATTTCCAGGAATCAAAAGGAATTGCGCCTGAATAATCAACTGTTTTGCCGTTTTCTATCTTCTCGATGAAACTCGCCCCTTTTTTTCTAATAGGGGCAAAAACTTGATACTCTTTTTTAATTTTTTGTAATAAACTGTCAATGTCTTTTTGAATCATAAGTTTAGTATATTATACTAAAAAATCGACTTTAAGTAAATAAAAACCGATTACTTGCGAGTAATCGGTTGGATTTGGAACAGTTGATTGGTTAACAGATACCAGCCGGAAACTTCATCAGCCAGCCCATATTGCTTAAGGGCAAAGCAGGGATCTCGTTGTTATCTTTCATTGACTCATCAACTTTTTTTTCAATCAATTGAGTGAAGTCAAAGATTGATTTTCCGAGTTGGTTAAAATTCTGAGAATTAAGCTGACCCAAGCATGATTCAAGCCATTCCTTGTCCATAAAGGGAGCGACAAGTCTTACGCTTAACTCTCCCAACTGATTTTTGACGGCATGGAGTTGGCTTAATTTTGAGCTGATGATTTCAGCTGAATCAGAAAAAGCCGGAATGCTTTCGTAGGACAAATTAACCCCCAAACGCCTAACGTACATCCAGATGATATATTTAGGCAACTTGAGTTTGGAGCACATTTTGTCCAGAATTCTATTCCAGGCTGCTTCGGTATTTGGGGCAAGGTTGGCCCTAAAGTTATTTTTCTTGGCCAGTAATGCCTGTTCTGCAGCAACTAACGGGGTTACCCATGGGCTATACGCCATGTACCGTTCGTACTGAATTGGATTTTTAACCCGCCATCTTCTACCATCAAACTGACAAAAAATCTGCAGAGCTTGGGACAGAAAGTAGTTAAAATCCAGGTCAGTCCATACGTCCATTAGCCCAAACACCGGCGGTGCATAGTTGGCTGGGAACTGCTTGGCAATTGCCCGAAGGTAAGCATTGCGAGTCTGATTTGTCTTAACTTCTGAACTGAAACGGGGTTCTTGGCAGGCACCAATGATGATGTCAATGAATTCCTTGGCTGCCTTATCCGGATTTTTTGAAGAAAGGTTTATTCCCCTCTCTTCAAGCAAATTAACAACCCAGTATAAACCAGCGTCCATTATAGCAAATTGGATTGGCTGCAGTTCTCTTGATTGGTCTTCAACTACTTGCCTCATTAGGGCAAAAAGGTCCAGGATAACCAGCCATTCGCTACGTATTCCACGATTAAAGGTTTCCGGGTTAAAGCTGGCACCCTTGTAAATTGGTGGTAGTAAAGGCACTTGAAGTCCACCAGATTCATTCTGGTTGATTGACCAATTTTCTAGCATGCTCTCAACAATGCGTCGCAAATCATTGGCCGTTAGAGTTAGTCCAACTGTACTTGCAGACTGCTTAAAGTTCTCGATTGCATCCAGAACTTCAGGAGCTGCTCTGTCGATATTAACGTTACAATAACTAAAGATACTCTTTAGAGTACCTCTGGTACAACCTGCTGGTGAAACTCCGCCAACTACCGGCAGAGAATCTGCCAGCGCATTAAGTAGATTTCTTTCTTGGCTTATGAGCTTTTCCATTTTTCTTCTCCTTTTGTTTTTGACCTTCGCTTGGTTTTGATTGATTTTTAGAGGTTTTAATCTGGACTTCTGGCGCGCCCACGCCTTCGGTAATATGATATTGACCATTACCGATCTGCTCTTTTTGATTTTCTGATAATTCCATATTCCACCTATTTAGTTTTTCAAAGAACATAAAAACACCCTTAACTAATTTAAAAATCTCTCCGGGTGTATAAGAGAGATTCGTCAGACGGGGTGTTTATTAATGCGTGATATGTGTGATTAAAAACGCCAAACCAACCTCTCTTACGGAGAGTTGGTGTGATGATGTGATTGTTGTTTTGTTATATACATAAATTCACTTGGTCTTTAGTCTTTAGTCTTAAGTTTTTAGTTTTAAGTCTTAAATCTCAAATCTTAAATTATATGACTGAAAACTGAAGACTAAAAACTTTATGATATTTCTTATTTTTTCAGACCGATCCTTTTCAACGCCAGCCGATAGCCGCCTTTGCCGTGATTAAGCCAATGAGCTACTCTGGCCACGGTAGTGGTACTCATTTTAAGACTTTTGGCTATCTCGCGATAAGGACGATCCAGACTAATTTTTCTAACTGCCTGCCACCTATCGGCCATGGCAATGATTTCTTCTAAAGTGCAAAGGTCTCTGAAAAACTTTTTACACTCTGACTTATTTTTAAGAGTCAAAACAGCTTCCCACAGATCGTTGCATTTTTTTTGGCTTAAGTTATGAGCATGATGCATAAATTTACCTGTTTTAACGTATTAACACATAGTAACAACATCTTAACAATAAAAAAATAGCTTGTCAAGCCGGGGTGTGGATAAGTGAAAATCACCTATATTTAATAATGTTTTGTGAAATAATTATTCAAAACGGATTCGGCCAACAGGCATTTTTGAAAATTATCATATTCCGGAGTATTTTCATCCGGAGCGGCGCCGCCGCAACCTTCACGCCAGAGCAATCTATCGGGGTAAGCTTTTAACGGTGAATTGCCGATGCAACAAACAGCGGTCGGATCGTTGCTGAAAGAAAGAAATTTTTTATTAGACCAATTTAAATAATTGGGTGTGATATATAACGGCAACTCGCCGTTCAGCATCAGCTTTTTAACGCTGCCTTCCTTTGCTTTAGAATTAAAATCAAGATATTCTTTGTTGGCGGTGCATTCATAGCAGGCAAAATTCTTTTCCCAAGTTTCGGCGACTTCCTGATAAAGATCCCAGTTTTCGATTGATAAGGTCAATTTTTCCAAGGTCTGTTTGTCTAAAACAAAATCGATTGGCAGAATATATTTCAGACGATTTCGACCATCGGGATTATCGTAACCAAAACTTAAATTATCATACCAAGCCGGATTGAATTTTTTCTCCTTGGCTTTAGCAATGCCGATTTCCCAGCTATTAAAAAAACTGTAAACAGACAGCTGGATCAGCGGATTGATAAAATTATTGATGTAACCGGACTCGGCGCCTATAATATAACTATAGGCCAAAACGCCGCTATTCGGGTTAAGCGAATAATCATTCAAATAAATCGGATGTGTAAATTGCTGAAATTTGTTGACTTTATTCGACTCGGCATTGATTCTAAAAAAATCCGGAATTGTCATAAGCGACGTTCCTCCCCAAAGATATTGGCTGTCCGCTGACCAGCCGATCAATTCCGTTGTCTCGCCCAATTCGTCAAAACTCACCTCATTATGGGCATAAGTGTCAATTGCTCCCGTTTTAACGTTTAATATTTTCAAGTAGGTGCCACCGATGTTTATGGCTATAAAACGCTCATCGGGCGAGACTTTAATAGAATAAATTTGACCGCTGAAAATTTTTATTTTTTGGCCATCGCGATTTTTAACCCAAAGTTCATCATTATCATAGCCATCCTTAATTAAGTATTGATTACCGGCAATACATTCTCCCAATCTGTAACTGCCGGTCATTACGTTTTTATAAAAATTGATTATAAAAATAAAAATTAAGGCCATCGCAATAAATCCCGCTGTTAAACCGATTGTAAATGCTTTTTTCATAAACTATAATTTCATGCTAGCAATTATTCTTTCTATTTCATCAATTGATTTATTGTAAACATCATTACTTCTGTTCAAAATCGATTCCGCTTCTGTTTGGCAAATATGGTATATTTCATTCTGCGTCAAATTCTTGTTTAGCCGATTATAAATTTCCGGAAAATTTTGTAATATTAACAAACCGGAGTAACCGTCGTTATCGGTCAATTTAATGGAATAAAGATGAAATAAAATGTAAGTGCCTTCGGCAGTCAGATATTGGGTTTGTTCAAGAACTTGATGATCACCAATTTTCTTTATAACACAGCCGTTGCCTAGATTATCAATTTCGCTGGTCCCGCATAATTCATCAAAATTTTTGACACCGGAATAAAAATCATCCAAAAACGGTTTGTAATCCATGCTGGCCCGGTTTACGTAAACGTTTAAATTATCACTGAAAGTGATGGAAGCGGCTTGGCCGGCCATAACCGATCCCGAGGAGTTGGCAACTGTTTTTATTTTTTCATTAACGTTGCCGTAAGAAGCAGGATATTCTAAAAATAATCTGCCTGAAGAACTTTGAAAATTTAATAATACAGCTGTATTATTGTTTAAGTTGTTGTTATCCTGTCCTTTTTTGTTTGTTGCTAAAACACTAATAATTATTATTACAATAATTACAAATATTGTTATTATTACATTCTTGTTTTTCATAGTGTTATGTGGCGTTGTTGCATAAAGAATAGACTAATCTTAGCGAAAAAAATGCTTAAATTTTTTTAAAAATCGTTAAATTTAACATTTTTTAGGCCATTAAAGGTAAATTTTTAGCTAATATTAGCAAAAATGTTTATGCAACAAAGCCGTATTATGTTGTTATTATGTAATCATTCTTAATTAATTATAATCTTTGTGAATAAAATAGAAAATAGGGGGAGTCGGAAGCCGACTCCCCAAACGCTGATTTCCCAAAAAGGGAAACCTTACCTGTAAGCGATGAAAGAAGTGGGGTTGAACCACCCGTTGGTAGAACTTGAGTAACCCTTGCACCAGCTTGGATAGGTACCTGTTTGCGTGCCATACGGTCCATAGTGGATTCCGAGATGTAGGTGGGGTGTTGTCTGACCGCTCTGTTGCGTACTGCCCACCGTACCGAGACACTGGTCCGTGGTTACCCAATTGCCTTGGCTTGGCGGCATGTTGCTACCGAGATGCCCATAAACCGTGCAAAACGGGAGGTTGTTAATCATGCTCTCCACGATCATGATATAGCCCCAATTGCCGGTCCCGCCATGATAACCTTTGTACTTTACCGTCCCCTGGTAGATTGCGCAGATTGGCGTTCCGGGATTCCTAACGCAATCATCGCCAAGATGAACTCCTCGGCTAGTAACATTCCCGAAAGTATTGCTGGTGCCCAGCGGCAACCAGGGGTTGATCGGATAATTGACATAACCCCAATCATCGGTAAAGGCTTCGCCATTCTTACTGCCGGCGGCTGAATCTGATAAAGTTGATTCTGCGCCGGTAATCGTACCCTGGTTGTCCGAAGTCTGACAACCCGCGATCGCCATCGCTATTAAAGCGATGACTGTGAGCATTAACCACTTTTTCATGACTCTCTCCTTTGTTGTATGAAGTTTTTGCCGGTCCTTTTATCCCGCCGGCTTTGGGATATTATTAAAATGAACAAAAAAGGCCACTTGCCTAAGTTATAGACAAAATGACCCTATATTTTATTATAAATTAATCTTAAACAATTATTAAAATATGGTCAAGCCGAAGGTGTGGATAAGTGGATTTGGGGCTTTGTTTTATAGGTTAAAAATAAGTGCCCGCTTCCCAAACTTGTTAAAAAAATGCCTGTTTTCTAAAAAAATGAAAAAGGTGATAAAATAAAGAAACTAAATATTAACCACAAAATATATTAAATACAAATCAAAAAAATTTAATATTCAATATTCTGCTCAATTTGATTCTAAGATTAATAATAATCAACTAAAGCTATGGCTTGCTAAACCACCTAATAACGATTATCAAAAAATAACGAATTTTTCTGTTTCATATAAACCAAAAAGAAATTACACGGATAAACAGGGAAATCAAATTTTTTATTTTGATTTTAAAGATTTTCAACGATTTAATTTTAAAGTAAATATTTCAGCTGAATTGTATCAGAGTAAAATGAATTTGAAGAATAAAATTCTTTTTTTACCAAAAAACAATTTGCTACCGAGGTTTTTAAGTAGTGAAAAATTTCTTGAGCAAACAAATGATATAAAAAAATTATCACTAAGAATTACTAAAAATAAAAAGTCGCTCTATGATAAGATGGAAACCATTTTTCATTTCGTTACTAATAATTTTAAATACTGCTATCCGGTAAAAAATAGAGGTGTTAAAAATCTAAAATTAGATAAGCTGATTGGTGATTGTGGAGAATATTCAAGCCTGTTAATAACAATGTTAAGATGTTTAGGTTTGCCCAGTAGGAATCAAACTGGATTTGTTATCGATCCTAAAAGTAAAAAGATTGTGGAACATGGTTGGGCCAGTGCTTATATAAAACCATATGGTTGGATGGACTTAGACGCCCAATATGCTTCGATAGATAAAGAAAATTGGAGAAATTATTTTTTCCAACGAAGTGGTTATAGAATAAATTTTGTTAATGGTTTTAACATACCAATTAAACCAAGGTTATCTCCAAAATTTATGTCAGATAACCAGAAAAAAATTGATACACCATTTTCTTATAATTCAATTCAGACTCTACAACCAATTTTTTTTGTTTTTAAAGAGAGAATAAAATTTAAGGAGAATTTTACGTTTTCATCTGCTCTCCTTTTTTGATTTGTCCCCGATTCAGTCGAGGATTGGTTGTTAAAAAAACAAAAAAGGCCACCTGCCTAAATTATAGACAAAATGACCCTATATTTTATTATAGATGATTATGAAAATTGTGTCAAACAGGCCAAATTACAAAATCAACTACGTCGCAGCAAGCTGACGAGGTATAGTAAAGAATATTATTTTAATTGAGAAACCATTATTTTTTCAAACTCTTCCTTACAACACTTAATCCAGTCGGCCGTTTTTTTGGCTGTTTGATTTTGGCTATTTTTAGAGCAGAGCTCCCAAGGAAATTTATCTAATTATTAATACTGCTCTATCTATTAAATTTTTAAAATTTTTATCCTTCAGCCAAATATTTCTAAGCTTTTTCCTTAATTGTATATGCTCCGGATATCCAAAATCATTTGATAAAATTATTTCTTCAAACTCCTGTTCATTTAATAAAAAAGTTAAGGCCTCTTTTAAATCCTCAATTTGATTATCTTTTAACCCCTCCTTTTTCAAATAATTTTGGTAATAATGTAAAAATTGAAGATGCATAATTTCATGGCAAATTGTGGTAATTGAAAACGGCGCGCTGTGCCAGAATGATACCATAAACCAATTTTCCTTTTGATTATAGGGGCACATAAATCCTGTGGTCCAAAAACAACCAAAATTATCCGAAAAGATTGACTTTTGCATAACAGCCGCAAGTATTTTAAAGTATTTATTTTCAATAGTTCGCCATAATTTTTGTAAGGAATTAATTTCTTCTTTTATGATTAATTTCTTATACCTTTTTTTAGATTCATTTTTTATATATTCTTCGGTTATTTTTACTGCATGCGAAAAATTAGATTTTAAAATTTTAGATAAAAGGTCTGTTGGTATGTGGGCAATTTCATTTTCCCAATCTAACCCCCAAATATTTTTATCTTTGGCAATTACCACCCAGCTCCAGGCATCTTTATGTACATTATAATCAAATTTTATTTTAGCCATGCGTTTATATTATCATAATTATATATAAAATGGATAAGTGGATTTTGAACTTTATTTATCCCGCACCTTTCCCAAATACTCCACAGAAAGGTGCGGGATTTATTAGTGTTTTGTTTAAAATATATCTTTTGCCCGCTTCGCCTCTCGACTTCGCCTCTCGACTTCGCTCGAGGCGAGCATTATAAATTCAATTCGCCTGCTTAAAAAATAACCTTGCTAACTTAAGCGTGTCATAAGAATATTCTTCTTTCAGATATTCATAAACCGGCTTAAGCTTTTCATCGCCGCGATTCATAAAGCCATCTTTAATTTTTTCAAAATCTTTCTGGCCGGGCTTAAGGTATAAAATGTCAATATCTTCTCCGGATTCCAGGAGCCGGTCAAGGTGATTTATGATTGTGCCTTCGACCAAGCCCTGCTCTTTGGCAATTTCTGACAAAGAAAATTTTTCTAAAATCATTTTTTTAGTCTTTTCGTAAACAGGCGCGCGCCTAGACGCCAGACCAATTTTTTTGCGGCGGCGATAAGGAACTTCTGAAGAGACAAGATTATTTTCTTTAAGATGACTAGTTATGACTTTCAAAAACTCATCGCCAAAATTTTCTAACTTTTGAGCTCCCACTCCCTGAATTCTTGAAAAATTATCTTTATCCGCTGGCAAATAATAAGCCATTTCTTGAAGCGATACATCGCTAAAAATTACAAAAGGCGGAACTTTATTTATATCGGCAAGCTGCTTTCTTAAAGCTCTTAATTTTTCAAACAAAGCCAGGTCATATTCCAGCTGATATTGCGAAATATCTTTTCTTTCCTGATCTAAAACATCTTCTTTTATTTTGGGTAAAACAAGCGGCTCTTTTTGTTTAAGCCACTTAAAGCCCTTTTGGGCAACTGAAAGCGTTGGGTATTTGTCTTGAGCGCTTTGCAATAAACCAAGATTTAAAAGAGATTTGATGATGTGTTTAAGCTCCTCTTTTGAATAATCCTGAACAATGCCATAAACAGAAATCTGATGATGGTTATTATCCATAATCTGCTGTTTGCCGCTGCCTTTAAGCACATCAATGATGTAATTTTTGCCGAATCTGCCGCCTGTTTTAATAATGCCGGAAATAATTTTTTGCGCAACTTCTGCGGCCTCAAAAGTATCTTTAGGGGCCAGGCAAGAATCGCAGGCGCCGCAATTATCTTTTTTATATTCTTCTCCAAAATAGGCCAGTAAATGCTTTCGGCGGCAGCTGATTTGTTCGCAATATCTTACAACCTGATTCATTTTTTCTCTGGCGTTTTCCTGCTCGGCCTTATCTTCTATTTTATCAATAAAATATTCATGTTTCATAAAGTCGCCGTAAGAATAAAAAGTAACGCATTCGCTGGGCAGGCCATCGCGCCCGGCCCGGCCAATTTCCTGATAATACCCTTCCAGAGTTTTAGGGAATACCCAGTGAACCACCAGGCGGACATCGGGCTTATCTATGCCCATGCCAAAAGCAATAGTGGCAACCATAATCCGGACTTCGTCCTTAGTAAATAGTTCTTGATTCTGTTTTCTGATGGCAGGATCAAGGCCGGCATGGTACGGCAAGGCCTTAAAACCTTCCTGCCTTAAATCCTCGGCAATTTCTTCTGTTTCTTTTCTGGAAAAACAGTAAATAATGGCTGATTCGTCTTTATGCTTTTTTAATAACTGAACCAGCTTATCAAAAGCATTTGTTTTTCTTAAAATTAAAAAGTGAAGATTTTTTCTGTCAAAACTGGAAATATACATTTTTGCTTTATTTAATGAAAGCTGTTTAGCAATATCCTGCTGAACCTTTGGCGTGGCGGTGGCCGTTAGAGCGATAATAGGAACCTCCGGAAAAGTTATTTTAAAAAATTTAAGATTGCGGTAATCCGGCCTAAAATCGTGCCCCCATTCAGAAATACAATGAGCTTCGTCGATGGCAATAAAACTGACTGTAAGAGTCTTTAAAAAATTTTGAAATGACTCCATAGCCAGTCTTTCGGGCGCCAAATAGAGAATTTTTAAATCCCCTGTTTGAGCACGATTTTGAATTCTGGAAATCTCCTGATAACTAAGAGAGGAGTTTAGGAATTCGGCCGCAATACCGTTAGCTTTTAATGCGTCGACCTGATCCTTCATTAAAGCGATTAACGGAGAAATTACCAAAGTAATGCCTTCAAATTTTAATGCCGGCAATTGATAGCAAAGCGATTTCCCCCCGCCGGTAGGCATAATTACTAAAGTATCATTTTTGGCTAAAACATTGCCTATCACCTTTTCCTGGAAAGGCCTGAATTCTTCAAAACCGAAATATTTTTTTAATAAATCTTTCATATTTGCTTATTTTGTTACATTTTCATAAAAAAAGGCCACTCGCCTAATCCCCGATTCCCCCGACTTCCCCGATTGAATCGGGGATCGGGGGCGGGGAAGACATAATGACCCTTGTATTTACAATTTTATTTTAGATGATTCTAAAGATTGTGTCAAATTTAAAAGAACCGAACAGCTAAAAGGCTATTTGACTCTGATGTTTTTATAATTACACGTCTAGTTGTCCCATCAAAACTTCCTTATAAATAAATTATTTAACAATTAAAAATCCACCCGGGCGGTGGATTTATTGATCGATGTAGCATCAAACAGACAACGTGTCTCTACTAAAGATTGATTCTGCGTTCGAAGGCCGCAGTATTTTTTTTATTATTATCCTACTTTCCTTTTTACCTATCACTAGCACTTTTTCTTCTCCCTCTTTTGCTCCAAGCAACAATTTACCCAAAGGACTGTAAATTGAAACGCGCTTTTCGTCGGCTTCAAGCAAATAGCCTTCTAGGATAAATCTTTTTTCAGCACCGTTAAGTGTGATAATAAGACCATTGCCGATCCCTGCCACATCATCTGTTTCGATTATATCGGCCATGTAGGTTTGTCGTAAAATACCTTGCAGTTCCCCGATCCTTCTACTCCATGTGAGTTCTTCGCTCACTCCCTGCTTAAAGCCTTCATCATGCCAACCATCCTGACTGGATCCCGAGTCGGCTTTCATTGAAATTGCGCTATCGATGTTTGTCTGTGCCGTTGCTATGGCTTTTCTAATCTTATCCAAGCCATATTTTGTGCATGCGTATAAAGGCATGGTTGTCCTCCGATTTTTATGAAAAAACTAATTTATAATGAATAATTATTCATACCTAAATTTTAATATTTGCCAAGGCCGCTCATGCTTCAATGCCTGATTTTATAAACAAATCGCGGTATGGTTCATTTACTATCCGATTTTCGGTTAAACCAAATTTTTTTGCGAAAGCAATATTTTCTTCTATTGCTGATTCCCTTTCCCAAGTACTGTTAACAATTTCCTCTATCTCCAAAAAATATCCTAAATTTTCAATTTTATCCAAAGTTATGGTTTTTTTATCGAATAAAAATTTTTTACGAATTTTGCGGAAATCAGCAACTTTTTTAAAATCCAATAATTCCAACAAATATTCCATCTTATCTATGGAAGTATTGATTAAAATATCAATTTCTGATTTCCAATATTGTTCTTTAGTTAACATTTCATCGGTTGAAGGTCCTTTATATGTTAGTTCCAATTGACCGTTTCTTTCTCTTATTCGCAAACATTCTTTCGTAGCAATAAAATCTCTATGAGGAGCGGTAAAATAAATGTCATGTTCACAAATTTCTTCTTTAAAAACTGCTCCATAGTCATATAATATTTTTATAATATTTTCGACTTCATCGTCATTTATTCTTAATTTTATTTCAACTTCTTCTCCCTTCTTTTCTTCATGCACCGAGGAATAATAATATCTGCCCTTAATGGTATTAATGACACCAAAATCAATTTTTTTGATTTTTATATTCTTTTCTATCAATTTTTTAAATTCATCAAATTTAACAAAATTATTTCCCTGATCACCAAGAAAATTAATATAGTATAGATGCCATATCTTTGATAAAAAAGTTGAATGGTTTGGGTCTTCTATATCTATAATTATCAATTGTTTGCTGGTTTCGGACAGCCAACTAATAAGTCTAGATTGCTCTTCCTCTGGTATGTGATGAAGCGAATTTTTAAAAATAACCAGATCAAATTTTTTCTTAAAAGGAAAATCTAAAATGTTATGATTGGTAAAAATTACATTGCTGTTGCAGTGTTTATTTGTTAAAAGTGATAAAATTTTCAAAGAAATATCGTTGGCTACACATAGCTTTGACTGAAATTTTTTTTTCAGAGAAAAAATCAAAGTATCATCGCCCGAGCATACATCAAGGATTGATTCAGGTTTGCCATTGGTTAATTCATATATCTTTTTTCTTATTCTATAAGAAGATATCCTACCAATAAATTTGACAATATATTTATTAATAATATATGATAGAAAATATTTTCTAGCGCTGTCTATTTCATAATAAGGAAATCTAGGATCGCTGTTAACAACAATTTTTTTGGAGAGTTCTAAAATTTTTTTATTTTGATATAACATCTTTTCTGGAACATCGTTTGTATATATAAACTTTATATTATCAACTTGCGGAGTAACTTTTTCTCTTGATAATACAATAAAGGCAACTCCTCTATGAAGGATTATATGATTATTAAATTTAAAATGATTATTGATAATTGCTACCGGCCGTAAGCCGTCGACTGTAATTCCTGTTTCTTTTAAAGCTATGCGATTTGCGGCATCTATAATATTTTCACCGTTTTTCAAATAACCCCCGACCAGCTCCCAGCCGATATTTTTATTAAGATCCCTTAATAAAATAAATTCTCTTCTTTCATTATAAATACTGATAATTACGAAATTATAACTGCTTTTACATAATCTAAAGAAATCAAAGCTTACCTCTTCTTCGTAGTTTAACTCTGGAAGGTTATAGATATCCTTGTATATTTCGATAATTTCGCTATTTGTAAATTTTTTCATAACCTTATTAAAAATCGTTTATAAAGGGTTAATTTTTCTCATAATATCTCTAGTTTAATAAAATAATAAAAGGCCACTCGCCTAATCCCCGATTCCCCCGACTGGATCGGGGGCGGGGAAGGCGCAATGACCCTTATTTATTGTACAGTTATTTTAAACTATCTTCAAAATTCTGTCAAATTTAAATCGCTAATATAATGCTAATTATCGCTAATAATCTCCCGCCTACGCCGAGGCTTCCTCCTCCGCTAAAGCTACGGCGGACAGGCCGGCGGGCAGGCACTAATAAGTCGCGAATTCCCATATAATATGTTATTAGCGAATTAGCGACATATTCGTGAATATTCGCGATGATTCGCATTCTATCGGCGATATGGCATGGTGAAGATGAAGGCCGAGCCCTTGCCTTTGCCTTAACTTTTAGCTTTATCACTTTTTCGTTTTCTAACTAATTTAAACATTAGAATGATACCAATAATTATAATGATTCCGATACCTGTATAAATTAACAAAGGAATAAAATATACACTATTAGGACAAAATGCTGGTGGTTGATAGCAAGCAGTAGAAAATGAACAACTATCTTTATATGTATGGATGTAAACAGTCCAATCACCTGTTCTATCTTTGGATATAAATTGACTACAAGAGCATATTTTAGAATTTATTACTTCTGTTTCTTTTAAAAAACTTGAGTACTCATCTGCTGATTGCTTGTTAATATAAATATAGTTGGGTAAATCAGTCTGATATTGTTTTATAAATCTTAAAACTATCTCTTTATCCTCGTCCGACAATTTCAGATCGGGGCAAACCTCATCAATCGTTGTTCTATTTACTGATTCAATATCAATCGAATGTTCACGGTATGGTTGTGAATAATTTTTATAAACATTGCACTCGTCTTCTCCAACACTAATTTGGATGGATGGACGAGCCATTTTACAGGCATAAAGTTTATCTACATTTATTAATAATAAAAAAGGAATAATTAATAATATAAAAATTGTTTTTTTTATATATTTCTTTGTATAATTCATAATTAAAATATAAAACTAAAAGTTAACATCTCTGCTAGGAATCCATATATTTTATCCCTTTTGAAATACTTTTCACCATCAACGAAATTTGCTTTCATATAATTTTTAATATAATCTGTTAAACCATACTCATCAACATTGGGATTTAAATCAAACCACCAATCAGCAACATCATTGGCCCAATGACCTAGCTCATGAATTAAAGTGCTAGCAACCGCCTGAACACCGTCAATAATAGTTTCAAAATTTATCAATACATTATTTGTTAATGAATTATAAGCGCCATATAAATCATTTCCTTCACTGTCCTTCATTTCTTTTTTAAAAAACACATCCGGACCTTGATTATTATCTTCCAACACTGTTACAATGTCCACATCAAACTTATTAAAATAATCTATAACTTCTTGATTATCTTTAACAGTGTTCTGTAAATTAGTTAAAGCCTCTAAAAACTGCTGTTTCTGCTCCTCGGTCATATCATTATTAAAATGAATCTGAAACTCGCCCGTTGGGTCAATGTAGATTACAGGATTATTTCTAGTATAACTATACGGATTTAGGTTTTGAGGATTAGAAAGAAATTGCTCTAAATTCTGCCCAGTCTGTTGTTTTAGTTTTTGAGGATTGGCAAGATTATTAAGAACCGGGTCTGGTTGAATAAACTGGCCAGCGCTGGGGCTATACTGACGAGCATCAAAATTATACAGGCCTGACTCAAAGTCTTTTTCCTGGTCGGTGAAACGATAAGAGGGATCAAGAGCAAAAACAATGTTAGTTGAAAAGAACAAAATGATTAGTGATAAAATTAACACTTTTCTCATATAATTATGCCTTAATTTGTTAAATAATAAAAGGCCACTCGCCTAAAATTAGACGTAATGACCCTTGTTTATTGTATAGTTATCTTAAACTATCCTCAAAATTCTGTCAAATCATTAAACGCTGACAAACACGGACCGCGCTGACTTTCACGAACCGCTGACAAAAATATTGGTGTTATTAGTGAATTCGTGACATATTAGTGAGTATATTAGTGAATTATTAGCGATATATTAGTGTATAGGCAGAGTGAAGATGAAGGCCGAGCCCTTGCCCTTGCCTGCTGATTCGGCCCAGATTTTGCCGCCGTGGGCCTCAATAATATTTTTAGCAATATACAAGCCCAGGCCTGAACCGCCGGTATGAATCTGGGCAATGCCTTCGCCGCGGACAAATTTTTTAAACAAACTATTTACCTCCCCTTCCTTGATGCCCACGCCGGTATCTTTAACCATCACTTTAACCTGATTTTCACCGGCTTCCACAAATACATCTATCCGGCCTTCGGGCGTATATTTAATGGAATTGTCTATCATGTTAACAACAACGTCCTTGATTTTATCCCTGTCTAAAGAAATATGGGGCAGTAATTTAGCCGGCAGATGCAAATGCAATTCTAAATTTTTCTTATCGGCATCCGGCTTGAATTCGGTTATGACTTCTTCCAATAATTTTATCAGGTCTATTTCTTGAATTACCAGCTCAAACCTTCCGGATTCAATTCTGGAAACATTCAGGAAGATATTGACCAGCCGGGTCAGCCGGTCGGTGTTTTGCGAAAGATTTTCTATAATAGTTTTTAAACCGGACGGCACCGGGCCATAATCGCCTTCTAAAATCATGGAAAGATAACCCTTGATGCCGGTTAAAGGCGTGCGCAATTGATGAGAAGCAATGGATAAAAACTCCGACTTGGCTTTATCCAGCTGCTGCAGCCGGACATTGGCCTCTTTAAGTTCGATATTGGCCTGTTGAATTTTTTGATACAAAGTTAAATTGCGGAAAACAATCCCCACCTGATTGGCTAAAGACTTCATCATTTCTTTTTCCACTTTGGTGACTTCAACGGCCGGCTTGGCTAAAACAAAATCAATCACGCCGATTATATTTTCTTCTGTATAAACCGGCACGGCTAAAACCGCTTTAGCCCCCAACGCTTCCTGTATTTTCTCTGATAGCTGTTCGGGTATGGCCGGCTTAAAAAAGTCATGCATCCTTTCGCCCGAAATAATTTCCTTTTTAACAATAGCTTGCATGGCTAAATTGCCCGGCTCGGCTAAAGAAACTGAATATTTTTTAACGTCTTGAGGCACCAGGGCAATTACTTTTTGTATTTGCGGCGTGTTAGAAATGGCGCCAATGCTAACGGTATTAGTTTTAGGATTTACAAAATTTAAAATGCCTCCTATATAGCCCAGTTCGGTATTAATTCCGTCGGCAATGGTCTGCATAACTTTTTGAAAATCCAGCGAACGGGTAATAACGTTGATAAGCCCCTGCAAAGCCACCAGATAGCGGTTGCGCTCCTCTAAATCGGCGGTGCGCTGTTTTACCAAATATTCCAGATTCAGCTTGGCGGTCTGGACTTCTTCAAAAAGTTTTGATTTTTCCAGGGCCGTGGCGATTTGCGGCGCTAAAATTTCAAAAAAGTCAATTTCGTCCTGCATAAAAGGACTGCCGGAAAGCTTTTGACCGATGCACAACACTGCCGTTACTTTGTTTTTGGCCATAATCGGCATTACCAGACCCAGCTTTTGTTCGTCCAGTTTATTTTGAAGCTGGTCAATTTCTTCTTTTTCTTCTTCTGTTTTTAATTCCGCCTTTTGGCGCCCCAACTCCTCGGTGATAATCATCTCTTTTTTTTCCAGCAACCGCTTAATCACCAAATCCTCATTAAAAAACTTTTCTTTCCCGTCAGTCCGGCAAAAGTATTGCTCGCCATGATTAATGCAAAGATACAACCTGGCCTGCCTGACCTTTATTTCTTTCTGCAAACTATCCTCCATTCGTTCTGTCAATTTATGCAAATCCAGTTCACTGGCAATAATCCCGCCGATATCTCGTAAAACCTCCTGATAGTCAATCTTGCCCCTGTAAAAAAAGCTGTCTGATAATCTGGCCAGCAGTTTTTTTAAAGGATCCAAACCGACAACTATTATCAAAGAAACCAACAAAGTAACAAACACCTCTCCCCTGCCTTCTAAAAGCTGACCGGTGGTAAAGGTGATAAAAGTAAAAGTAAGAGCGACTATGAGAATTAAGAGAAAATACAAAATGCTTCGGGAAATGACTAAGCGGATGTCCATGAGACGGTATTTTGCAATTGCATATGTTATTGCAACTACATAAAAAATTACAAAAAAATTACCAAAAGGGTATGTATTTATCAATTGCGGGAAAAAATTTGTTGTACCACCGCCAAAACCAAATAATGCTGTTAATAATATATATATTACTTGTTGCTTTTTTAAACCAGTTAAAGATTTATATTTCTTTAACATTAAATAAACCGAAAATATGACTGAAATAGAAAAAAATAGTGGAAAAATTAAATATAAAGGACCTGGATCAATCCAAAAATTAAAATTAAATTTCGGAGATACTCCTCCTTTAAATAATGGGGTAAAACTTAAAATTGCTAAAACAAAACCAAAAAGGAAAAAGGTTTTAAAAATGTTCTTTTTAATTTTATACAAATCTAGTAAAACTAATGTAAAAAGAAGAAAAAATATTGGAATAAAAATTCCACTAACATCTAATAAATATTGAAATTTTAATGCAACACTTTCATCACTAGATTCAACAACTCCTAATAAACCCAGGGCCCATAAAGATGCGCATATACTCACAAAAAACCAACTTCTATTCAATAAAGATTTTGGATTTTCCCAGATTACAAAAATTCCTATAATCAAACTAAGAATTAAAGTCACTAACGATGATAAACCAAAAATAGACATATTATTTATGAAATATTTTAACCATCCATCCTTTTTGTTTTGCAATATTAAATAATTTTTTATTGGGATTCACTACAATCGGATTATCTGCCAATTCAAATAAATCATAATCTGAAATGTGATCTGAATAAGCGAAACTACCCTTTAAAGATATTTTTTTTTCTTTTAAAAATTCTTTTATAAGATTTTTTTTATTCTCGCCATAAACAACTGAGCCAAAAATTTCACCTGTAAAAATACCATTTTCAGACTTTAAATCTGTTGCAATTGCATAATCAAAACTAAAATATTTTCTTATAATCTCAACTAAAGGTAATAATGATGCAGAAACTAAAATAATTTTTCCATCTTTTTCTTTATGTAAATTAATTTCATTAATCGCATCTTTATAAAATTTTGATTTGATATCTTTAAAAAAATCATTTAATAAATCTATCGTATATAGCACGTTCCACCCCCTACAAATTCTAAAAGATATTTCTCTGATTTTTATTACATCTTTTACTAAATTTAATTTATATAAAATAAACCAAAAATAAATCATCATCAAAAAAAATACACTAACTTTTTTTCTTTGAAAAAGGTATTTTACTAATAATTTCTGTGATTGTCCTTTTAATAAGGTATCATCAAGATCAAAAAAAACTACATATGACATAAACCACTAAAATTCATATTCCTCTCCACAAAGTAAACCAATTTTTTTCATTAAGTCTCTAGTCAATGATGCAACTTTATCCCTATCACCAATAATTTGTTTGTTATAATTATAATAAATTAATTGACCAAAATTGAGCTCACACTTTTTAAATTTAGGATACTTGTCGTGCCTAGACATAATTTCAAATGTACCCTTAATACCAACTGGAATAATTGGGACTTTTGCATAAATTGCCAATTTTACTGCACCATTATAAGCTTTCCGTAGTTCACCATCCTTCGATCTTGTTCCTTCTGGGAATATGCCAATTACTTTACCGTTCTTTAAATAATTTAAAGCTTGGTTTACTGATTCGGATTTATCTTCTGCGCTTCTGTCAACTTTTATCTGCTTTGTCAATTTTACCAGCCAAGCCCACTGCCATTTCCTAAAAAATACCTCACCAGCTAAAAAATAAATTCTTCTTGGGGTTACTGTATATAAAGTTATAAAGTCAAAATAACTTTCATGATTAGAGGCGATTATAAAACTATCTTTCTTAGGAATATTCTCTAAGCCTTCTATATTTTTTACCCAAATTAATTTAATAATTGGTAATATAAATATTTTTAAAAATAAATAAAACATCAAATTTTTTTCTAATAAATAAAAATTATTTACAACCTTACTCTTACTTCCGGCAAAAATATCCCATAAGTAATTAAAATTGGATAAAGAAAAACAAAAATTTGACCGATCGGATACAGGCCGGTTAAAGCCATCACAAAATTGGTAATGCCGCCGCCAAAACCAATAATAACGGCTATGGCAATAAACAAAATTTGTTTTTTCTTAAAACCATTGGCTCTAGAATAATTTTTTAACAAAAGAAAAATTGAAAACACAGTATAAAATAAAAAGTAGGTTAAATATAAATAAAATACAGGCATATTTACTTCTTCAAAATAGCCAAAATTTTCTAAATAGCGGAAACCTGTAATTAAATGATTGGTAAAAAGGTTCAGATACAGCAAAATCAACGCTAAACTATAACCGACAATTAATAATGCTTTTCCCTCTTTCAACAAAAACTTTATGGTAAAATGAAAAAATAAAATGGGAATAAGGGTAGCGCCGGTGTATACAATCATTAAAGCAGTCATCACCGAGTTAGAATTATCTGTCATTATCGCCCATAAATAGCCAACAGACCAGGTAGTTGCTGCTAAACATATTAAAAACCATAACCAATAAATAATTGATTTATGGTTTCGGCTTATAGTATAAATTCCTAAAGCCAAAGAAAAAACTAAAGTTAAAATAGTAGATACTTTTATTATAATTGACAGCATAATAAAATGCTTTTAAGGATTGGATATTTAACTTTCTCTCTTTTAAGTTTCTTAAGTATTTCTCTACTAAATTGTATAACAAATCAGCTGAAAAGACAATCGGTCGTATATCGTGTATCGCGAATCGTGTATCGTGTATCGTGCCGGCCAGCCTTTGGCTGATATCAAAATAAAAAAGCGGCTCGGTTCTTAATGAACAGAGCCACTGTGTAATCGTGTGATTGGCGCTATTTTATCAGCGCCATTTTGCCGTTGGCGTTGAAATCGCCGGCCTGCAGGCGATAGATGTAGGTGCCTGAAGCCAGATTTGAACCGTCAAAGGTTACTTCGTGAGTACCGGCTGTGCGCCAGCCGTTGACCAGCTCCGCCACCTGACAACCCAGTAGATCGTAAACCGTCAGCTTGACGATACCCGCCTTTACTAGATCAAAGGCGATGGTCGTGGTTGGGTTGAAGGGGTTGGGGTAGTTCTGGGAGAGGGAGTAGACTGTGGGGGGAACCTGCGAAGTTGGCGAAATGCCTAACGAGTTGTTATAGACAGTTATCACTGGTCCATAACACCTAACGGGACTGTATGGTTCTCCTTCATAGTAGAAGAAGAAGTCAGTTTGTACATTCAAACTGCACACAGCCACGTTGGAGGAATTTACTCCGGCCAATAACTGAAAATCTATCCCTCCTCCGTCCGGCACCATTAGGTTTAATTCAATGCCACAGGAACCAGAGCTTAGTTCCACCACACTACTGGAAACCTGACCATCAATCAGAACGGAAAATCCACTAAGGTAAGTAGGATCGTTGAATGGGATTGTTCCATAATGCGTGCCGCTAGGAAAGGTGTTTATATTCGCGATCTCTCCCATATTTGCGAGCCTAAGCTCCAAATCTATCCCAGTATTATTTAGGATATAGAGATTACCACTTATACAAGCGGAGTCAGCAGGAATCTCTATGCTAAAATTATCCGACTGGAGCGTAACGGTTGGCGACTGTCCTAAAACCAAACCAGTACTAGCCATCATAACTACAATGGCTATTAGAAGACCTAAGGTCTTTTCCATCTCCTCCTCCTTGGCACATATTGTGCCGATGATTTATTTTTTCTTCTTTTTTCTATAATTTTTTTAGATTTTTTAGAGAGCTTTTCTTACTTATATATTATCCTGATTTTTTAAATTTTGTCAAGTTGATAAATTGTTGATAAGAAATGTATGAATGACTAAAAGACGTTATATAATTATTGAAAATGTTGAAGTTCAGAAACACAGCCAATCATATATAAATTGCCGTTGCTGTCAATGTAGGAAACAATATCGCTAAAACTATTTTCTATGATAAAATTGCCATCTACTAGTGGAACTAATATCCCGTTTTGATATTCATGAATGCTTCTTACAAACAATCTATAACCCTCCCCCAAATAGTTACCAATAAAAGCAATTAAAACATTGTCTTGATTGTATATAGGGAATGTATTGCCTTGAGTAAAACCAAAATAAGCACCAACGTAATTACCAACATCAGAAATGCCAGTAATACCCATCGTTGTTAAAATCTGCCCGGCATCGGTAAAAGCAAAAACAGTGTTGCCACTAGAGTCTTCAATGTATAAGGCATGGTTGTAATCATTATCAGTTATGTAGCAATGGTCAGGTTGTTGAGGCGGAGGACCGCCACTAGTATAAGAATAACATTGATAGCAATTTAACCACGGGCCATAATTAAAAGGAGGACCAATATCATAAGCAAATCTCACCTGGCAAACACCACTATTACAGGCTCGTAATAATGATGTTACGGTGGGAACACTTTCGCCACAAGGACTACAATCATCTATAATAGTACAACTCTTATAACCGTAGCCGTAGCCACATATTCCAGTTTGTCCTGAGCCGGGATTCCAATACGGCGGATTGCATTCAGGATGAGTAATACAAGCAGTGCCCTCGCCGCCTACTTCAGCATAAATCTCTTTGGTGTTAATTAGAGAAAAATAAAGAAAGCCGGCTGTTATCAATATAATGCTGATTAAACTTGCTAATAATATCTTTGTTTTGTGTTTTTTCATAAATTTACTACTAATTTACGAATCGGTTACTAATATACTAATCAAGATTGTAATTGGCAACATACTAAAGTGCTTTTAATGATTAAAAACTTAACCTCCTCTTTTAAGTTTCTTAAAAATTAAACTCATAACATAGAAAATTGTAATTAAAGAAAAGTAAGGGCCCACCCAGATTAATCTATAATTCCCCAAAAGTGGCACAATTAAATCAAAGGTAAAAGCAATAATAAATGAGATGGCAGTAATTATGATTAATTGTAATAAAATAAAACGTATAACTCCTTCACTCTTTTTAAATTTAGTTATCAGCATCTTATAAGCCAAAATTAAAAAACTGAAAAAATAAATGATATAAAGAACGTGGCCTAATAACTTCACATTAGCATCGTTCCCCCAAAAATAATGAGTTGCTTTTTCAACTAACAAAGTGGGGTGAAAAATTACAAAAGTAATTGTTAATAGAGGAAGAGTAATCAAAAGTAATTTATTTTCACTCACTGCAAACGACTTATAAGGAAAGTGGTTAGCAAAAAATAAAAAGGCAAATATTATTATCGCGCCGCCAAAATAATACAACCTTGCCCAAGCTATGGCTGTTTCCATATCTAAAGTCTTATTAAACATAGCTATGCCAAAGCTCCAAACAGCCACTCCAAAGGTGACTAAACTAAAAGAAACATTAATGGGGCTTTTTGCATTTTTCACTAACAAGGTTACACCTAAAAAGATATTGATTAAGGCCACAGCTATCAAAATAATATTTTTGATGTCCATATAGTTTTAATAACAAAAGCTAAATGCTAATATTTTATTTATACAAATCAAATATATATTTAATAATAAAAATATAAAAGATCACTGAAGTGATAACTGCCAAACTAATAGCAATATACATTAATATTTTTTGTCTTTTTTTAAATTTAACTATATCTTGCTCGGTATTTTGATAATTAAGTTTCTGCCAAACCATAGCCCTGCCATAAAGAACTAAATAAACAATAAAAGCCAAATAAAAAATATAAAATAAAGGATATAACACAGTTAAAACAGGATGATTGATTTTATCTGATGAATAATACGTCAAAAAAATGAAGGAGTATAATCCTAAATAAATAAAGGTAGCTGGCCATAATTTATTGCCAATGGTAAAAACCGGGGTGACAAAAAAAGCCAAGAGCGACCAGTGCTGGACTATTTTGGGCAATTGCTGTTTATTGATTTTGAAAGAAGATAGTTTCATAAAATTAATATGTAGTAATTATATTATATATTGCCTTCATAGCATTAACGGCTGTCATGCCCCAATTCGTATTGTAAACTCCGAATCGCCAATGCCAAACTGCATCAATCATACTTGATTCATTGCCTTTTAAATAAACCACTAAGCCATTTTTTAAATCCTTATATATATCAGCAATATCTATGGATAAAGTGGAACCGACCATTTTGCCACCTTTTACAGAATCATATATAAACCAATAATAATTATATTTCCCAAAAATATTAGCGATTTCCTTTTGAATTTTTATATAATAATCCTGACTTATTGCTACCTTTAAGGGTTGCTCACCAACAGAGGAAATATTAGGCAATAAAAATCCGTAGTGAATCAAATCCATTAATAATTCTAGACTTTTATGCAAAAAGTTCAGTTGATTGACACTTTGATTATTTTCAACTAGATCACAAAAAATTTTAACAGTTTCAATGAATTTTTTAATATTATCATCTTTAATTAATTTTTTATCATCTGACATATTATTAACTTCTACTTTTAAAAATATCCCCAATTATATTTAACTGTTCCTGATTTCTTAATAAATCATTTTTCCAATGCTCAATCAGACCTTTTTGATATTCTTTAGAAAAGTCGGCAAAATTTTCCGCACCTCTAAAAGGATTTTGTAATTTTTCTATATGACTTCTAACATTCTCTTCTAAACTTTTTATTGCTTTTTGCAGTTCATTATCGCTTTTTAAACTATAATCCTTAAGAAATTTTGTATGTTTTAATCCTCCTTGGGCCGACTCATATGCATTTTCAGCACTCTTGATTATCGAATTTATTTCATTCCAACTGACTTTGAAAGCTTTAATAATCCTGTTCATTTTATACATTCCAATCAAATTAGCTGTTGACTTCACAAATCTCTTAAACAAACCTCCAGTGCCAGCAGGCAGTATTGGCAAAAGCCCGATGGTATCAGCAGCCAGCGCTGCGGCGTTGCCCCAAGATGAATTCTTTTGATAGTCAGTTAAACTTTCATTAAAGAAAAAAATGTCTGTTGTTACATCGGTTACTATCGGAGCTGCAAACTCCCCCGTCGGATCAACATAATTAACAGGATTATTTTTGGTATAACTGTAAGGATTCAAATTCTGCGGGTCCATCAAGAACTGTTCTAAATCCTGTCCAGTTTGCTGTTTTAGTTTTTGAGGGTCAGTTAAGTTATTAAGCACCGGGTCTGGTTGAATGAATTGACCCGTGTTAGGGCTATACTGACGAGCATCAAAATTATACAGACCCGACTCAAAGTCTTTTTCCTGGTCGGTGAAACGGTAACTTGGATTAAAGGCCAAAACAGTGTTAGTTGTAAAAAACAAAAGAACGATTGATAGAATTAACGCTTTTCTCATAGTATTATGGATTAATGTTATAAGATTGCTTGTCTCATATAATTATGCCTTATTTTGTTAAATAATAAAAGGCCACTCGCCTGATCCCCAATTCCCCCGACTGGATCGGGCGTGGGGAAGGCGCAATGACCCTTATATTTATAATTTTATTGTAGATAATTCTGAAAATTGTGTCAAACCATTAAACGCTGACCAACGCAGATCGCGCTAACATTCGCAAACCGCTGACAAAAATATTGGTGTTATTAGTGAATTAGCGACATATTCGTGCCTGTCCGCCGAAGCTTTGGCGTAGGCGGAAGTATATTAGCGATTATTCGCATTATATTAGCGTCCTATAATTATCCAGTATCTTCTCCCTTCTTAACTTTAACGTCGGGGTCAGCTCTTCTCTTTCTTCACTAAATTCTTTATCAAGTATAACAAACTTTTTGACCTGCTCGTTGTCTGGAAAATCTTTTAATTGATTATTAATTTCTTTTTGAATTAAATCTGAAATCGGCTGATATTTCAAAAGTTCAAACAGCTCCAGTTTGATGTTATTAGCTTGAGCATATATTTTCAGCTCGGCAAAATCCGGCACCAGCAAAGCGCTTAGATATTTCTGCCTTTCGCCTACCACCATAGCTTGGCTGATGTATTTGCTTTCCTGCAAAGCATTTTCTAAAACCACTGGGTTGATGTTTTTGCCGGTAGAAGTTACAATCATCTCTTTTTTTCTGCCGATGATGGTTAAATAACCTTCTTGGTCAAGATAGCCCAGATCGCCGGTTTTAAACGAACCTTCCCGGGTAAAGCTATCTTGAGTAAGAGCAGGGTTATTATAATAACCTTTCATAACACTTGGGCCCCTAACTAAAATTTCTTTATCATCGGCAATTTTAACTTCTACGCCGGGAATAACTTTGCCGACAGTGCCGAATTTATAATCATTAACCGGATTAACCGAAATAATGGGCGAGGTTTCGGTTAAGCCGTAGCCCTCTAAAATTTTTATGCCCAGGGCTTCAAAAAACTTGGCTACCGATGGATTTAAACTGGCGCCGCCGGAAATAGTATATTTTAAACGGCCGCCTAATTTATTTCTGACTTTGCGCAAAACAGCTTTATCGGCCAAATAGTAATTGATCTTGAAGATAGGCTTTAAAAATGAATCCTGATTTTTAGCGGAAATATATTGACGCGCAATCTTTAAAGAATTAAAAAATAATTTTTGTTTGAAGTCCGGCTCCTGCCTGACCTTATCCATGACTTTATCATGAACCCTTTCAAAAATTCTGGGCACGCTCACCAGCACGGTGGGCTTGACTTTTTTAATATCTTCGGCTAGCGTTTGACGGTCGGAAAAATAAATAGCGCCGCCAAAAAACAAAACCGCGTAATAGCCGCCGGTCCGCTCTAAAACATGGGATAAGGGCAAAAACGATAAAAACACATCCTGGGAAGTGTAAGGAACATATTCTGTAGCCGCCTCGATGTTGGCAATAAAGTTTTGATTGCTAAGCATTGCGCCCTTAGGATTTCCGGTAGTGCCCGAAGTATATATAATAGTGCAAAACTCTGATTCAATCGGCTCCGAAGTGTCCGGCTCTTCTTTGAATAAATCGCCAAAATATACCAAATCTTCCTGCCATTCAATCCGCTGAAAGGTAATAACCTTCTTTAAATTAAGCTGGTCTTTAACGGCTAAATATTTAGAAAATAAATCGCCAATGGCCAGATAATCGGCGCCGCAATCACTTAAAGTATAACTGATTAGTTTTGGCGATAAGGTAGTATGAATTGGCACAGTTATGGCTCCAATTTTATTTAAAGCCAAGTCCAATTTTACCCAGGCCGGCCTATTCTGGGAAAAAATCGCCACTTTATCGCCCCGCTTAATACCCAGCTTTTTTAAACCGGCAACGCACCTGTTAACCTCTGCCAATAATTTTTTATAAGAAATAGTTTGGTAAGAACCGTCTGCTTTCCAGCCTAAAGCTATGTTTTGCGGATACAACAAAGCCGCCTCCTCGAACCTGCCAAAGATAGTAGCAGAGTTAAGCATAGTGACCCTTCTTTTAAATTTTACCATGAATTGCTGTTTAGGGGAATAAAAAACAGAGTTTTAGCTCCGTCTATTTCTCTTTTCTATAACGACCCCAAAAATTCTTCAACTTTGGCAAAAATCAAACTTTTTCTTTGCGACATAGCCGGATTATGGTTTATGTCGTCTAGAATAATCAGTTCTTTTCTGGGCGAACTGATTCTTTGATAAACAAATTCGGAACTTTTAGGATGAGTAATGGCATCGGCCCGGGAATGAATAATTAAAGAAGGGGCGGTTACTTTATGAAGTTCTTTTTTGGTATAAGAGTTGACAAAGTTATAAAAATCATAAACGCTTTTGGTGGGCATATAAACATAGCCGCCGGCTTCGGCATATTCTTTAAGATATTTCTTTTTGATATAAGTTTTTTTATATCTCTTTAGAAAAAAATGAAAAAACGGCAACAGCGTTTTAATAAGATATTCTCTTTTTAAATAAACAGAAATGCCCAAAGAAACCACTCCCTTAACAATATCGGGATATCTGGCCGCCATATCAAAAGCTAAATTGGCGCCGAAAGAATAGCCGATAATAAAGATTTTTTTGTATCTGGCAGAAGCGTTTTTAACTTCGTCGTCAACAGCCTTCCACCAATCATAGTAAGAGGTGTTTTCCAAATCCTGCCAGTCGGCCGAGCCATGCCCGGCCAGCCGAACGGCTTTAGCCGAATACCCCTTGACGGCTAAAAACTTGGCTAGTTCCCTCATATCGTCGGGAGTGCCGGTAAAACCATGGACTAAAATAGCCAGCTTGTCACTGGATTCGTATAAATAGGGTTGGGCTTTTTCTTTTATTTCAGCCATAACTTATCTAAAGTTAGCTGAAAATATTTGTTTTGTCAAACTTCCCTTAAAGCATGTGGCGCCCAATTAATCACGGCTTTGAGCATCGTTTTTCGGCTTCCGCAAAAAGCTCTGATACAGCTCATCGCCGGCGATTTGCCCGTCAATTAATTTGCGGAGATAGTCGGCTTTGCTGATTTTTTTCTGCTTGGCTTTCCAGTTAATATAACGGCTGGAGCGGGGCGTAAATCTTAAAGTGAATTTGATGGTCGGCACTTCTCTTCGTAATTCGCCGGTTTCAATCAAATCGATAAAATCAATTAGAAAACTATTTAAAGTTCTTTCGCTGTAATACCTTAATAAAAATAGTTTATGAAGTTTTTTATTGTCCTTTAACGATCTAAGCTGGTCGGGCAGAATTGCCCCCTTGGGCAGTAAATACAAAATCGGCTTTTGCTGGGCCAGAGCCAAAGCCACTAAATAACCGACTTCCTGAACCGAGCCCCTGCCCTCAACCACCAGGCCGTTCATGTCTTCAAACGAAAGATGCTCTTGCTGGTGAGTGCGGTGGGTTAAATTGGAAATCAAATCAACGCCGTTTTCCTTAAAAAACTGAATGATGCGCTCATGGGTTTGAGTTATTTTTTCGTCGTTATCTTCGTTTTTGGTGTAAAAGTAAACTTTCATAAAAACTCGAATATATCTCTAATAAATCACGAATATCCTCTCGAATGTTTCTCGAATTCTCGAATAATCGCGAATCGACTCTTTAACTAATCATTGTTTTTTGCATTAATAACTCTTTTATAATCTAACTTACCCTTTCGGGTCGCATTTATAATAATGCCTAATTTTATTCCTGCAACTTCAATATATCTCTTAATCTGTCGGATATCTTCTAAAGTAATATACTTTGACCTTTTTAGCTCGACAATTATTTCGTTTGGTGGCTCAAAAACTATCAAGTCTGCATAGAAATCGCCTACTTTCCCATCTGAAATATTAAATTTTATCTCTGACTGGCTTTTAAAAGGAATTTTATGCTGTTTTAATTTTAATTCTACTGCTTTTTGAAAATGCTTTTCCTGATAACTTACCGGTCCTAATTCGTTGTAAGCCTCAAATAAAATTCCCATTAATTGATAACTCTCCTCTGGTAAGATTAATTCTGCCATATAAAATCGCCTTTCTACTGACCGTTAACGGTCATTAATTGTAATATATGATATTAGTGAATTCGTGTGATATTAGCGATGTTTATTAGTGAATTATTAGGGATATATTAGTGGTGTATAAATTCGTTGCAGAGCTCGTGCTTCATTAATATGCCAACGTTCCCGCCCTGGCCCAACGCCCACATGAATTTAACCACGGCTGTTTCCCATGTTAAATCATCAACAACTATAATATTATCCGATGCTGTTTTTGTGCCGTGCATAAAAGGGCTGTAGACCAGAATCGGCGAACTGCGCTGATTAACATCCAGCAGCCGCAAATTAGGCAGGTCTCTGATAATTATTCCTTTGGCCTGATTATCCATGGCTTCATTAAAATCAATTCCGGGCAGATAATTGATAATCTGGATTTTATCCTGAAATTTATCGTTAAGTTCAACTCTCTGGTTTTTAATCGGCAACTTTTCGGTCAAGCTGATGCCAAAATCGATCTTGCCCAAATAACTGCCGTCCGCGCTTTCAAAAAGATTTAAACCAAAACGCTGAATCCTTTTAGCTTTGACCGGCCTGATGATGCGGTTGCCGAACATTAAAGCCGCCGCCGGCAGGCCTAAATTTACCGTTTGGACGCTGTTGATTAAATTGGCCTTTACGCCCAAACCGCCATACGATTTTTTCTTTTTTTCCTGCCAGTCCGAAAGTTCAATTACTTCCCGGGAAATCTGCGAACTGGTTAAAATTATGGCTTTATTTAAATTTCGCAGAGCAAAGGAAAGAGCAATGCCTAAATTTAAAATCGCCTCCAAACCGGCGACAATCACAAAGCCGTCGGCCTTATCTGCTTTTTCGTAAATTAACCGGCTGATTTTTTGCCACAACTCTATGCCTTTTAATTTATTTTCTTCGCCGCAAATAAAAACCGGCTCGATTTCGGCCATTAAGCTTATTTCCGCAATTTGATTTAACCACGACTGAATATCTTTCTCCTGATGCACGGAGCTTCCCCCTATATCTTGTTCATTTAAAGTTGTCCCGCCGGCCAACAATAAGACAATTTTTTTGTTTTTGGATTTCATTATTATTTTACTTTGCGAGGATGTAAAAAAATCAAATAACCCGCAACCACAAAATGAATTAACATAAATATAGCGCCTAACCAATCATAAGTAAAGTTATTAAATAATAGAAGTATAATGCTCACAATTCCAGTGGTTATAAAAGTTGCAAAGGTGGCTATAATTAAATATTTAATCTGACTTTTGTAAATACCAATAGTAATGGTAAAATATTTTTTTAGAATAGATTTTAATTTTATATGGAAAATTATATGCCAATAATAAATATGCGAGCGGCGCTAATATACCAAAAAAATAAATTAACTTGGTTATTAAAATATCATGTAAATGTGTGTTTAATACAGTCAGCTGAAAAAACTTCACTACACCCCACGAACCACCAAATAAACATAAGAAAAAATATGAGATGTTACTTGGACTTTTATAATTCTTTTTAAAAATTAAAATGCCTAGCAATATATTTAGCATGCTTACAATTAAAACAATGATAGCTTTTAATACCATATATTTTCAATATTAGATTTATAAAACCACTAAAATCAAATTTTATGCCATAAATTTTTATTAAATTTTCTCAATGAGACGGCGCGAAACAAAGCGACGGCTCTATGTTAAAACTATACTTTTCTTAATTTTTTGTCAAACATTAAACCAAAAACAGGGCCCCAAGCCCTGTTTATCAAATTCTAAGTAACTATTTTAACCCCCGCAATCCCCGCCGGAACTGGAACCGCCGGCGCCGTAGCCAAAGCCCGCTGACGGTACGGTAGAAGATAACTGCTGGCTGCATTCGGCCGGAGGATTATCAAAGCCGGAGCAAATAAGCGTCAGCAAGCTCTGCGGATCTCTGGCCGGCTGAACCGAACCTTGATTAATAACCAAAGTGGGGGAGCCCTGAACGCTGTATTTTTGATTATCGGCCGCGTAAACATCAAAGGACGGGTAATTGCCTTTCCAATTGGTTTTAGCATTATAATTTTCTGTAACTTGATACTGGCTGTCGGTTTCTGCAACACAGCTGTTTAACATTGAAACATTGATGCCTGCCTGGGCAATACAGCTGGCGCCGTCGCCGGCTTCTAAAAAACAACCCAAATAACTTAATAATTTTTGAGGCTCTTGTTTTTGAATGCAGTACTGGCTTAGCTGTTCATCCAGCTCTTTTTTGTCGTGCATGGCATAATCGCAAAACTTGAGCTCAAAATCTATTTTATCTCCCAAAAGTCCCAGAACAGGCAGAAGGCCTTTTTCTATTTGAGTGCCGTAAGGGCAGTGGCTCATGACAAAAAGTTCTACCTGGGGCTTGTCGCTTTTGGCCGCCTGTTGATTAGCAGGGGCAGAATTGCTGTTTTGCTGATTGTCTGCGGCCGCTGGCGGCTCCACCTCAATAACCTGCGGAAAAAACCTTTTGCCGTCTAAGCTTAAGTAAGAATTAATCTCCTGGCCGTCTGGAAAAGCAAAAACCAGTTTATAAACGCCATTTTCCTCGGTGATTTCCTTGACCGAAACTTCGGTTCCCGGCTGAACCAGATTTTCCTTAACAAACTCCAAAGCCATGGCTTTGGCCTCTTCCGGCTTTAGAACGCTTCTGCTCTTCAATAAACTGCAACCGGTTAAGGTTAGAGCTAAAAGCAAGCTGATAATAATGATTTTCTTCATAAATATAGCTTATTAGTTAATTAATTTGGCCGCTCTATTTTACTCTATCTGAAAAATTAATGCAAATTTCTGTATTAGTCCAGCACATATTGGACATTAAGTTATTTTTTAATAAATAATCCACAGGAGAGGTTAAATTTAGACTCCAATGATAACGTTCGGTATTATACCATATCAGCCAATCAACAAGCTTTTGATTAAAGATATTAAC
>JAHISB010000022.1 GCA_018818425.1 Patescibacteria group bacterium
GCGTAAGCCAAACTGTCTCGTCCTGAAAATACACATTGACTTCCGCCTGTCCATCTTCGGTTTGATAAATAACTATTTTTGATTGTTGATTATTTTTCTTCATAACTATTAATTCTCTTCCACTATTTTTATCTCCTCCTCGGTCAACCCATATAATTCATAGACCTTTTAGTCAATTAAGCGGTCGTCCTTCATTAATTAAACTTTTAATAATTTTAATCATCACTTCTTTGTCTTTCGGGTCGCTTTCAGCAACCAAAAGAGCAAGCGCGGTTAGGGCGTTATCGTTGATTTTCCGTTCGCCGGATTTTTTAAAAAGATAATCAGATCTGTCCAAAAAATAAACAAACAAAAACGCGGCCGAGCGTTTGTTGCCGTCGGAAAACGGATGGTCTTTGATTATCAGATAGAGCAAATGCGACGCTTTATTTTCAATGGTCAAATAAAGTTCTTTTTTCGCGAATGTCTGATATAGCCCTTTGATAATTCCCTCAAAGCTCCCGCTTCGTTCTTGCCCGAACAACTCGCTTGCTTCTTTTTTGGCGATAAGTTCTTTTTTAAGTTCGGCGATAATTTTTACACAATCCTCGTATCGCAAAATAAATTTCGTCTTTTTGCCTTTTTCTTCGCCTAATTTTCCTTGGTCATATTGTTCAAGCAAAGAAAGCGTTTTGGAATAATCGGCAAGCAGATTTAAAATTTCCGTTTCCTGCCCTTTAAGGAGTTCTTTTTTTGATTGTTTCTGAAGAAAACTAACCGCTTCTTGAAGTTCTTTAAATCTGTTTTGCGTTTCTAAAAGTCGCTTTTTATTTATGACGTAACCTTTAATCAAATATTGCTTGATAATTTTCGTTGCCCATTTCCTAAAATGAATGGCGCGCGGTGAATTGGCGCGATAACCTACCGCCAAAATGACATCTAAGCTATAAAATTTCACCTGTTTATCGGAATTTGGAATGTGCATTTTTTGCACATTGCTCCTTTTGTCAACCTCTTTGTCGGTAAAAATTTTGTTGATGTGTTTAGTGATTACTGACCTATCTTTCCCAAAGAGAAAGGCAATCTCATTTTGCCTGAGCCATACCGATTCATTTTCAAAATGCACACTTAACTCCACCTCGTTTTGAGGATTTTTATAAATAACTATTTTTGATTGTTGATTATTTTTCTTCATAACTATTAATTCCCTTCCACTATTTTTATCTCCTCCTCGGTCAACCCATATAATTCATAGACCTTTTGGTCAATTTTTCTACCAGTATCGCCTGATTCGTCTATAAAAACTAACATGTTGGTTATTCTTTTATATTTTCCCCCACTATTTTTTACTTCTCTTTTATAAATCTTGCAAAAATATATTTCTATTTTATGTTATTTTCAACATACTTATAGAAAAATAGCACATATTTACAACTGAATATTGCATGGTTATTCTTGAAGCTAAATATTTGCCAATAAAACCATTACTAGTAACAAAAGACATGAAAATATAAATAAAGAATTTATCAATATAAACCAAGTTTCGGACGAAGCTCTTACTTCCTGTTTTAATTCCTTTTCCTCTTTGAATTTTTGTTTTCTATATTTGTTATAGCTATCAATGCTATTTATTGTTTCGTTTTCCACATTTTTAATAAAATCTTGTTTTGATGCTCTAACAAATTTCAAACTTTTATCCAATGATGAACTCTCTTGAGATAAAATTGTGGTGATATAAATACTTGAACTAATAATAAATGTCGCAAAGAAAAGACTGCTGATTGTGGCTAATAAGTTAAAACAACTATTATAATCTTTGTTCGCCAATAAAATAAACAAGCCAGCAATAATAGCCGCTGAAATAGTCATTGTTGTACCAAAAAATGCTCGCTTATGATCAATGTTTTTGAGTCCAAGTTCTATTATGCGTTTTTCGCCTTCTTCCAGTGCATTCCACTTTCTTTCAATAATCTTAATGTAATTAACATTTTCTTCTTGATTCATATTAACTCTTTAAAATTAATTTATCCCCAAAAATTTAATTTTTCCTTATTATAATAATTCGTGGGTTTGGTAGAAAATTCGGAATTTCCGAATTTTTTCATAGTTTTGCCTAAAACAAGCTCTTTTTCATTATAAATATTTTGAATATGCTCATTTATCGTTGATTTTGATTTATCAAAAAGCTCCGCCATCTGGTCTTGCGTAAGC
>JAHISB010000023.1 GCA_018818425.1 Patescibacteria group bacterium
ACAACAACAAATGGCTTGTCCTGTATCTAATAATATAGGAGTCGAACAAGCTAATAGTTTAGCCGAATAAATCATTAAAAATCAGTGGGTAGGACATTTCTACTTGGCTGAGGGTAGGACATTTCTAAATGGCTTTGACAAAAAAGGTCGATATTATGCATTCAATTCGTATAGAAACGAGTTGTGGCGAAATCCTCATTTGCCCTAGTGCTAAATACAACATTCAATCATATGACAACGAAAAACTGTATAATCATTCATGGATGCCCCTCGGATGCTGAAAAAGCGATGAATCCTGAAACAAGGACTTATGATAAGCATTGGATTCCATGGATAAAAAGAAATCTTATTGCAAAAAATATTAAAACGGAAACTCCTCTCATGCCCTCGCCCTGGCAACCTAACTATGAAAATTTTAGAGCTGAATTTAAAAAATATCCTGTTGATGAAAATACGATTTTAGTTGGACATAGCTGCGGTTGCGCTTTCCTAGTTCGCTGGCTTGGGGGAACAAAGACCAAAATTTTTAAACTTTTTTTAGTGGCACCTTGGAAAATTCCGCAAGAAAAAAGGGGTGGCACCGATGTGGATTTTTACACTTATCCGATTGATCCAATAATTAAAGATAGGGTGAATCAAATCGTGCTGTTTACTGCCGACGATGAAGAAGTGGACGGCAAAAAAAGTTTAAAAATTTTTCATGAGGTGCTTGGTGGCGAAATTATTGAGCTGCCAGGACGAGGGCATTATTGTTTGGGCGATATGAAAACCGAGGAGTTTCCTGAATTATTAGAAAAGATTTTGCAATAAGATTTCGGGGCATCCTTTCGCATAAACAAAGGCGGGCAAATGCGGACATCGCACAACACCGAGTATGTGGCTCAAAAATTTTTCATTATTTATATTTCAAGGAGTGAAAAATTTTCTCGACCCAAATTCGCTTTTCTCTGTTAGGTGGTAATTTAAAGAATAGTGCGATAAAATAGCATTAAGCCAATTAACAAATTTAATTCAATAAATCCGAAAAGCGAACTTCGCATACTCGGATACGTTGTACGAAATATGGTTTCCTTTTTGCGGCTAACGCCTAACACTTTTCTTATAATAAATTTGATTCCAATAACAAAAATTTATGACTTTCTTTAAGAAAAAAATTACAACGGAAGAAATGGCCAAAAATTTATACTTTGCAACAGTGCTCGATACTGTTAAAGACGACTTAAAAGATCAAGACGGCAATGTTATTCTGACAAAAAGAGAGTTAATTTTAATGCTGACTCAACATCTTTATGTATTATTTGAAAAGCATAATCTTGGAAAAGCAAAACTATACCTTCTTACTACACATGTAGTTAATAGCACCAAAATTAAAAATAACGATGATTTAACTTTTGAAATGGCCATTTCTTTAGATGCCATTGAGAAAATAAGTAAATTTTTCCAACAGTTTCCTGCCCCCGAAGAAAGTCATAAATTTTTTAAGGCAAAATTTTTGTTTGACAAAGATTTGGAACCCATACAAAAAACCCTTGCTATGGCACGGTATATATCATATTGCAAAGTAATCGATTCTGTTTTTGAATTAACCATGAAAAAGTTTAAGGTAGTAGAAAAGGAATGAATCAAATTTATTATAAGAAAAGTGTTTCCCTAACGGGGAAAAAGGAAACCATACATCGTACAACAGCGTATATCTGGTTCGCACTTGGCTAACGCCAAATGCTCACCCATATTTTGTTCCACTACGCTCCACAAAACATCAGATATACGCGAACGTTAGGCGAAATATTCCTTTTCTTTTTTGGGCTATCGCCCAGCTCTAAAAAAGAATTTGAATTTTGTTTTTTATTTATTAGAAAGGGGAATAAGGTGTTTTCTCCGCTCCGCTACGAAAACGATTTTATAAAATTATCTAATTTCTTATTTTTTTGATATAATATAAATATGAGCGAAGAACTTCAATCAAAATATCTTAAGAAAGGCAAAATAACCGGTCAAAAAATCGGTGATTTTGAATATTTTCAAATTGGAGCGAGTACTTTTAATCAACTTAAACAAGCAAAGATAATCCCATCTTCATATAACAAAAAATATGACTCAAAAAAACCCGACCGTCTTATTGTAGACAGAAGAAATAAAACAAAACCTGTTGTTATGGCAGTTATTGAAGATAAACAAGGTGGAAAATTTACAAGTGATAAAGAGAAACAAAAAGCTATTCAACAATGCAATAATTATTGTCATGAACTAAAAGCAAAAATGGGAATTATCACAGATGGTGCAACAACTATTTGGATAAATCCCAGTCAAAAAAATAATGATAATGAATATATTGATAAAACAACGAATGAAAAAAGGAGTTTCTCGTTTATAAAAAAAGAAGACGGCACAGAAATTGTCAAAAATTTTATTATAAAAGAAAAAGACGATATTGTTGATATTAAAAAAGTATCAGATGATACTAAAATTTTGTATAAACTTATCCGTGAAATAACACAAAACACAAGTAGTAAAAACTCTATCATAAAACAACCTGATAAAATTGATCCGCTTCCCCTCGCTAGAAGGGTTTGGCAAGATATTTGGGTAGCGACTGGTAAATCACCAGAAAAATGTCTTTATAATGTAGTGGAACTTTTTATTTTCAAATTTTTAAGTGATCTTAAGGTACTTGAAGAACCAGAAAATTTTGAATATTTATTAAAACTTACCGATTCAAGAGATAATAAATATATTTTAGGTCATTATGCAAAAGTATGTCGCCCCAAAATTAAAGAACTTTTTCCACCAAGCCGTGAAGATGGAACAACTATTATCAACGGAACAATTTTTGTAAATGAAGATGGAGAACCAAATCTCGGACAATCAACTTTGTTTTGCAATTCTCTCAAAAAATTTAAAGATTTTGAAAAAGAGCAAGGTACTTTTGAGCACATTGATAGAGAATTTAAAACAAAACTTTTTGAAACATTTTTAAAACAAAGCGAAGGACAAAAGGCTCTTGGGCAATATTTCACGCCTCGAAAAGTTGTTCAGGCTGTGGTAAATATTTCGGGAATCGAAAATTTAAAACAAGGAGCAAGATTTTGCGATCCTTTTTGTGGTGTTGGCGGTTTTGTACTTGAGCCAATTAATTTATACCGCTTAAGTGATTTTCAGCCAAAAAACGATTTAGTAGATCCTCCCATTTCTTATTTTGGTTTTGACAAAGGATTTGAAAAAGATGAAGAAAGAACCATTATTTTAGCAAAGGCTAACATGCTTTTGTATTTAACAGAAATAATAAGCAAAAATCCGAATTTAACGAAAAAATTTGCAGAAATTTTTAATAAAGTTTTTCGTCTTTGGCAATCAAATCTTGGAACGCTTGAACATATTTTTGAAAAAGAGGAAGAAAAATTTGATCTCATTTTAACAAATCCCCCTTACGTTACCAGTGGTTCGGCAACACTTAAAAATGAAATTTTAGAAAGTGCTGACTTGAAAAAGTTTTATTCTATTAATGCAGGAGGCATAGAGGGCTTAGGTTTAGAATGGATTATCAGAAGCTTAAAAAAGGGAGGAAAAGCTTTTGTGGTTATTCCTGATGGCTTACTCAATCGCTTGAATGACAAAAAAATGAGAAAATTTATTTTAGATGAGTGTTATTTAGAGGGAATTATTTCCTTACCTATAAAAACATTTTTTTCAACTCCAAAAAAAACCTATATTTTAGCAATTACAAAAAAAGAGGATTGTGAAGACAAACAAAATTTTCCTGTTTTTACTTATATAGTAAGCAATGTCGGAGAAACTTTAGACGTAAATCGTTTTGAAATTCCTGAAAATGATCTTAATGAGGCAGTGGATTTATTTAATCAATTTCAAGGAATTAAAAAAAGTCCAAATGTTCAGAAGGTTTTAGAATCTCAATCAAAAAGATGCAAAATTCAGAATCTTGATAAATTTGAACCTGAAAAGCACTGGTCAGTTGATCGTTGGTGGTCAAAAGAAGAAAAAATTGAATTAGGAATTGAAGAGGAAGAACAGGAAATAAAAGAAGAAGAATTTTTTGATTTAATTTATGATATTGGTGATGAATTAAAAGATATTTTCAAAAAACATTCTGAAATACTAAAAAAAAAATCTAAAAAGCAATCTGAAATAACTTTTAAAACCATTAGTTTGGATGATAAAAGTTATTTTAACCTTTCAATTGGTAAAAGATTATTGAAAAAAGACTTATTTAAAAATCGTGATAGTCAAAAAGCAAATATTTCTGCTTATAGTGCAAATGTTTTTGTTCCTTTTGGATATGTAGAAAAATCAAATATTTCAAATTTTGTTAATCCTTATATTCTTTGGGGAATAGATGGAAATTTTGATTTAACTTTCAAGGATAAAGGTGAAGTATTTGCTTCAACCGACCATTGTGGAACTATCGAAGTTTTAGACAAAAATATCAATCCGGAATATTTGTTAATTGCCCTATATCTTAAAAAAATTGAATATGGTTTTGATAGAGGATTGAGATCAAATTTGGTTAATGTTAGAAAAGTTGAAATTAATATCCCTATTGATAAAAGTGGCAATTTTGATACAGAATTACAAAAAAAACTTGTTGAAAGTAACCAAAAAATTAAAAACATTCAGAATACAATTATTGAGTTAAAAGAAAAAATTGAAAGTGCCAATGTTAGCTTTGATGAAGATTTTAGAAGCAAAGAAGTTGTTTTAAATAAAATTATTGACTTTTCTAAAAATACAAACAGCAGCAAATTTACAAAAGCTTTTATCGATCAACGTAAAGGCAATATTCCAGTTTATTCTGCCTCTGATAATCCTGATTTTGTAAATTATGGGCATGTTCAAGATAATCTGCCAAATGTAAAATATTTTGAAGATTGTATGACTTGGAATATTGATGGGTCTGTTGGGAAAGTTTTTATTAGAAATGGTAAATTTTCTCTTTCGGAAAAAGTAATTCCTCTTGTTTTATTTTCAGAATACGAAATAAAATTAGATAAAATATTTTTAAAGTATGAGATAGAAAAGAAAGCAAAGAAACAAGAGTTTGGATTTACAAATAAAGCAGGAAAATCAAGATTAAAAAATATTATTATTCAAATACCAATAGATATGGAGGGTAATTTTGAAATAGAAAAACAAAAAGAAATTGCTCAAAAATACGAGAAAGTTGAAGAACTAAAAAAAGAACTGACTGAAAAACTTGATATACTCACAAATTATAAAATTTCTTTAGAGTAATTATGGCTTATATTACCGCTTCAAAACTTTACGATTATCTACAATGTCCGCACAAAGTTTGGCGGGATATTTATGGCCCGCAAGAAGAAAAAATTACAGAAACAAATCCTTTCGTTGAGCTTCTTTGGGAAAAAGGTGTTAAACACGAAGAAAAAATCGTCTCACGGCTGGGCGATTTTTTAAATTTGAAAGAGGACTCAATTGATGAACGATTTCAAAAAACAATCGAGGCTATGAAAAACAAAACCCCTTTGATTTATCAGGGTGTTTTGAAGTATGAAAATCTTTTAGGAATTCCTGATCTTTTAAAAAAATTACCTGATAATACCTATATGCCGGTCGATATAAAATCAGGAATGGGATTTGAAGGAGCAGACGAAGAGGAGGGCGAAGAAGGAAAACCAAAAAAACATTATTCTGTTCAGCTTTGCTTGTATAACGATTTATTAAAAAAACTGGGGTTTGCGATTCATAACAGCGGAAAAATAATTGATATTCATGGCGATGAAGTTGAATATGATTTAATTTCACCAATGGGAATAAGAACCAAAGAAACTTGGTGGGAATTTTACGAACGAATCAAAAAACATGTCGATTTCTTGATGCGAAATGCAGATAAAAATAAACCCGCCTTGGCTGGAATTTGTAAACTTTGTCCTTGGTATAACTCTTGTAAAAAATGGTGTGAAACAACGAAAGACTTAACCAATGTTTTTTATCTTGGTAGAAGTAATCGAGACAAATTGAATGAAGATTTATTTGTGGAAAATATTGATGAGTTCTTAGAGCTTGATGTTGAAGAAGTCATGAAGCAGAAAGAAACTGAAAAGAAGTCAGGGAACAAAGAATTTTTATTTAGAATCGGCAAAGACAGTTTAATAAAATCACTCAAAAGGGCTGAAATACTTTATAGAACCAAAAAGCCTGTAGCCTATGAGACGATTGTTTTTCCAAAAGTAAATTATGAATTGTTTTTTGATATTGAAGACGACCCAACTCAAGAATTTGTTTATCTACATGGAGTTTATGAACGAAATGGCGACAAAGAAAGATTTATTGATTTTACCGCTACGGAAATTTCAGACGAAGCAGAAAAAGAAATTTGGCAAAAATTTTGGCAGTATATCGAGTCGCTTCCTCAAGATGATTTTGCAGTTTATTACTACTCTCATCACGAAAAAACAACTTATAAAAAACTACAAAAACAATATTCTGATGTTATTTCTTTGGAAAAAGTCGAGGCTTTTTTTGAAAATCCAAACGTGATTGATCTCTATAAAATTGTGCAAAAACAAACAGATTGGCCTGTTGGAAGCTATTCATTAAAAGCTTTAGCGACCTATCTTGGATTTAGCTGGCGTGATGAAACACCGTCTGGAGCATTATCTATTCAATGGTTTAATAAATATATGGAAACAAAAGACCAATCAATTTTAAAAAGAATTTTGGAATACAACGAAGATGACTGCAAGGCAACAATGATACTCAAAGATGGACTGGAAAAACTATAATAAGGAGTTTTGGGCTTCGGGCATTCACCCCTTTAATTCCCCTCTGCCCATCGCCCAAAACGAAAAAAACAAAATTAAATTCTTTTTAAGAGTAATTTATTACATAAATTAAAGAAAAACATATACATCAGCTAACAGCGTATATCTGGTTACGGCTCTTTCGAGAGCCTCCACCCATATTTTGCTCCGCTACGCTCCGCAAAACATCAGATATACGCGAACGTTATGTGAAATAGCCAGAAATTTCTTTTTTATTTTTTAAGATTTTTTTTGGCAATTTATTTCAGGTCGAACATAGCTTGTGATATAATTTAATCATTATCAATTAACCTAAAAACTATGAGAAATCCAGAAATGGGA
>JAHISB010000024.1 GCA_018818425.1 Patescibacteria group bacterium
TACTTATGGCATCTTTTATGCATTTTCTTTGCTTCTTCTTCCTCAAGTAGCTGAGGCTACTATCGTCATCAGAATCAACGAAAATGCTATAAAATCTATCCATAATTAACTCATTTCTTATTTCGCGACAAGTCTAATAGTTTTGAAGGAAAATATTTGTTACGTACAATCCCACCATTTAGGGTGTGTTTTAATAAAAAGTGAACGTTTTTGACAAAATTCGAACTCATTTCAAAGAATCGTGTTAGCTCGCCTCGCTCCGCTCGCAAAGTTGCGCGGTGCCCCCACCCGCCGCGCTTCCGTTATTTTTTGCGCGCGCGGTTTTCTTGCTCGCCACAGGCGAGCAATTTTATAAAGACTTCCTTCTCAATATAATCGTATTTCCACCTTTTCTCCCAGCTGATTTCATTCCTAACATTGTATTTACGGACGAATCAGCTCTTTTTGGTATACTTATCCGTTCCTCTTGATCCTTTTGGTTCATGTATCTGCTGTAATCCTCCACAGAAGAAAACATAAATGGCACATCTTTAAGAAGCGGTATGGGTTGACACGCTACTACTTCAAAATCCTGCTCTGCTGCCAACTTCGATAATAAATCGTAATCATTTTTGAATATCGGGCCTAAATGAAGTGTTTTCCCTACGCGCATAAGTTCTCTATATACACTTTCCTTTGCTTCGGGAGGAATTTGATATGTTGACCACAATCCTAAAACGTGATCAAATGCTTCGTCAGGAAAAGGTAAGGCCCTACCGTTCCCTTGCACAAAATTTCTTCCTTCTGTACCCGCAATTTTTCTTTTTAAATTAACAAGTTTTTGTCTTGTTTGCTCATTAGGATTAAAGTATTTTAGGTATAAATGAACGGGAATAGCCGCAAACAATCTAAATGGATTCTCAGAATTTTCCCACGGGTCATATTTCAAATCAAGATCAATTACACTACAATCTACTCCTTTGGTTTTTAGGTCCCTACCTATATTAGAAGCGCCAGAACCAAAATTTAGCACAGTTTCGTTTTTTAACGCTTCTGGTTTAACTCCTAACATTGATTGGTATTCAATCCAACTACGTCCTGTAACAATAGCGCCTTCTAACTTAGGCGTTTTACTCGCAGGTCTATCACTAAATATTTCTGATAAAAAATTACCTTCAGACATATAGATTGAGTTTACAATTTACGAGCTAATTTTATTTTATATAAATTCTCAATAAAATCTGTTCCGGCGTAGCCAGCCAAAAATGAAACTTGCCATTCAGTATCCGCCAATATTCCGGCTACCCCACCAACAACCCCAGAAATTAAAATCGTAACTACAAAATATGAGGGCCTGAAATGGTTTGCTTTTTCGATGGTTTTATTTTTAACAAAACCAACCAGACCTCGAATAATTCCGCCTAAAAAACCAGCCGAAATGTAAATAAAGTATTTCTCCATAATCTTGTTTCTATTATACATTTTTCTATTGATTTTGAGAAGGTCAATTGCTATTGTTTTTATTTTGAAAAGTTTGTATAGTGTAAATGTAGTCAACTAACCGAACCGCTTTTTTAGTGGCCGCATTGGGCAATCTGAAGCGATTCGGGTTGACTACACCAGTGCGGCCATTTAAGTTGTGTAAAAGTTCTTTAAAATTTTTGCGTTTTTTTCCGCTTTCAGCGGAATGTTCGAGCCGACTTTTTCGGAAGCGCGGCGGGTGGGGGCACCGCGCAACTTTGCGAGCGGAGCGAGGCGAGCTAACACGATTCTTTGAAATGAGTTCGAATTTTGTCAAAAACGTTCACCAAAAAGGAAATCGAGTCAGAAGTTGGGGCAGCGCTGGCTGCGCCCGCCCCCGCAGACAGCGCTGCAAAGGCATAATTTAAATTTGCCGAGAGCCGCCGTAAAAAAGAACAAAGAAAAACGCAAAAATTTTAGGAGAAACAAAACTATGATCAAATATATTGCTTATTGCAGAAAATCCACAGATGAAAAAGATAAACAAGTTTTATCTATCGAAGCACAAGTTGCCGAACTCAAGGAGTTTGCCAAAAGAGAGGGATTAACTGTTTCTGAATTTATCACCGAAACCAAAACAGCAAAAGTCCCCGGAAGAGAACAATTTGCTGAAGTTTTGAAAAAAATTGAAAAAGGACAAGCCAACGGAATTTTATCTTGGCACCCCGACCGTTTAGCCAGAAATTCAATTGACGGCGGAAAAGTCATTTATCTTTTGGATACGGGCAAACTCCTTGATCTAAAGTTCCCCTCGTTTTGGTTTGAAAGCACGCCCCAAGGCAAATTTATGCTTTCAATCGCTTTTGGCCAATCTAAATATTATGTAGACAACCTTAGTGAGAATGTTAAACGAGGAAACCGTCAAAAGTTAAGAAACGGAGTTTGGCCAAGTAAAGCACCCTACGGATACACCAATAACCCCAAAACGAGGGGAATTGATATTGACGAAGAAAAATCAAAAGTTGTCAGAAGGTCATTTCAGCTTTTTGCTGATGGGAATATTTCTTTTACTGGTGTTTCTCAATTTATGTTTAAGTTTGGAATTAGGAGAGAAGGAGAAAAACCAATAAAAGTTGGCCAAGTAAAAAATATGCTCTCAAACAGATTTTATCTAGGCGTTCTTAAATATGCAGGAGAATATTATCAAGGATCTCATAAAACGTTTATCAGCAAAAAGCTATTTGATGAAGTCCAAAAACAAGTTGAGAAAATCGAACGACCAAGACAAAAAGGCCACAATTTCGTCTTTGCGGGCTTAGCGACCTGCGGTGAATGCGGTGCCGCAATCACAGCGGAACAACACATCAAGAAATATAAAAACGGCACCGGTCAAACTTTCATTTACTACCGATGTACTA
>JAHISB010000025.1 GCA_018818425.1 Patescibacteria group bacterium
CTTTAATTGGATGAATAATAATCGCAGGATAGACAGATTTATGGAAAAGAAGACTTCTACTTATCAAGGATTCTGTTATTTAATGTTTATTAAATATTATCTTAAGAAATTAGCTAGATGAATTTTGCAACCGTCTCGATATGTTAGTTTAATAAAAAAGCGATTTTAAAAGGTATTACCCGCCCAACAAACAGGGCGGGATTTTTTTTGGGTCAACCTCGATTTGGGCTCAAATCAGACTTGATTTCTTGTAAAAATATTCAATTTATATTACAATTTGAGAGCAAAATCGGAGAGGTCGCGCCCGCTTTTCCTCTCGGCTTTGCTCGGGGTTTGGCGGGCAAGCAGCGGTCTAATATATCTTGGTGGGATCGCATAGTGGTCTAGTGCGTCTGCTTGGAGAGCAGATAGGCCCGCAAGGGTCTCCAGGGTTCGAATCCCTGTCCCACCGCCAAGTTTTACATTCAGCGAAATTGAAAGAGGTTGCCTCGGCGCAAAGCGCCTCGGCATGGTATTTTTCCGCAATTTTGAAGGCATTTGAAATATACGCCAAAAAAATTTCTATCCACAAAGCGAGGGCGAGGCGAACTCGCCCGCCGGGCCAATCGCGCGTAAAATTAGTTTTAATTTTTTCAAATATACACCGCCAACTTATAATTTTTTAGAGCGATGAGTTGTATCTTTTTTATGAAATTAAAAACAACCGGTCAAGAAAATTGTAGATTATCTTCCAAGCCCCGGCCCTATTGGCGCATTAATGCCAAATGGATTACGGGCATATTGCTTTTTTTTGTTCTGGGCTTAACTTTGTTATTTTACAACCTGGTTCAGATAACAAGTGAACAGCCGGCTGTGGAAGCGGTAACAACAGCTTTGGCGCTTTCTTTTAGCCCCCAGGGGCTGGACAATGAAACAGATGTTAATTTGTTTATTCAGCAGCTGCGGAAGAGCCCAGACGGCCGTCTTCAGCCGATCCCGGGGCTAAAAATTATTGTCGAAGAATCCGCAATTGCCGGGCTTTCGCCGAGAGAAATGCGCCTGTATCTTTTTAGGCAGATTGCCGAACCGCTTTATTGGCAGGGGCCCGAAGGCGTAATTGCCCTGGCCGATGATTCGGCAATGCAGCAGAAGCTAACAGAGGGGATAGGCCCGATCAGCATTATAACTTTAAAGACGCATCAGACGTTTAATAAAATATTTATTGTTTTATTGATTATTTCCTTGGCCCTGTTTTTACCCCTAGTTTTCTTTAGTAATCGCTTTGGTCGCTTAGCCAGTCCGGGTTTTATTATTTTAGCGGCCAGTTTGCCCGGGACTGTTATCTTCAATTTTATCAGCATAATCTTACAGTCCAATGATATTAATCAGCCGCCGATAGAAGCAGGCGGCCTGAGCGGCATGATCGGCTATATAGCTGCCAACGCCCTGCCTCCAATAGTATCGATTATCGCCCGCAACTATTTATTTTTTTCAATTTTAGGCCTGGGCCTTATTTTACTAGCGGTGGCAGGAAAAATAATCTGGCGGTTATGCCAAAGAAAAGCTGATCAAAAGGTTAATATTAAGCCGTCAACACAAGCTTAAGTTATAACTTTAAAGATAATGGAACTATTTGTTATTCCGGTTTTAATTCTGGGCATCAGCTTGGGCTTTTTTGTCCAAACTATTGCCGGCTTTGCCGCTCCTTTGGTGGCTCTGCCGATTATGCTGTTTGTTCAGGATTTGTCGGAAGCCGTGGCTTTAATGTCCATCTTCTTTTTGCTTTTCAGCGTGGTTTTAGTTTATAAAAACTGGAAGGATATCGATAAAAAAATTGTGGGACAATTAGCCATCAGCATAATTTTAGGATTAGTCCTGGGAATTTATTTGTTGAAATTCGGCAATCCGCTGTTGTTAAAAAAGCTGCTGGGCGTTTTTATTATTTTGTTTGTTGTCCATTCTTATTTTAATAAAAAGAAGATAAAGCTGTTTAAAGGTTCGGGGTGGCTCTTCGGTTTTATCGGCGGGGTTATCTCCGGCTTATATACTACCAGCAGTCCTATTTTTGTGGCTTACCTTTATAATAAACTAAGCGATGCCAAAGCCATCAGAGCAACCATTATTGGAATTTTGGGCTTGGTGAATCTTTTAAGAGTTCCTTTAATGGCATACAGCGATATTTTAAAGTATGATATAATTATTAAATCCCTGTATATTCTGCCTTTCTTTTTGCTTTCCTTATATTTAGGCCATGTTTTTTACCGGAAAATCAGCCCCAAGGCCTTTAAGAAAATATTGATGATTTTGCTTCTTTTGTCGGGCATCTCTTTGATTTTTAGATAATTATACTCAATTGCTTTAATAATTCCGTATAATGCCCCGAAGCTTTACTTTGAAAAATCCTCTTATATTAAAGTAAAAAATTCACTTTAATAAATTAGATAAATTCGGAATTATAAAAGCGAAGGGGTATAATTTTTTAAAAGATTATTTATGACAACGCCAAACAAAAAAAAATTTACATCGGGAGAAGCCAAAGAAATCGGCGAAAAGCTGAATATCAACTGGGACAAGTTTGATGTGGACCAGTTTAGAATGGGCATGGATGTGGAGCTGGAGCACGGCTTGGTTGACCCCGCTACCAACGTCAGCAATGACGACCCTCTAATCACCGGCAAAATCGCCTTAGCTCACCTTAACGAATTTCCTGATTATTACGACCGGCTGGAAAAAATGGAAAAGGAAGCCGAGAAGTATTGGGGAGGGAAAGACTAAGGAATGATGAATGATATTCAATTATTTTATGAAACTATCTATTATCAAGGGTTTTAGCTTTGGCTTAACCTCCGGAATCATCACCACTCTGGGCCTGATTGTCGGTTTGCATTCCAGCACCCATTCCCGCACCGTGGTTATAGGCGGTATTTTGGTTATTGCCATTGCCGACGCCCTTTCCGACGCTTTAGGCATTCATATTTCCGAAGAATCAGAAAATAAACATACTCATAAAGAGGTTTGGGCAGCGACCTTTTCCACTTTTTTATCAAAATTCGTTTTTGCCCTAACTTTTGTAATTCCTTTTTTATTGTTTCAACTGTCAACCGCTATCATCGTCAGCATAACTTGGGGCCTATCTTTAATTGCTTTATTTAGTTACTATATGGCCAGCCAGCAGGAGAAAAAGTCATATAAAGTAATTTTAGAACATTTAACCATCGCCGTTTTTGTGATAATTATTACTCATTATGTCGGCGACTGGGTGGCAGGGCTTGGTTAATTTTCCAGCCCGAGACTGGTCAGCCCTTGGCCGACAATTTTCAAATACCAAATGTTAATTGAAAATTTAATCATTGAGAATTTATTGATAATTAAAAACCTGTCCCGAGCAAAGCCGAGGGATTGAAAATTGTCTTTTATTCTTTCAAATACAGAAGAAATAAAACAAATTAATCATAAATTTACTTATGAAAAATTTTTTTTTAGTCAGTCTATTATTTATCACCTTTTTAATTAGCGGGTGTATTTTAAAGACTGCTATTCAAACTAACCAGCAACAATCAACAAATCAGTCTAAAAATTGGCAAACATTTTCCGATCCTATCGTGGGATTCATATTAAAGTATCCTGCCAATGTGGAACTAAAAGACATAAATGATTTGCTTCAAGATAATAATTTGACTATTACTGTTTCAAGCAATAAAATCGAATTGCTTGATTCTCCTTTGGGCTTCAATAAAGAAACAGCATTAAAAGATAGAGAAGCTTTAAGTAAAGGGGAATATGGTTATAGATGGGTTGATTTGCCTATAGAGGATTCGATGAGTGTGGTAAAAATTGGAAATAAATACGGCAAGAGTTTTACTGTATTCGGCAGATTCGAAGTGTGCGATGTTACTTTTGAAAGAAGATTGGTATTTTATAATAACGATTATCAAATTGTCATAACCTTAAGAGGAGCCAAGGATGGTATAATTTCCAGCATGCCTGAATATTTTGATTTTGATGAAGACAATTGTTTCGATATTATGGTCTGGAACAGAAAAGAAGACGAACAGATTCAAAATAAGTTTTATCAAACTTTATTAAATAACAACAGCTTGCCAGCAGCTCAAGAATGGTTTGATACTTTTGATGAAATAATTAAGACTATTGAAATTTATTAAATTAAATGCCCTCACAAACAGAAGAAATAAAACAACGTTTAGACATTGTCGATTTAATCAAAGAATATGTTCAGCTAACGCCGGCCGGAAGCAATTTAAAAGCCAAGTGTCCGTTTCATAACGAAAAGACGCCCAGTTTTATGGTTTCGCCGGAAAAGCAGATTTTTCATTGTTTTGGCTGCCAAGCCGGCGGCGATCATTTTGAATTTATCAAGCGCATCGACGGCATCGAATTCCCGGAAGCTTTAAGGATTTTGGCCGATAAAGCCGGAGTCAAGTTAGATTATCATAATCCGGAAATTCACAGCCGCAAAACTAAAACCTTTGATTTATGCGACGACATTGCCTTATACTGGCATCAGAAGCTAAAGAACGATGCCGGCCTATCATCAATCAGAAGCTATTTGGAAGAAAGGGGAGTTAAAAGCCGGACCATTGACGATTTTTTAATCGGTTATGCGCTGGAGAGCTGGGACGAGTCCATCAAATATCTTCAGCATAAGGGCTACTCTTTGCTAGAAATCAGCCAGGCAGGCATCAGCTGTGTCAGCGAGAAAGGCAAGCCCTACGACAGGTTCAGGGGCCGGCTGATTTTCCCTATCCGCAATATCCACGGCAATGCGGCGGGCTTTGGCGCCAGAAAAATGAAGGACGAAGACACCGGCGGCAAATACATCAACTCGCCGCAGACAGATATCTACAATAAAAGCGAGATTCTTTATAATTTGGACCAGGCCAAAATGGAAATCAAGCGCCTGGATTATGCTATTCTGGTCGAGGGCTATATGGACGTGCTGGCTTGCTATCAGGCCGGCACTAAAAATGCGGTGGCTGTTTCAGGCACATCATTAACCGAAGGCCAGATCAAAATTTTAAAGCGCTACACGCAAAACGTGATGATTGCTTTTGACGCCGATGTGGCCGGCACCCTGGCTAATTTGCGCGGCATCGATTTAGCTTGGCAGGCCGGCCTTAACGTCAAGGTCATTCATCTGCCGGATGGCAAAGACCCCGATGATATCATCAGAGAATCAGCCGAAGAGTGGCGCCAGCTGGTCGCCAAAGCTGATAATTATATGGACTATATTTTTAAGGTAACTTTAGAGAATTTGGATCTTTCCAGAATCGACCATAAAAAGAAAGCGGCGCAAAAGCTTTTAAAGGTCATCGGCAAATTAGGCGACGAAGTGGAAACAGCCCATTATGTCAAAAAACTGGCCCGCGAGCTGGATGTGGCCGAAGAATCTTTGCGAAAGGTTTTGCTGCGCCTCAAAGCCCAGCTGCGGAATCAAAAATCACCGGCCGGCGAGGAATCAACCTCCTCCGGTTTTGTTAAAATAAGCAACGGGGATTATCAGCGAGCGCTGGCAGAAAGATTATTAAGCTTATTGATTAAATTCCCCCAGCAAATCTCTTTTATCAGCCAGCAATTGGATCCGGAGATAATTGCCGAAAATAAGGCCCAGGAAGTTTACAAAATGCTGATAATTCATTATAATAAAGAACAAAGTTTTAATTACCAAAGTTTTATTAAAGAGTTCTCTCAAGAGCACGAGTCGTATTTGAATAAATTATTACTGCTTTCGGAGGTTGACGAAACAAAAGATACCCATTTGGTTTTACACGAGGAGTTTAAGGTGATTATCGGCCGGCTGAAAAAGGATCATTTCAACAATAAGATAAAGGAAGTCGGACAAAAAATCGCCCGGGCTGAAAAAGAGAAGAATCAGGATTTGCTGAAAGAATTAAGCGAGGAATTTAATAAATTAATGAGCCAGTTAAAAGAAGTATAAATTTATAAATCCTAAGCACTAAATTCCAAATCCTAAATAATATCAAAATACAAAATTCTAATGTTCAAAACAATCTGCTAAAAAGTTTAGAATTTTGAATTAAGTTACTAAGTTGCTAAGTTTCCATCAAAGGCGAACCTGGGCCAAGGGTCCATCAGCTTATGGCTCGAAGCCTCTAGCTGGGAATAAGTTCATTTTCTACTGATTAACACTGAGAAGCGCTGACAGTTCACTGATCCGCGCGGATGTTACACTGATATCAGCGAGTCATCAGTGAATAATCCGCGAACTGTCAGTGTATCTCGGTGATGGTAGATAAGTTGCTAAGTTTGGACTTATTAACTTAGTAACGTACCAACTAAATCAACGATTATAAAATATGCCCCCAAAGAAAAAAACAAATCGAGCCAAATCCTCGGGCCGAGGACTTAAAAAAAAGACAGTCAGGGCCAAAAAGAAACCGGCTAAAGCCAAGAAAAAACCGGTCAAAAAATCGGTTAAAGCCAAGCTAAAAAAAGCTGTCAAGAAAAAGCCATTCAAGAAAAAAATCGGCCAAGCCCGAAAAGTCAAAAAAGTTTACTCTGCCCCCAAGGTTGTTTCCGAACCTGTTGAGGCGCCTACCCCAGAGCGAATCAGAGCTTTAATTAATAAAGGCCGATCGCGGGATTTTTTAACCGAGGAGGAAATTATCTATCTATTCAAGGATGTTGAGGATTACTTGGATTTGTTTGAAGAATTTTTGGATGAAATTGACAGAGACGGCATTCAAATAATTCTTAAAGAAGGCGGGGTTTTAGACGAGGTGGCAGAAGAAAAAAACATCAAAAGCAAGCAAAAGCCGGAAGAAAAGCTGGGTTTAAGAAAACTGGATTTAACTGATATTTCTTCTGATTCTATTCAGATGTACTTGCGGGAGATCGGCAAAGTGTCTTTACTCTCCGGCGATGAAGAAGTTCAGCTGGCTAAACGCAAAGAAAAAGGTGAAATGGAAGCCAGAAAAAAATTAGTGGAAGCCAATTTGCGTTTGGTTGTCAGTATTGCTAAAAAATTTACCGGCCGCTCGCTTTCGCTTTTAGATTTAATTCAGGAAGGCAACATTGGTTTGTTTAGAGCCGTGGAAAAATTCGATTATCGCAAGGGTTATAAATTTTCCACTTACGCCACCTGGTGGATTCGCCAGGCCATCACCAGAGCGCTGGCTGACCAGTCCAGAACCATCAGAATACCGGTGCACATGGTAGAAACCATCAACCGTTTTCAGCAGATAGAACGCCGCTTAATCCAGGATTTGGGCCGCGAGCCCCTGCCAGAGGAAATTGCCGCCGAAATGGGCGAGCCCATTGACAAAGTCCGCCATATCATTAAAATATCTCAAGAAACCGTGTCTTTAGAAACTTCGGTGGGCGAAGACGACGAGGATTCCACTTTAGGCGATTTTATAGAAGATGAAAAAACCATTACGCCGGACAGGGTAGCCGCGCTCCAGCTGTTAAAAGACCACGTTAAGCAGGTTATCTCCGAGCTCACCCCCAGAGAGCAGAAAATTTTAGAGATGCGCTTTGGCTTGATGGATGGCGTGGCTCATACTTTGGAAGAAGTTGGCCAGGAGTTCGGTGTCACTCGAGAACGCATTCGTCAAATAGAAGCCAAGGCCCTGGAAAGAATCGAGGAGCATAAGGATATGATGAAACTAAAAGACTATTAATAATCGTGTATCGTGCCGATAGGCCTCGAGCGAACGGAGTGAGTCGAGAGGTATCGTGCTTGCCCGCCGAAGCCTTGGCGGAGGCGGGTATCGTGCCGGCCAAAGGCCGGTCAGCCTTTCGGCCAGAGGCCGATGGCCTATGGCTCATGGCTGGGAATAATAAGAAAAGCGATTTTATGAAATATAATGAACATTATAGTTATATAATTGGTTGTCGGTTATCTAATTTTTTATGGAAAATTGTGAAAAGATGGGATTACTTAGACCAAGATACTTTAGGAAAACAGCTTATAAAATCCGCTGATGCAATTTCCAGTAATATTGCCGAGGGCTGGCATAGATATTATAAAAAAGATAAATTATTGTTTTACAATTATGCCCGCAGTTCATTTTATGAAGTAATCGACCATATTAATAAAGGAATTACCAGGGGTTTGATTAGTCGGCATGAAGCGCAAGTAATTAAAGAATTATTGATACAATTTCCAAAGCCAATGAATGGCTTGATAAAAGGCGCCAAAGATAATTTAAAGAAATAAAACCAAATAATCAAATAGTCAAATATTCAAATAATCAAATAATTTGTTCGGGGATAGCTCAGTGGTAGAGCAACTGGCTGTAAGCACATTAAAAGTGAATGCCTTATGTCAGAAAAGCGGAAATATAAAGACAGGGCCAATTACCTTATTAAAGCATTCTTCTCTGTTCAAATTGTCATAGGGAAATTCACGGAAAAAAATTGCAGCTTTCTAAGCGAAAGCTTAGATTGAAACACAAGGTTAATTGACGGGAAGCCTAAACCTTAAGTATTTAAAGGCAAGGTAATCCGCAGCCAAGCCTCCGCCATAGGTGGAGGAAGGTTCAGAGACTAGAGCGTAAGCTCGTACTGTCAAGCTTAACTTGATGGGAAACGCCTTGTATCTAAGTCGAGCAAAGCTCGATATGATAATGAGATAGTCCGCCCTTTAGAGAAATCTAGAGATAAGTGTAACCAGTGGGTCGTGGGTTCGAATCCCTCTCCCCGAGCCAGTGAAAAAAGATTAACCTTTGCGTTAATCTTTTTTCATTTGTTTTATGATTAACAAGTTAGAGATTCGAACATCGGCAGAGTTGCCGGCAACAAGTCCGCCGTTGCCAAAAGGAATGTTGCCCTTGCCCCAGCCCTCCCGTGCGCGGGCAAGGAATTAGTACTCCCTTTGCGCCTGTTGACAAACATGGTTTACATATGATAACCTGTATTCATTATAGCCACAAGTCACGAATTATGCAAAAAGAACAAGAAAACTACATAACTACGGCGGAACTGGCTAAAATGCTTGGCATTAGCCGTGTTTCTGCGGCAAAGCGGGTTACAAAGCTCATTAAAGAGGGTGCTGTTACGGCTGCGGAAAAAGGCAAGGGCTACATCATAGATAAGGATTCTTTGCCGGAAGAAATAAAGAACGAAATCCGCAAACAGCAGGAAGAAGCTGCTAAAAAAATCACCGAGCTTGGCAAAAAGGCAGGCAACGATCTTGAATTTGAAAAGGAGCTTTGGAAGGCCGCGGATAAATTGCGCGGCAGTATTGATGCCTCGGAATACAAGCATATTGTCTTAGGCCTTCTGTTCCTCAAGTATGTTTCTGATTCTTACTATCAGAGACGTTGGCAGTTGGAGCAGTGGACGAGCGATCCAAAGAACAAAGACTATTTTATAAAAAACGAAACGGAGAGAAAACATATCGTCAACGATAAAGACCAGTACAAGAGCACGGGAATTTTCTACATTCCGGAAAAATCCCGATGGGAGCAGTTGCGAAATCACGCAATGCACCACGATATCGGAAAATATATTGATGAGGCAATGGAAGCGATTGAAAACGAAAATCCGAAAGAGCTAAAAGGAGTTTTGCCGAAAATTTATACAAAAACCACTCTGGATTATCAAATCCTCGGAGAGCTGGTAAACATTTTTTCAAAGATTACATTTGACCACGATATAGATAAAGAAAAAGACATTCTCGGTCGCGTGTATGAATATTTTTTGGGGCAATTCGCGTCTGCGGAAGGCAAAAGAGGCGGAGAGTTTTATACTCCGCGCTCCATTGTGCGGCTTTTGGTTGAAGTGTTGTCGCCGTATGAAAACGCGCGCGTCTTTGACCCTGCTTGCGGAAGCGGCGGAATGTTTGTGCAGTCAAGCGAGTTCTTGAAGATGCACCAAAAAGATCCGACCAAAATTTCGTTCTTCGGGCAGGAAAGCAATCCGACAACGCTTCGGCTTTGCAAAATGAACCTTGCCATTCGCGGCATCATCGGCCAAATGGAAATCGGAAATTCCTATTATGACGACAAATTTCCTGATCTTCGCGCGGACTTCGTGCTGGCCAATCCTCCTTTTAACGCCGACTGGGAGCCGGGCCGACTTTCCGATAAAGACCCGCGCATTAAATTCGGCACGCCGCCCGGGAGCAACGCTAACTTTTTATGGATTCAGCACTTTATTCATCATCTTTCCCCCAATGGGATGTCTGGCTTTGTTATGGCAAATGGCGCGCTTGCCGTAGACGCAAGCAAGAGCGAAGGCAAAATCCGCAGGAAAATTATTGAGGAGGATTTAATTGATGTGATTATTGCTTGCCCGCCAAAGCTTTTTTATAATGTTGCACTCCCAGTTTCTCTTTGGTTTGTGTCAAAAAACAAGAAAAATGGCAGATTCCGTAACCGCACCGGCGAGACGCTTTTTATAGATGCACGAGATTTATTTGAGCCAGTCTCAGGGTCAAGAAAGCAAGTTACATTTACCAAAGAGCATATTCAGAAAATCGTTGGTGCAGTTCGCGCGTGGCGCGGAGAAAACGGTGCCGAAAAATATGCCGATATTGAGGGTTTTTGTAAGGCGACTAAAAAAGAAGAAATAATTAAAAATGGATATGTTCTTACGCCTGGACGCTATGTCGGCGTTGCCGAAGAAGAAGATGACGGCGTGCCGTTTGAGGAGAAGATGAAAAAGCTGTCCAGCGAACTCGAACAATATTTTAAGGAAAGTGAAAGGTTAGAAGAAAAGATAAAAGATAATTTGAAAAAGGTATGAAAAAACAATCAAAAAACAAAGTCATCGCGATTTTTGAAGGCAAAACAATCCGCCGCCATTGGGATGCGGAAAAAGAACTTTGGTATTTTTCGGTAGTTGACGTGGTGGGCGTGCTGAGCGCGAGCGACGATCCTAGAAACTATTGGAAAGTGCTGAAAAGCCGTCTAAAACAAGAAGGAAGCGAGGTGGTTACAAAATGTAACCAACTGAAAATGCGGGCCGCTGACGGCAAATTCTACCTAACCGACGCGGCAGATACAGAAACCATGCTTCGACTCATTCAATCAATCCCTTCGCCTAACGCTGAACCATTTAAACTCTGGCTCGCTCGTGTTGGGTATGAACGGCTGGAGGAAACAGCGGATCCGGAACTTGCCATCAACCGAGCGCTAAAAACTTATTTACAAAAAGGATACAGCCCGGAATGGGTGAACCAACGGCTCAAAAGCATTGAAATCAGAAAAGCGCTGACAGATGAATGGGAAAAGCGCGGCGCAAAAGAAGGCGTTGAGTTTGCGATTCTTACGGATGAAATATCCAAAGCATGGGCGGGATTGACGACGAAAGAATATAAAAACCTCAAGGGTTTAAAGAAAGAAAACTTGCGCGATAATATGACGAACCTTGAGCTGGTATTGAATATGTTGGCCGAAACCGCGACAACGGAAATTTCTCAAAAGCGCGAACCGAAAAATTTTCCGGAAAACCGCCAAGTCGCCCGCGAGGGCGGCACTGTTGCCGGCCATGCCCGCAAAGAAATTGAATCCAAAACCGGCAAGAAGGCAATCACGAGAAAGAACGCCAAACAGCTTCGCGGCGGTGAGAATAAGAAGTTAAGATAATATGACCACGCAAACTAAAACAACTTGGCGGAAGATGAAGTTGGGGGAGGTGCTTTCTGTTTCTGGTGGCGGCACTCCAAGCACTCATAATTCTGACTACTGGCATGGTGAAATTCCGTGGCTTACTCCAGCGGAAGTTTCTGGATTTTCCAGTCGCTTTATTGATAAAACAGGGCGAAATATTTCTAAACAGGGCCTCAAACATTCTTCTGCAAAATTAATGCCCGAGGATTCATTACTCCTAACCAGCCGCGCCACAATTGGGGATGTTGTAATAAATAAAGTTCCGATGGCAACCAATCAGGGCTTTATAAATATTGAGCCAAGCAGCGAAGTTGATCAGATGTTTCTATTTTATTGGCTCAAGCGCAATCATGATTATTTCAATCAAATTGCGGTTGGTTCAACATTCCCAGAATTAATAAAATCAGTTTTTAAGGAAATTGAGATTGAACTTCCAAGTCTGACGGATCAAAAACGCATCGCCAACATTCTTTCCGCTTTTGATGACAAGATTGAGTTGAATAATAAAATCAGCCAGACGCTGGAGCAAATGGCGCAGGCGATTTTTAAGGAGTGGTTTGTAAATTTCAAATTCCCCGGCCATGAAAAAGTAAAAATGGTTGATTCTGAATTAGGAAAAATTCCGGAGGGATGGGAAGTGAAGTCTCTTGATGAGATTGCTAACTTTTTGAACGGTCTCGCATTGCAAAAGTATCGTCCAAGTAACGATCGAGACGTTTTGCCCGTAATTAAGATTCGAGAAATGAACAATGGTATCGATAAAAACACCGAACTTGCCAGCTCAAGTATCGATGAAAAATACAAAGTTAAAGCAGGCGATATTCTTTTTTCTTGGTCTGGAAGTCTAGAATTGATGCGTTGGACCGAACGGACGGGGGCACTAAATCAACATCTCTTCAAGGTAACATCAGAAAATTATCCCAATTGGTTTTTCTATTACTGGATACAGAGGCATTTATCCTTTTTTAGGGTAGTTGCTAGTGGTAAGGCGACTTCAATGGGACACATTCAGCGGCATCATTTATCGGAGGCATTAGTTGTCGTCCCACGGCAAGAAATTCTTGATAAGGCAAACGATCTTATTTCTCCAATGTTTAAAAACATTCTTGAATTAAGAATGGAAAACCAAAAATTATTCGCGCTCCGCGATTTGCTTTTGCCAAAATTAATGAGCGGGGAAATAAAAGTATGAAGAAGAAAATCCAACCATTTAGCAGAGATTTAAAAATGCCGCGTCTTTATCGCGATGACTTAGAGTCGATAGAAAAGATCATCAAAGATAAGTTGAAACCTAGAGAATACAAGCTGGAAACCAAAGATTTTGAATATGATGAGCTTGGAACAATCCCGAAAAACAATACACCGATTACAGATTTTCATATTCAGACTCACAGCCCATACATAAGTATTGACTTCAATAGGTTTAGTGCGCAGATTTATGCAGGCGATGATGACTTAAATACGACCGGTGCGTTGTTTAAAATTAACGATATTCTCTCAAAGAAAGAGAGGAAAGTTTTATTTTGGTCTCAAAAAATCGCAGTATGGCTTGCTCCGATATTATTCATTGCACCAATCCAAGCACTAACAGAAATCGGAGAGATAAAATCAGTTAAGCATTGGGTTGCGCTTGGCATGGCGTTTATCGCTGCAATTTGGTGGATAGTGAGTTTTCACTCGAGCATGCATCGGTTTTCGGTAATCACACTTGTCTCTTTCGAAGAAAAACCAGGATTTATTAGAAGGAACAAAGACCAAATTATTATTGGCTTTGTTGTTGGAATCCCAGTTGCTATTGTCAGTTTTTTATTTGGCTTATTGTTAAAATAAACTATGAACAAACTTAACGAAGACACATTAACCGAACAGCCGGTCATAGAATGGCTTAAGGAAATGGGCTACGACTATGAATTTGGGCCGGATTTGGCGCCGGGCCAAGTTTTGAGCGAGCGCGAAGATTTTCGCGAGGTTGTTTTGACTGGCCGCTTGAAACGATCTATTCGTCGGCTCAATCCGGACTTACCAGAGGCCACGATTGATGATGTGGTGCGAGCTATTACCAGAGTTGAACATCCGAATTTGGAAATTGCAAACAAAGAAGTTTTCAAACTGCTTACCGAAGGCGTGAAGATTGGTGTGCGCGATGAAGCTGGCGAAGAACGGGGACGGCTCGTTAAAGTTTTTGATTTTGAAAACCCCCAGAACAATGAATTTTTGGTCGTCAATCAATTCGCGATTCAAGGATTGGAAAAAGTCCGACGGCCGGATGTGGTGGTTTTTGTGAATGGAATCCCGCTGGCAATTTTTGAACTCAAAAACCCCGTGCTTGAAAATGCAACAATCTACACTGCCTATGAGCAGCTGCGGGAGTATAAAAAAGATATTCCGGAGATTTTCAAATACAATCAGGTGCTTGTCGTGGGCGATTTAATTGAAGCGAGACACGGCACAATTTCTTCGGCGTGGGAATGGTTTTCTCATTGGAAAGGCATTGAGAGCGAGGATGAAAAGAATCATGGCATTTCCGAACTTGAGACGTTGACGCGAGGAATTTTTCACAAGGTTCGGTTTTTAGACATTGTTCAAAACTTCATTGTTTTTGAGGCAGATGCCGAAAGAGACGCAAGTAAATACACAAAAAAGATGGCGATGTACCATCAGTATTTCGGCGTAAACAAAGCCGTCAGCGAAACCTTGCGCGCCGCAAAACCCAGAGGGAATAAAAAAATCGGCGTTTTTTGGCATACGCAAGGATCGGGCAAATCGCTTTCTATGGTTTTCTACACGAACAAAGCCAAGCGGCTGGAAGAATTGAAAAGCCCGACATTTGTATTTTTGACGGACAGAAATGATCTTGACGGGCAATTTTATAAAACATTTTTACGAAGCGGCTATTCAAGCGCGAAGCAAGCGGAAAGTGTTGCAGATTTGAAGGAAAGACTGCGCGAAGCGGCCGGCGAACTTATTTTTACGACAATTCAGAAATTTGATACTGAATACGAGGTTTTGAGCGAACGAGAAAATATCATTGTTGTTGCGGACGAAGCGCACCGCTCGCAGTATGCGAAATTTGCCGGCAATGTCCGCGTTGCACTGCCCTCCGCTTCTTTCATGGGCATCACCGGTACGCCGATAAGTCTGCAAAATCGCGAAACGCGACTTGTGTTTGGCGATCACATCAGCGAATACAAGATAAACCAAGCCGTAGAAGACGGTGCGACTGTGCCGATTTATTACGAAGGCCGTCTCGTGCCCTTGCACTTGACAAACCAATTTATTGATGAGGAATTTGAGGACTTGACCGGCGAGATAGAATTTGAGGCAAAAGAGGTGTATAAGCGCAAATGGGCGCGACTTGAGCAGGCTGTAAGCGCAAAGGATCGTCTGGAGCAAGTGGCAAACGATATAGTTTCGCATTTTAACAATCGCGGGCTTGAAGGAAAAGGCATGATTGTAACGATTTCAAGAAAGACGGCAGTTGAGATGTATAAAATAATTTCAGCAATTTCGGATGCGCCGGAAGTGGCGGTGGTTATTTCAAAGCCGGAAGAATTTCCGGAACTTCATCAAAGTAGAGATACAAAAGAATTGGAAAAGAGATTCAAGAATCCGGACGATACCTTAAAGCTCGTGATTGTATGCGATATGTGGTTGACCGGCTTTGATGTTCCTTCGCTCCACACGATGTATATTGATAAGCCGCTCAAAAATCATACCTTGATGCAAGCGATAGCCCGCGTCAATAGAATTTTTAAGGACAAGCCCGGCGGTCTTATCGTGGACTATATTGGAATTGCTGACGATCTAAAGAAAGCCCTCTCAATTTATAGCTCCGGCATCCAGAAGGAGGCGATGATACCGATTGAGGAAATTATTGCCAAGATGATGGAAAAATATGATATCGTTTGCGCGATGTTTGCCGGCGTTGAATACCAAGAATGGAAAAAACTGAAAGGTGCGGAGCCCGCACAATTACTACTTCAAGGAATGAACGCCGTTGTTACGAGTATAGATAAAAATGGCAAGGAAAGACTGGATGAAGAAAAAAAGAAACGTTTTCTTAAAGAAACGGAGTTACTGTCCCAGCTTTTTGCATTTGCTATGCCGCACAAGGAGGCAAACGCCATACGGAATGAAGTTGAATTTTTCCAAGCAGTGAAGCGCGCGGTCATCAAACGGACTATCGTTCGACCCGAAGGCATTGGTTTTGATGTTGAATCCGCTGTTCGGGAACTTGTCTCAAAAGCAATATCAGCCGAAGGCGTTATTGATATTTTTGATATGAAAGGTAAAGGAAGGCCGGATATTTCCATATTTGACGAAAAATTTTTAGAAGAAGTAAAAAATATGAAATACAGGAATCTTTCCGTGGATGTTCTTCGGAAACTCTTGAATGACGAACTCCGAGTGCGGATGAGGAAAAATTTGGTTCGTTACAAATCGCTTCTTGATATGTTGGAAGATATAATTGAAAAATACGAAAACAATATCATCAATTCCACAAAAGTTATTGAGAAATTGATTGAATTAGCAAAGGAAATCAGGAAAGTTGAGAAACAGGGTGAAGGTATCGGCTTGTCGGAGGAAGAAATGGCATTTTATGATGCGATATCAGTCGGCCGCAAAGCAATCAACGGAAATGGAGAATTGAAGGAATTGGTACGCGAGCTTGTCAAAATTATCAAGAGAGATTTAGCGATTGATTGGATGAATAATGATATAATCAAGGCGAGGATACGTGCGAATGTTAAGTTGCTATTGTTGCGAAAAGGATACAAAGCGGAAGAGAGCGAAAAGGTTTTGGATTTGATATATCAACAAGCGTTTTCGCTCTATAGAGATTTTGTGCCAGTGATGGCATAAAATCTCATCCCGCCTCTGTAAAAAATTTCTTTCGGAACGCCAAAATTCAGCGTTCAGATTTTCGCTAAAAAAAGTCCCTTCAATAGACTCAGGACAAGTCGGATTTCGTTCAGCGTTCGGAGCCATCAAATTTTTATCAAGCGACCTGCCTGCCCTCCAAAGCTTTCTTGACCTCCGAAGTTTTAACGAAGGAGGTAGCGGAAGTGGGAATGCGTCATAAACTCATTAGAATATCAAATAAATACAATATCCACAGGCCTACTTGATTTTTTTAAGAATATACTGTATATTACAGATGTGCTTGTGGGGCGTCAGCCCTATTCGGCTAACTCATAAGCTGAAGGCAAGCATACAAAAAAACCGCTAAAATAAGCGGTGTTTTTGTTTATATTTTTATTATTTAATCTTTATCTGGATTGCCTTTCATTGTGGTGATAAATTTAATATCTCGGTATTTATTGGTCGTCCAAGCTGGGACTATGCTCCAAAAGTGCATTTTACCGTTCTCGCCGATTTTTCTTAAAATCACTTTTATTTTACGGCCGTCAATAATAGCTATTATGCCCCAGTATTTTACTGGTTGAGAGATATTTACTCTTTTTTTATGCCTTTTAACATTAAATTCCTTAATGGTTTCTTCAAATTCCTGAAAGGTAGTTGAAATTTCAACCAGTTTGCGAGCCAGTGGCAAAAGCTTAAACCTTAAAATTTGCGACGTCCTTTCTCTTTCAGTTCGTGCTGTTTTGTAAACAATATGATTAAAGCCCTCCGCATTAAAACCAACATTCTCGCTAAATGCTGGGGAGTGAAGTTTGCCAATGCTGTTGTAATAATTATTGGCGTCTTCTTTTAGTTTTTCATAGTTGGATAAATTTTCCATATAAATTTAGTTTAAGCTTTTTTAAGATAAAATCAAGCGTAGTCTTCCATTTTTGGAATGTAGATATACTCTTTTTTCTTCTTGAATATAGTTATAATATCGTTAACCAAGGGGAGCCATCAAATTTTTATCAAGTGACCTGCCTGCCCTCCAAAGCTTTCTTGACCTCCGAAGTTTTAACGAAGGAGGTAGCGGAAGTGGGAATGCGTCATAAACTCATTAGAATATCAAAAGACCGTCTAATCTAATAAAGGCGGTTTTTTTGATAGAGAAGAGATTTTATACTCAATTGCTTAAATAATTCCGTATAATGCCCGGAAGATTAGCATGAGAGCATGGGAGCATGAGAGCAAGTGCTCCAATGTTCCAATATTCCAATGCTCCAATATTCCAATGCTCCAATGCTCTCATGTTCCAATGCTCTCATGCTCCAATGCTCCCATGTTCCAATGCTCTCATGTTCCAATGCTCTCATGCTAAGCTCCGCCGCTTCGGAATTATAAAAGCGAAGGGGTATAACTCTCAATATTTTATTTATTTCTGCTTGCCTTGGTTCTTTCGTTTTCAGTTAGAAATCGTTTTCTTAAGCGAATATTATTTGGAGTAATTTCTAGGTATTCATCCCCGCTCATAATACTCATGCCTCTTTCAAGCGTCAGTTTCATGGGAGAAGTTAAATTAATTGCTTCATCGGATCCCGAGGCGCGCATATTTGATAATTGTTTTCCCTTTGTTGGATTTACAGCCATATCATCTCCTTTGGCCGTATTGCCAATAACCATGCCTTCGTACACTTCGGTAGTAGCTCCAATATATAAGGCCCCCCTGTTTTGAAGATTATAAAGCGAAAAGCCAAGGGCTTTTCCGGTGGCCATCGAAATCATGGAACCGACGTTACTTTTTTTAATCTCGCCAACGTAAGGTTTAAATCCAACAACGCGGGTATAAAGAATGCCTTCGCCTCTGGTATCAACTACAAATTCATTCCTGTAGCCCAGCAGTCCCCTGGTGGGAATTTCAAAAATAATTCTTATATTACCGTGTTCCTGGGCCATCTCTAGCATTTTGCCGCACCTGCTGGAAAGTTTTTTAATAACAGTTCCGGACATTTTTTCGGGCACGCTAATTGTAACCTCTTCGAATGGCTCTTGTTTTACGCCAGCTTCTTCTTTAATAATTACGCGGGGTTGTGATACTTGCATTTCGTAGCCCTCGCGGCGCATATTTTCTAAAAAAATGGCAATGTGCATTTCGCCCCGGCCGTAAATTTTGTAATAATCTATAGCCGAAAAATCAATCTTTAGACCAACATTGACTTCCAATTCTTTTTCCAGCCTTTCTTTGAGTTGTCTGTTGGTAACATATTTGCCGTCTTGGCCGGCAAACGGCGAATTGTTTACCAGTAAATTTAAAGAAATTGTCGGTTCGTCGATGTTTATGGCCGGCAAAGCTTCTTGCCTAGCATCCAAGCAAATAGTTTCTCCGATAAATATATTAGGCAGGCCGGCAACCATTACAATGTCGCCGGCTTTAGCCGCTTTTACTTCTTTTCTTTTGAGCCCTTCGAAAGTAAATAGCTTGGTAATTTTGCCCGTGCGAGTTTTTCCTTTGATATCTTTAATAATTACTCTGGAGCTGTCTTTTATTTCTCCTTCATAAATTCTTCCCACAGCCAGCCGCCCCAAAAAGTTATCGTAAGCCAGGTTAAAGGGCTGCAAACGCAAAGGTTTATTTTCTGCTTCTTCGCTCGAGGAAACCGGCGCTTCTTTTATAATTCTATCTAAGAGAGGGGTTAAATCTTTGGAATCGTCTTCTAAATATGTTTTGGCAATGCCTAACTTGGCGTTTGCATAAATTGTGGTAAATTTAAGCTGTTCGTCATTTGCTCCTAAATCGAGAAAAAGTTCATAAACCATTTCTTGGACAATATCGGGCCTGGCAGCCGGCTTGTCTATTTTATTTAAAACGAGAATCGGTTTTAAGCCTAAATCGAGGGATTTTTTTAAAACAAATTTTGTTTGCGGCATAGGGCCTTCTTGGGCGTCGACTAATAAAAGGACCGAATCAATAGAACGCAAAACACGCTCGACTTCCGAACCAAAATCGGCGTGGCCAGGCGTATCCACGATATTTATTTTTGTATCCTTGTAGTAGATAGAAGTATTTTTTGAATAAATTGTTATACCTCTTTCTAGTTCAAGCGTATCGCTGTCCATGCTGTCTCCGGCTTCCGACATGCCTGTTTGTTGCATCAAGGCATCAGTCAGGGTTGTTTTGCCATGATCAACATGGGCGATAATTGCAATATTTCGTATTTCCATAAATAAATCAAAACCGCCTTTTAAAAAGCGGATAAGTAGCTTTTAATTAGATTAGGTTGGTATATTTATACTATAGATTTTTAAAAAAGTCAATGATAAGGGGCTTAAGTTCAATAAGTAAGTACAACACTCTAGCCAGATACCCCTCAAATACCCTTGAATATTGACCCCAAAAGGTTCTTAAACTAGCTAGGGGAGCCAAGGAAAGAAGATTAACGTTTTGTTGTCTTTCTTGTTTTTATTTAAAATTGTGCTATAATTATAAAACATTAATCATTAATCTTTTTATATGGCCAAAGGCAATAACTCTCATAAAAAAGAGGTTAAGAAACCCAAAAAAAACAAGAAAAAAAAGTAATCAAGCGTTTTATACCGCATTGCTAAATTAATTCCGTATATGCTCCAAAGCTTAACTTTAATAAATTAGCTAAAGTTAGTTAAGAAAGCAAGCTCATAAAAATTATAAAATCGGAATTATTAAAGCGAAGGAGTATAATTTTGAATTATAAAAAATCATTTGCATTTGCCAGTGTTTTTTGTTTTATCTCGCCTTGAGTGGATTAAAAATTTTACTTGATTTTTAGCTTGATTAAATAAGCCCTCGGGTGTAAAGTACCCTATTATAGGTCAAGAAAGATTATTTTATTAGATAAATTAACTATTAGCTTAACTCGTTTTGTTATGAATAATCAAATCAAAAACCAATCTTTCGACATGGCTCAGGACAAGATGGAATGTTGCCCAAAGTTCGATCCCGCCCCTTGGAGTGGAAAAATCTTTGAGTGGGACAATAAAAAATTTATCAAAGATAAAGTTTTTACCTTGTTTTATATGCCGCTTAACTTCGGCTCGGTTGTAAAAAGAATGATGGCTAAAATCGAAAAAGCCGGAGCCAAGGCGCAGTATTGGATGGGTCTTTCTGACCATACCTCTAAGTGGAATATGGATTTGTATGTGGCAGTAGACAAAGAAATACCCGGCGCGGAAAATGTAACTTTAAGCGGGAAGTTTTTAAGCAAAGTATACGAAGGCAATTTCAAAGATACTGGAATTTGGATGAAAGATTTTGAAAATTACGCTAAAGGCGAAGGCATTTCAGTCAAAAAAACGTATATGTGGTATACTACCTGCCCCAAATGCGCCAAAAAATACGGCAAAAATTATGTGGTGATTATTGGTCAGATTAATTAAAATTAACTATTAGCTTAACCCGTTTTGTTATAGCAAAATGGAAACAATTTTATGAAAAATTTTAATCAGCGCAACAGAAATGATAGGGGAGGCTTTAGCGGCCGGGATTCCGGCCAGCGTTCCATGCACCGGGCCACCTGTGACGAGTGCGGCCAGTCTTGCGAAGTGCCTTTTAGACCCTCGGGCGGCAAACCAATTTACTGCAGCAACTGTTTTGGAAAAAATAAAAGTTCGGATTACGGCCGGTCCGGCGGGCGGGATTCCGGCAAAGGAAGCTATGGCAATAATCAGATGTTTGCGGCGGTCTGCGATAAATGCGGTAAAAATTGCGAAGTGCCCTTTAAGCCCTCGGGCGGCAAACCAATTTTTTGCAACGAATGTTTTAGCCAGAATCGCGGCGCCGGCAGTAAAAACATCCTGCCCGCCAAAGAACAATTTGAGATAATAAATTCTAAACTTGATAAAATACTCATGGCCTTAAATCTGGTTGTTAAAGAAGCTGACGGGGCAAAGTCGAAAAAAGACGCTTTAGCTTTAGTCCAAAAAAAGGCCGGGCCAAAAAAAGCGGCTAAGAAAAAATCAGCCGTTTCTGCTTCAGCCAGGCCAAAGAAAAAGAAGTCCGCCAAAGGCGGAGTAAACAAATAAATTAAACAAATAATACTGACAAATGAGGGTTCCTATCAGAAAAGCCGGCGAATTCACCCGCATTGTGCCGGATCCATATCTAACAGTTGGAAAGTTCAACGAACTTAACAAAAAATTAAAGCAATTAAAAGTTTTATTGCCTCAAGCCGTTTCCGAGGTTAAAAGATTGGCCGAGATGGGGGATTTTTCCGAGAATGCGGCTTACCAAATGGCTAAGGGCCGCCTCCGCGGCCTTAATCAGCATATTTTTGATTTAGAAGAACAGCTTAAGCTGTCCATAATAATTAAGCCCGGCCATAATAAAAATAAAATTCAGCTTGGCAGCAGAGCGACTGTTAAAATGGCCGGCCGGCAAAAAACTTATTTAATCCTCGGCTCTTCGGAAATAGATGTAAAAAACAATATTATTTCGCATAATTCGCCAATCGGCTCCGCTTTAATGGGGAAAAAGGCCGGCGACTCCGTTAAGATACAATTGGCCGGTAGCGAGGTTGAGTTTAAAATAATTAAAATTGTCTAAGCATTGCTTGAGTTATAAATTTTAGCGGGCCTTCTCCCTGCCAATCAAAAAATCACCTCTCGACTCCGCTCGAGGACTTTGTTCAAGGCGATTTTTTTAGTTTAATAGCGTTTGGTGCCTTTCCGGCTTCTTTGGAAGAATTTTCCTGAATTTGATTTTGAAGAATTTTTGGAAAAGTTCGGCGAGGCCTTTGCTTTCTGTTTGGCATAAGGCCGGTGGTTGGATGGAGAAAATTCTTGTTTTAAAGCAGTTCTTTTTTCCGGGAGCTTTGGCAAAGGCGAAACTGACAGCTGGGTTTTAATCAACCTTTCTATATTTTTAACATCCCGCGACTGGTTAGGAGTGGCAAAGGAAATGGCGTGCCCCTGGTGGCCGGCGCGGGCAGTCCTGCCGATGCGGTGCACATAATCTTCGGGGTTTTCCGGCAAATCATAGTTGATTACCAGTTCAATGCCGGTCACATCAATGCCGCGCGAGGCAATGTCTGTGGCTATCATAATGCGGTATTTGCCCAGCTTAAATCCGGACATGGCTTCCAGCCGTTGGTTAAGCGAGCGGTTGGAGTGTATTTCCGTGGCGTTGTGTCCAATTTTTCTCATAGCCAAGGCAATTCTTTTAGCGCCAAATTTAGTCCGGCTGAAGATTAAAACACTGCCGCGGTATTCGTTTAAAACTTTTTCCAACAGCTGCAATTTAGAACTGGCGCTGACAAAAAATAATTCCTGGGTGACTTTTTGCGAAATTGTTCCCGAAGGCGCCACCTCTACCCGGATCGGCAGTTTCATGTAGCTGGTCGCCAGACTGATTATTCCCTGAGGCATAGTGGCCGAGAACAGCATGGTTTGCCGGTCGCGGGGCGTTTTTTTAACAATCCTGTCTATTTGCGGGGCAAAGCCCATATCCAGCATGCGATCAGCCTCATCCAGCACTAAAATTTTAACTTGGTCAAGCTTGATATTTTTTTGCTCCAGATGATCGTTTAACCGGCCGGGCGTGGCAATAATAATGTGGGGGTTCTGCCTTAATGAGCGCAACTGTTTTTCGGGCGATTCGCCGCCGATTAAAACTGCGGTTTTTAAGCCAACGCTTTTGCCGATTTGCAGCAAGCTTTCGCTGACCTGGATAGCCAGTTCGCGGGTCGGCAGAATCACCAGGCCTTTAGAGCCCTTGGCTTGCGCCAGTCGCTGAATCATGGGAATGCCAAAGGCCAGTGTTTTGCCGGTGCCTGTTTGCGCCACGCCCATAATATCCTTGCCTTCGCAGGCAGCCGGAATGGATTGGCGCTGAATAGGAGTGGGGATGATAAATTTGAGATTATCCAGTATTTCAAGAATCTTAGGCGCAATGCCTAAGCCGTTAAAACTCTGATTTACAGTAGTAAGTGAAGTCATTTGATTGGTTTTAGGTGTATTAGTAATATAAACAATAATTATAGCAGGTTTATAATATTTTGTCAATTTAAATCTTTAAAAACCCCTAAAAAATGAAGGTTTGATTATATTTTAAGAAAATGTTAGAATATCCTATATTTAATCATCTTATAAAATATTTATATGGCAAAAAGACGAAAAGCTTTTGGGAGAAGGCAAAAATCAAACTCTCATAAAACTAAAAAAAGATTAGAAATAAAAAAGCTGATGCTGGAAGCAAAAGCTAAAAAGCGCAAATAAAAAATATTACCTTTAGTAGCGGTTTTTAAGGATATTTATTTTATTATCAAAATCGATTAATCGGTACGAACTTGATAAAGCCATAAAATTATTGCGAAGCGGCTTTAACTTTTCGGCCCTTGTTGGGCGTAATTAAAATCATGAACATCATTGAAGTTGATAATTTAACCAAAAAATTCAAAGAATTTACCGCGGTTGATGCAATTTCTTTCCAAGTTAAGCAGGGAGAAGTCTTTGCTTTTTTAGGCCCGAACGGCGCTGGCAAAACCACCACCATCAAGATTTTAACCACCCTGCTCAAACCCACTGCCGGCAAGATCAGTTTAAACGGCTGTGATCCGGTAAAAAACGCCAATCAGGCCAGGCATTCGTTCGGCATTGTTTTTCAGGACCCGTCTTTGGACGATGAATTAACGGCTTTTGAAAATATGGAGTTTCACGGAGTAATTTACGGCCTGGCTAAAAAAGTCAGACGTGAAAGGATAGAACAGCTGTTAAAAATTGTGGAGCTGTGGGATCGAAAAAAGGAGCTGGTCAAAAATTTTTCCGGCGGCATGAAGCGGCGTTTGGAAATCGCCCGCGGCCTGTTGCATCATCCCAAAATTTTATTTTTGGACGAACCGACGCTGGGCCTGGATCCGCAAACCCGCAACCATATCTGGTCATATATTAAAGATTTAAACAAAGAAGAGGGGATTACGGTTTTTTTCACCACCCATTATATGGAGGAAGCCGACCGGGCGGCCGATGCCATTGCCATAATCGACCATGGCAGAATTGTTATTCAAGGTTCATCAAATGAACTAAAAGAAAAAACCGGCGCTGCCACTCTGGAAGACGCTTTCATCAATTTAACCGGCAAGCCTATCCGCCAGGAAGAAGTTTCTGGCTTGGACCGTTTGCGTCAGAACCGGCGTTTATTTAGACATTAATTTGGAGCATTATGAAAGTAATATACATTTTGTGGCTCAGGCAGATAAAAAGATATTTGCGTTCGCGAGCGCGGATCGTCGGTTCTATAGGCCAGCCATTATTATTTTTATTAGCTTTAGGTTTTGGCTTCGGGCCGGTTTTTCAGCGGGCCGGCGAAGGCAGCTATTTGCAGTTTTTATCACCGGGCATTATTGCCATGAGCATTCTGTTTACGGCGGTTTTTTCCGGCATCGAAATTATTTGGGACAGGCAGTTCGGCTTTTTAAAAGAAACTCTAGTGGCGCCGGTTTCCAGGCTGGAAATTATGATCGGCCGGACTTTGGGCGGCGCCACGGTGGCTTTTTTTCAAGGACTGGTGATTTTTATCATCACCATTCCCCTTGGCTTTCACCCTGAATTTGTTACGATACCTTTAGGACTCTTGTTTATGTTGCTAATCGCTTTTTTCTTTACGGCGCTGGGGACAGCTATCGCTTCGATCTTAAAAGATATGCAGGGCTTTCAACTGATAATGAATTTTATTATTATGCCAACCTTTTTTTTATCAGGAGCCCTGTTTCCGGTCAATGATTTGCCTCAGGCGCTCAAGGTTATTTTAGCCGTTAACCCTTTAGCTTACGGCGTTGATGGTTTAAGAGGAGCTTTGGGAGGAGCTGTTTATTTCGGCATCGGATTTGATTTATTGATTTTAGGATCAGCGACTATTTTATGCTTGGGCTTGGGCAGTTTTCTTTTTACCAAAATTCAGGTTTAAAAAACCTCCTTTAATATTTTTAAATGAAAAGATTTTTAAAATCGTTCAACCAATCTCTTAATGAAGCTTTTGCCCGTAACGAGTATATTATCAGGTGGCGCCAAAAGTATCCTAAGTTAAGCCGGCGGTTTTCATTTGCTAAACCATTCGGTTTTTATTTTAGTCTGGGAGTTATTTTGAGCTCTTTCATATTTTTTTATTTTGCCAATTTGGCTTTTGAAATCGTTACTAATAATTTATACAGCGAAGCTGATATCCGCTTGATGAATTTAATTGCCGCTTATCGCAGCTTGGCCATAGCTAAAATATTATTGCTCTTTACTTATTTGGGTAATTGGCAAATTATGGTGACTCTGGGAATTATTATAGTGGTTATTCTCCGGTTATTAAAAGAGCGAAGGAAATTATTTTTCTTTATCATCGGTTTAATTGGCAGCGGGTTGTTTTATAATTTATTAAAACTGATTTTTCACCGCCAGCGCCCCGAGGCGGTTTTTTCTTTAATCGTTCAAAACGGTTATTCATTTCCCAGCGGCCATGCCGTAATGGCAGTGGTTTTTTATGGCCTGATCGGTTATATTCTTTTAAAAAATATTAAACACTGGCGGTCAAAATTATTATTGGCCATTTTAATTATCGGCTTAATTCTGCTTGTTGGTTTTTCGCGGGTGTATTTGGGCGTCCACTGGACCACGGATATTTTAGCCGGCTGGCTTTTGGGCCTGGCTTTATTAATTTTGATTATCACTTTTTTTAAGAATCAAGAAAGGTATCGTCCGGAAACAAAAGCTAACAGAATTTTAGGTAAAAAATTTATTGTTCTTATGGTTTGTTCGCTTTTTATGATTGAGGGAATTTTCTTTTATTATTTTTATAAAACCCATCCTTTAATAGAACCTCCAGTGAACAATTTAGAAAAAATTACCATAGCTTCGGCGGTTAATCTGCCGGGCATTGCTTTAGTTGATAATTTTCCTAAATTTAGCGAGAATTTGGCGGGACAGAAAATGGAACCGATTAGCTTTGTTTTTATTGGTTCCCGGGAGAAGATTGTTCAGATTTTTAAGCAGGCCGGCTGGGATTTGGTTGACGAACCTCGCCGTTTAGCCAATCTTTACCGTTTGGCAGCGGCGGCCCTTTTCAACCGCTCATATATTGGAGCGCCAGTCACTCCGGCTTTTCTCAAAACTCAGCCAAATGCTCTGGCTTTTGAAAAGCCGACAGCGGCCCAAACAGTCAGGCAAAGGCATCATATTCGTTTTTGGCCAACTGAATTTTTTTGGCGAGGCGCGGAGGTTTGGGTGGCGACCGCCAGTTTTGATGACGGTTTAAGGTATTTGATCGCCCACAAAATTAGACCTAATATCGATGTGGAACGCGATTATATAAAAAGCGATTTAGAAAAAACCGGTTTAATCAAAGAAGCGGAACAAATTCAATTAGTCGAGCCCTTGTTAGGCAAAAATCAAAGCGGCGACCAGTTTTTCACCGACGGCAAGACTTATCTGCTTTTGTTAAAGTAGATTTTGGACTTAAATTTATCCGCCTTCGCGGAAGACCGCTTGCATAAGCCCCATGATGAAGTCGCGGACTTTTTGCTTTAGCGGATTCCGCTCCGCCGAAGAAATTAGAGATACCGCAGGCGTAAGACTGCGAAGCTTCATTAAAGCGGCTTGGCATAAATACGGTTGTTGTTTAAAAATAATTTTTGTATACTAAAATAAGGGGATTAAATAGTTTAAATGTCAAACATAGCCAAAATTATATACGTGCTGGTTCTTTTAGCTTTGATAGTTAAACCATTTTTGATTCCAGACAACCCTTCTTTTATCCCCGAGGATTTTTTCAGATCGCTCACTAATTTAATTTTGATTTTAATAGCTTTTCTTTTTTATTATTTTCATCAAAAAGATATTGAACGTAAAGAACAAGAAAAAAAGGTTATGGAAAAAAAATTGGAAGTTTCCACTAAAAAATTAATTGAATCTTTTGAATATATCGGCTTGGTCAACCGCCGTCTGCCGCTTTTGGAGGAGATAACTACCAAAATTTTAAGCAAATCAAGCGACACCAGACAGGCAAAAAAATATATTTTCCAGACTCTTTTAGCCACGGCAGTTAATTCCATAACTAAGGCCGATTGGGGACTATTCCGTTTTGTAAAAATAGATGAGCAGAAAACAATGAAAGAATTTAGCTATGCCAAGAATAACTATATTTTGTTAACTACCAATATCACCAATCATCAGTTGGCGCAGATGAGAAGAAATGGGGGGAGGATCAAAAAAATTGAAAAGCTTAATTGTATCTACTCTTCGGATTATAATTCGTCCGTTCAATGCATTTTAATTTTACCTGAATTAGTTAAGGAGCTGGATACAGAATTAACGGTTTTACAGAGCATCACCGACCAAGCTAAGCTATTTTATAAATATTTTTACTCTTAGAAATTTTATGACCCATTTTCTGTTAAATAATTTCGTAGATAAAAAATTAGGCAGGTAATCAAAAAGCGCCAAGACAAGCTTGGCATTTTTTGGTATAATTAAACTGTATGAAAAAATCAAAATTAACTTTAATTGGTTTATATCAGGCCTTGGGGCTGATTATTTATGTCTCGCTGACGGCTTATTTAATGAGCGCTTTAAGCCAGACTTTTTTAACGCCGCCAGGTCTGCTGGGTTCGATTTTTATTTTGTTTCTGCTGGTTTTTTCCGCGGCCGTCTGCGGCCTGATTGTTTTCGGCTACCCGGCCTATTTAGTTATCAATAAAAGAGCTAAAGAAGCCATCCTGCTTTTAGTTTCTACTTTGCTTTATTGTCTGGGTATTATTGCTGTTATTCTAGTTGTTTTGTTTTCGGTTTTGTAGTCAGTTTTCAAGGTAGAATATTGAAATAAATCCCATTTTTATGGCGGGGTTTTATGTTTTACAAAATTTATAAAAAATAGTATAATTATTAGGAAATTTATGAATAAAATTGCTATTGCTCAAGCAGCTGATTTTATTGACCAAAAAGTCAAAATTCAGGGCTGGGTTTATAACTTACGCTCATCGGGCAGTATTTATTTTTTGCAAATCAGAGACGGCTCCGGCTTTATGCAGGCAATTATTAGCAAGTCGAATGTAGAAAGCGGTGTGTGGAAGAAATGCGAAAAAATTACTCAAGAATCATCTGTAAAACTTCAGGGCAAAATCAGCAAACATCCCAAAAAAGAAGAGTATGAGCTTCAGGTTTCTGAATTAGAGATTATTCAAATTGCCGAAGAATATCCGATTAGCAAAAAAGAGCACGGGCCAGATTTTTTATTGGATAATCGCCATTTATGGCTGCGTTCAAACAAGCAGTGGGCCATCATGAAAGTCAGGTATCAGGTTTTTTTAGCCCTGACCAATTTTTTTGATCAAAAAGGATATACCAGGGTTGATGCGCCGATTTTTACGCCCTCGGCCTGCGAAGGCACCACTACTTTGTTCGGAGTGGATTATTTCGATTTAGGCAAGGCCTACCTTTCCCAGAGCGGCCAGCTGTACTCCGAAGCGGCCATCAGAAGCTTAGGCAAAGTTTACGATTTTGGCCCGGTTTTCAGAGCGGAAAAATCCAAGACGCGCCGCCATCTCACCGAATTCTGGATGCTGGATTACGAAGAGGCCTTTTTAGAGCATCAGGACAATCTGGAAGTCATCGAAGACTGCCTTGTTTACGTAGCAGAACATATTTTAAATAACTGTCAAAAGGAACTGGAAATACTAGAAAGAGATACAGGTCCGTTAAAGAAAATTAAAAAACCATTCATCAGAATGAGCCATCAGGAAGCAGTAGAAAAACTGCATCAGCTGGGTTCAAACATCAAAGCAGACGACGACTTAGGCGGAGATGACGAAACAATTTTAACCAAAGAATTTGACCAGCCAATTCTCATTGATAAATACCCGGCCAAAGTCAAAGCTTTTTATATGAAAAGGGACCCTCAAGATGAAAGCCGGGCTTTGTGCGTTGACTGCCTGGCGCCTGAGGGCTATGGCGAGATTGTCGGCGGCAGCCAGAGAGAAGATGATTATCAAATTCTTTTAAAAAGACTTAAAGAACATAAATTGGCTAAAAAAGATTTTGACTGGTATCTGGATTTAAGAAAGTACGGCTCTGTTCCTTCAAGCGGCGCCGGCATTGGCCTGGAACGTTTAGTCGGCTGGTTGTGCGGCACCCACCATGTGCGGGAGACCATTCCCTTTCCGAGGATGATAACAAGATTACGACCGTAAATAATACATCCGCAACTGGCAGCCGACAGCCTGGCTATCGGCTGCCAGTTGCGGATAATCAAAAACATATGAAACTCAATAACATACAAACAACCGATAAAATAGGAGAAAAAGTTTTGCTCAAGGGCTGGGTCAACACTATCCGCAAAATGGGCAAAATTGTTTTTGTGGATCTTCGCGACAGGTCTGGGATCGTTCAAATTGTTTTAGTCCCGTCAGAACTTGATAAAGAATCAGAACAAATCAGCAAATCAATAAAACCGGAATATGTTTTGGAAATTGAAGGCGAGGTTCAGAAAAGGGGCGATAAGCAAATCAACAAAGAGTTGCCCACTGGCACAGTGGAAGTTTTAGCCAAGTCAGTCAAAATTCTTTCTGAATCACAAACACCGCCGTTTGAAATAGACAACGAAGACCGCCAGGCCAACGAGGAGCTGCGGCTAAAATATCGCTATTTAGATTTAAGGCACGAAAGAATGAAGAATAATATGGTCAAGCGCCATCAAATGATCAAGTTTTTCAGGGATAATTTAAACGATCAAGGTTTTATCGAAGTTCAGACCCCAATTTTAACCAAGTCCACGCCCGAAGGCGCCAGAGACTACCTTGTGCCTTCCAGAGTTCATCAAGGCAAATTTTTTGCTTTGCCCCAGGCGCCACAGCAGTATAAGCAGCTTTTGATGGTAGCCGGCATAGAAAAATATTTTCAGATTGCGCCGTGCTTTAGAGACGAAGACGCCCGCTCCGACAGGTCGCCCGGCGAGTTCTATCAGCTGGATATAGAAATGAGCTTTATCGCCCAAGATGAATTATTGAATTTGGTTGAAAAGCTCTTTACTGAAATGGTTAAAGAAGTTTTTCCGGAAAAGAAGATTTTAACCTCGCCTTGGCCACGATTAACTCACGCCGAAGCCATGGGAAAATATAAATCAGACAAGCCGGATTTAAGGGAAAATAAAGATAATAAAGATGAATTAGCTTTTTGCTGGGTGATTGATTTTCCATTATTTACTGATCAAACCAAAGAAGAAGAAAAATTCGTTGGCGCCGGCCGTTGGGCGCCGTCGCATAATATGTTTACCAGGCCCAAAGAAGAAGATTTGAAACTTTTGGATAAGGAGCCCGGCAAAGTAAAATCGTATCAGCATGATTTAGTTTTAAACGGCTTTGAAGTCGGCGGCGGAGCATTAAGAATCTACGATTCAAAGATTCAAGAAAAAGTTTTTGATTTAATCGGTTTTGATGATAAGCAAAAAAAGCAGTTCAGCCATTTATTAGAAGCTTTTAAATACGGCGTGCCCCCGCACGGCGGTATTGCCCATGGCATCGACCGATTATTAGCCGTGATTTTGGGTGAAAAGTCCATTAAGGAAGTAATTGCCTTCCCGTTAACCTCCGATGCCCGAGATCCGTTGATGGGCGCGCCGGCCAAGGTTTCTAAAGAGCAGCTTGAAGAGTTGGGGATAAATCTAGTAAGTAGGGAGTAGGTTGTAGGGATGTTGTCATTTCGACTGGAGCGAACCGAGAGAGCGAAACGGAGAAATCCCTTAAATAAATCAACGATATGAAAAACATAGAAGATAGCTTTGAAAAGTTTACCATTAGCCAATGTGGCTTATTTATAGATGATAACAAATGTCTTTTAGGAGAATTTAAATCACATCCTGGTTTTTGGGGATTGCCCGGAGGAAGAATCGATAAAGGCGAAGAAGGCGGCCAAGCATTTAAAAGAGAACTTCAGGAAGAGATTGGATTAAAGGAATTTAAGATTATCGCATTAGTTGATTTTTGTATTTGGTATAACCCTAAAAATGTTGCTAGATGCGCAATAGTATATTTGATTAAGGCAGGTATCGAAAAAGTTAAAGCAGGTGATGAATTTTTAAAAATTCATTGGGTAGAAGAAAAAGATTTGAAAAAATATAATTTTGTATGGCCGCACGCAACTAAAGCGATAAAAAAAGGATTCGAGATACATAGAAAAATAAAAATATTATAAATATATTTAAACGACACACCTGTCCGCCTTTGGCGGGAATATTCACTAACACCCGCGAACCTATTCATCAATAATGTCAGCGGTCAGCGGATGTTCGCGCAGTTTCGCGTCGTCAGCGATTTTATGAAACTCTCAGCCCTGCAAAAATTTATTCTTGGCCAGGCCTATGGCAAAGAGAAAAGGATTAATCGCAGCCGTTTTTATCGATTCTATAATGGCCGTCAAAAGCCGCCTAAAGGCGAAGATAAGGTTAAGATTGTCACCAAAAGCATCGAAAGGTTGATTGATAAAGGTTTAATGGTCGGTTTTGGCCAAAGAACCAAGTATAAGTGGTATATCAAGGATGTTCAGCTAACTGCGCCGGGCCGCCGGCTGGCTAAAAAGATGATGGGCGAACAAACCCAGCTGCCCTTTAAAAAATAGTAGACTATTTGATTATTAGATTATTTGATTATTTGAATAATTGTGTAAATTAGATAAGAAAATACCCTATCAGTCAAATATTCTAATAATATATCAATTTATTATAATTCTAATATTTGGGATGATTAGGTTAATTATGTGTAATGGTTAGTTAATTTAATAGTTCTTTTACAAGCAATTTTGGTGATTTTAAGAGACAATTCAGATGTATGAAAACATTACATCTGAAATCTCCTTGCTGCCGGGAGACGATCCAACA
>JAHISB010000026.1 GCA_018818425.1 Patescibacteria group bacterium
AACCCATTGAACTTAAAGCAAGAAATTGATAAGCTAACTTTAGAGCTTATTAAAATTCAAAGACAAAGCGGTAACTCTAATATATCTTGAAAATATTATTTGGGTAACCATTATTTATTATCTATAGCGGGGAAATTAAAAGACACAGACTTCCACAGACCACACTGACAACCGCTGACCCAATCTGACTGGGTCAGTGGTTTGTGGTAAGTCAGTGGGAGTTCGTGTCGTCAGTATATTTTGCGATTAAAAGACGAACCCTCCGCAGACATTATGGTTCGCGGTTCGCGAAAGTCAGCGTCTGTCAGCGCGGTCTGTGAGTAAAAAAAGACGGATATTGAAATCCGCCTTGTGTCAATCTATGCCGCTTCTGTTGTTAATTCTTAGTTGACTCACTTGGTGCCTTAAAATAAAAAACTTTTCCACATCCTTGACACTGCCACTCATTAGCACGACCAGTTGTTTCATGGACTGGTGGAGCCACCAATTTCACCAATTCTACTGTTTTTCCGCACCAGGGACAAATTACTTTCTCAGGACAAGCAGTTACGCTTGCAGAATGGATAGCTATGTCTCCTATTCCCATTGTTCAGCCCTCCTCATTTTTGAATCATTTTTATATCACAAGAACCCCCTTATCCTTTCATAAATTCTATAAATTGTCAATTGTTTTGAATCGTCTTGGCCTTTGATGAAAAAAATAAAGCCCCATTCGTGTAGAACGGGGCCGCCCATAATTGGACTTCGGTCTGATGACCGCGTTATGTTTTCACCCTATCTACCACAAGGCATTGCAGACCGTTTGGTAGATATCTCCTAACTTAAGCCTTGTCGGATCAACTATTGGGTTGGTTAGCGAGCCGTTCAGGCCGGCGCCAAAGTCAGGAATGTACCAATTGGCGACAAGTGTATTCTCGGCTTCCATTTCAGCAGGTAAAATATTCAATCTGCGAATGGCTGCTTCTTTTTTCCGAAGTTCAACAATTGCTTGTTTTAACCTCGGCACCAGATGCACCTGCGGCCGACAGGTAATCTGCACATGTCCGCTACTGGGCCGTCTGACGATAGTAACGTCGCGCCTATAAGGATTTTCTGTACAGGTATGGCGCGAAGCCGGCCCAATGCGGCTGCTGTCCGATTCAATTGCCGCAACCTCCCAACCCTTGATTTTGCTGGCGTATTTGATTCCGCCATTTCGTAAATCGCCCAAAGCCTTCAGCCAGTCCGCTTGATAGGCAATCAGGTTCAACCAGCAATCCGTTAAAATGGCCGGCTTAAGCGACTGGGAGATTTGGTTTTCGACAATTAACTGTTGGGCAATGCCTAGCAAGGTCAAGCTTTCAGCTAACCAGATGGTTTCGGGTTCATTGATCCTACTGTTATCGCCGCTCAGAATAATCAGCTTTAGCGACGGTGCGCTCATCATCTTGATGAGATCACTAAAACTCGGGTCTTCCTGGCAACGGTAGCCGCTCTCGTTCCATTTCCTGGCATTGAGTCTGTTGATGAAATTTAGGGTTGACTCAAAGTTGTCTAAATACCCCGGTTGTCCTGGTTCGAGTTCTAATGAGCTGACGATTGCCTTTGTTAATGAATGCTGAAGCAGTGTTTTGGCCTCGTTGGAAAAGCTGGCACCTTTGTCGGCCGAACCAACCCGCTTGATAATCAGCCGACACAGTCCGGTTAGTCGTTGGTAGGACTTTCCTTGCTCTTGCAAACTAACATTGGGATCAAACGGACTAAACCGGACATTGCTAGCGCCTCTGATGATGTTGTTAATCACCAGATCGTTGGCTGGCAAGGTGCCGCCGTTGTTCTGAATGGAGAACCGAAAATTGGTTCCTTTTTGGTCATTGCCATCGATAAATCTCAACAGTCCAACAAATGGCTGTTGATCCAGTCCGACCTCTCTGGCAACGATTCTGGCTGCTGAGATTTTTTCCTGGCCGCCGTGATGATCGCGGCCAGTATGTTGCCCGCCAACATCAAAGAAAACAACTCCTTGTTCTTCCTCGTATCCCCGTACTTGTTCTTTGGTCAGATCCCCAGCCGGCAGAAAAATTGTCGACAGAGAAATCAACTGTGGGTAGCGAGTTTCTGCAAATGCTCGAGACATACATCCATCAAGGTCCGAAGCATGGTGCGTGGAAACGATTCTGGCTTTCCATAAGGGTAGCATTTCAACCTCCTATAAAAGGACTTGGTTTATACCCTTTATTTCAAGGGTTGGATTTGATTTTTTTATCTAGTTGTTATGGTACTAACCCAAAACAATAGCATATTTCCTAGAAAATGTCAATGTTTGGCTAATTTCAGAGATTTTGTTATATTTATCAATAATATGATTGACCTAAAAAAATTACCATCTCAACCAGGCATTTACCCCGCACCAGTTTATAAGAATAAAATAAAAACCTCCTTAAACTTCATGCCTAACTGGTGCGGGGTGTACAAATTCCTTGACCAGCAAGGCAAACTTTTATACATTGGCAAAGCTAAGAATTTGAAAAATAGAATTAAATCATATTTTACAAAATCGGCTGATTTGACGCCGGCTAAAAAGTTGATGATTGAGAGAATTAAAAAGATTGAATTTACTGTTGTTTCTAACGAGACCGAAGCTTTGCTGTTGGAATCAACGTTGATTAAAAAACATCAGCCGCCTTTTAATGTTGAACTTAAAGACGATAAACATTGGCAGTATATAAAAGTTACGCTCAACGAAGCGTTTCCGAAAGTGGAAATTGTAAGGAAAATAACTAAAAACTTAAAACTGAAAACTAATAAAAAACCGAGATACTTTGGTCCTTATACTTCAGGCCTGGCTGTTAGACAAACCATTCGATTGATAAAAAAAGTTTTTCCTTACAGAACTTGTAATCGCGACCTTTCTAAACTACCGAAGGGGAGGGTCTGTCTGCAATACCATTTAGGCAGATGTTTGGGGCCGTGCGAAAAACTTTGTACCAAAAAAGGGTATGATGAAGTCATTAAACAAGCGGTTGATTTTCTTGCCGGAAAAACTGGCGACATAATTAAAGACTTAAAACTGAAGATGCAAAATTCATCAGATAAAAAAGAGTATGAAAAAGCCAAAGTTTATCGCGACCAGATTCAAGCTATAGAAAAACTGACCGTTAAACAAAAAGTTGTTTCAACAAAACATGAAAATCAGGATTACCTTAACATTTTTAAAGAAAGAAACTTGGCCGCCGCCGCTTTATTCAAAGTCAGGGACGGAAAATTATTAGACCAGTTGAATTTTACTTTAAAAAATGCCGAAATCTTTTCCGAAGCAGAGCTTTTAGAACAGTTCGTCAATCAATATTATTCGCAGACGACTGATTTTCCCAAAGAAATGATTTTGCCGGTAAAAATTGACGTTCAGCTTAAAATTATTGTTCCGCAAAAAGGCGCTAAGAAAAAATTGTTGAATTTAGCCAAGGTCAACGCTAAAGAATATTTTTTGACTCAGCTGGCTTCGTGGGAGAAAAAAACCAAAGAAACTGATAAAAAATTAGAAGAACTTAAAAAAGTTTTAAATCTGACTAAAATTCCTCAAAGGATTGAGGGCTATGATATTTCCAATCTCGGCGGAAGTTTAGCTGTCGGCTCTATGGCGGTGATGACCAACGGACAGCCCGATAAAAACGAGTATCGCAAATTTAAAATTAAGACGATTAAAGGCGCCAACGACCCGGCCATGATTGGCGAGATTATTAAAAGACGGTTGAACAACAATTGGCCCAAGCCCGATTTAATGCTGATTGACGGCGGCCCGGCACAGCTCAACGCCGCTTTGAAACAAATTGATGAAAATAATATTCCCATTGTCAGCTTAGCCAAAAAACAGGAAAAAATTTACAAACCTGACGGAAAACTGCCGCTTAAACTGCCAAAATTCTCCCCGGCTCTCCAGCTTTTGCAGCAACTCCGCGACGAAGCCCATAGGTTTGCTGTTTCTTATCATCGAAAGTTGAGGAAAAAACGATTGGTCGGGTAGCGGCGCAAAATGTTGCGCCGCGAAAAAAGATTGATCGGGTAGGCCTTGCATTATTATACACGAACCGTACGTACGCGCCGCGGCGCGTACGTACAATAATGTAATTATTCAAATAAAAAACCCCGACATCCTTTTCAGAACATCGGGGGGTGCTCACTGATCACTGATCATTGAACCTACTTCACCAGCATCATTTTTCCGACTTTGGTGAAATCGCCGGAAGCGAGGTGATAGAAGTAAATTCCTGAAGCCAGATGTGAACCGTCGAAAGTGACTTCGTGAATTCCTGATTCGCGGTATCCGTTGACCAGTTGAGTTACCTGCCGTCCGTTGATATCGCAGACGGTCAAAGTAACATGGCTGGCTTCGGGCAGGGTGAACGAAAGCGTAGTGGTGGGATTGAAGGGGTTGGGATAACTGCCGATGGAGTATTCCATTAGAACTTCGGCAATCTGACCCTGTACATCTTTATCCGCGCCTCCGTTCAGCACTCGCAGAACGTCCAGAGTTTTAATTTTATACCCGTTGAACCAATCCAAGCTTGATGACCCGCCATAGTACGACGACTGGGCATGATTGTAATTGCCATAAGTTCCAGTGGCATCGGACCACACCATGCTGGCAACAGACTCCTCGCCCTCTAAGTTGAACGGATCATCATCCAGAATCGCTCCCCAAGCATTTGGAGTTTCTGGGTTGAAATCTGCAGCCAACGGCGGGAGATAACCAGTATCGCCATCGTACATATAGGTACTGATGGCGTCGTTGCTGCAGGCGCCGGTGTTCACATTAGAGGCAGTAGCTCTAAGGATATAGAACTTGGAACTTCCCGGCGCAATTTCTCTTTCGTCATAAAACGTCAGAGTTACGGTATAAGTCCAGTCATCAGCATAAAGATGGCCGGTGGGACTGGACAGATTCTCGCCGTTCTCGCCCCAGACCCGATAAGCGTCGGTGCCGCTTAATCCCGGGGTTAACTCCACAGCAGTCTCATACGAACTACCCTCTAAAACCCTTAGGTAGGTAAGGTTCAGTATTCCTGCCGTAGGCACACTATCGTACAGATGTATTTTGAACGTCTTCTGCCCAAGAGTTAAAGGCGTACCGCCTTCTTGAGCCGGAACTTCCCAGCGGTACAACTCCACTGTTCCGTTGGTCAAGATGGTGTTGGTGGTAACATCAGGGATGATTGTTGGAAAGTTGCCATGAACGATCATTTGATTTCCGACAATATCCTCTCCGTTGCTGGTTTCGGTAAGCGTTGTGCCGCTCGAGCCGACTGCTTCAAAGTTGCTATCGCAATCAAACCCGGCGCTAATCAAATCGCCGGTATAAGCTCCATAGGTTTGGTTGATTGGCGCCAGATTGAAGCAAACATCAACTACAACATAAGGCCCCATTGGCGCATAAAGCGGTTCTGCCGTAATGTTAAAGTCGGCATTGCCGCTGACCATTGTTTGAGTGGCTTCCACCATCTGTCCGGCTTCGTTGGGGTAGCTGATAGTTACGCTCTCAACTGACCGATCATAGATCGACAGTTCGGCCTGCTTGATTCTTAGTTTCCAAACGCTGAAGTTCTCGTTCACAGCCAGAAATCTCAACTGCTCCATTTCAACTCCGTCAGCGCCAGCCACCACATTGGCAGTTTGAGGATTAACGCCGGCGGTTACATACAGCTCGCCGGGTTCAGATTCCACATACACTTGCGAACACCACAGCACTGAGTCTTCCGGCCAGACAAACGGAGTTCCCGGACGCATATTAATGTCGTGATGCGCCAAGTAGAACTGCCCTTCGCTGGGTTGCTGGTTCCAATCCGAAGTAAGCAGAACCTGCAAACGCAATAAGTTAGCGCCTCTATTGAGAATGTAGGCAACATGCCCTTCAAAGAAACTGACTTTTGACAGCTCGGTTCCTAAGGAATCAAAGTTAACGTAGGGCGTTAACATTTGATAGTTCTCATCACAAAGCGCCGCGGCGCTGACGTGATCGGCCAAGCTGCCGGTTACGTAGAAATCCCAGCCATGGGTTAACCTACGCCAGTCAGAATAAACAGTGATTGAGTCTGCCGGGTAGATTACGTACGATGTCGCTTCAAACGACCCCGAGCCGTTAAAGTAGAAACCAACAGCATTGTCGGTTTGTCCTGATTCGGGGGGTTTGATATCTAAGTCGCCCCATTCGCCTTCCGCTAATTTAAGGACTCGGGGGTGGCGAGGGTACTCGTTTGCCTCAGAGGCAAACAAAAAAGTGGCCAGCATTAAGCTGATCGCGATTGTCCAGATAATGATTGTCTTCATTACTTACTCCATTCTTTCTTTAATTTTTTTGATTTTTTTGAATCTTCTTCTGATTATCTACATTTTAGGCAAAATTTACCCCTATTTCCCTTTTTTTCTCCTTTCTTTTATATTCAATTTTTAGTGTGCTGTGTATATATAACACGCGAATCTGATATTTATTTCATCGTGTATCGCTGTTCATGTATCGTTAATATTAGATATATGATTCGTGGTTCGCGATACACGATACCTGCCTGCCGGCAGGCGCGGCACGATATACGATACACGACAAGTTTGACAAAACTTTCTCTTTCTGCTATGCTTTTTCTAACGTTTTTTATGGAACAAATTCTACAAATATCTCAAATAGTTATTGCCGTTCTGTTGATAATCTTTATTCTGATTCAGCAGCGCGGGGCCGGTTTAGGCGGTATTTTTGGCGGCGAGGGCGGCGTCTACCGCACCAAACGAGGCATTGAAAAAACCTTATTTATTCTCACTATAATCTCGGCTGTTTTATTTATGGCTACTTCTTTAGCCATTGTTTTCTTAAACCAATAACCATCTCTCACCAAGTGAAGCTTTCTTCTTTTTTGAAGCAACTGCCCGGAGTTCCGGGCCAAGTTGTTTCAGTTGTAAAAAAAATAATTCCAGCTAAGCTGGCAAATAAAAACTGCGGTCCCGCTGACCAGCCGACCCTCTCTAAAAAAATGGATCAGCGCTTAGTTTTTAATCTTTCCAAAAAAAATAAAAAAATACCCAGCTTCGCCCAATTAAGAGCCCTGCCGAAATTTTTAAGCAGTGCGGAAAAGAAAACCATCAACTGGCTGACATTGGTGATTGTCATCTGCTTTGTTTTACTGATTGGCAATTTCTATCATTCTCATACTACCCTGCTGCCGGCGCCGGGCGGCTCTTACACCGAAGGGCTGGTCGGCACGCCCCAATTTATTAATCCCTTGCTGGCTTCTTACAATGATGTGGACAGAGACTTAGCTTCTTTGATTTTTAACGGACTGCTTAAATATAATAACGAAGGTATTTTAGTGCCGGATTTGGCCGAACAGCTCCAAATCAGCCCCGACGGCTTAATCTACAACTTTAAGCTCCGCCAAGATGTTTTATGGCACGACAACAAGCCCTTTACGGCCGATGATGTTGTGTTTACCGTAGCCAATATCCAGGACCCGTCATGGCAAAGCCAGCTGAAGAGCGCCTTGGGCAATGTGCAAATAGAAAAAATTGACGAATTCACTCTGCGCTTTATTCTTAAAGACCCTTTGCCTAATTTTTTAAACAGCTTAACCTTTGGCATTCTGCCGGAACATTTATGGCTGGCCATACCTTCCAGCAACGCCACCTTGGCAGAGCTGAATAAAAAACCTGTCGGCACCGGCCCTTTTAAATTCAAATCCTTAACCAAAGATAAAAACGGCAATATCCGCACCTATATCATGGCTCGCAACGAAAATTACTACATGGCTAAACCCTATCTTGAAGAAATCAGCTTTAAATTCTATGGCGACTTCGAAACCGCCGCCAAAGCTTTAGCTAACAATAATATACAGGGTTTGGGCTTATTGCCTAAGGAATATCTGGCTACGGCTGAAGAAAATAAAAATATCAAATTTTACTCTTTATCGCTGCCTCAATATACAGCCGTCTTCTTCAACCCTACAAAAAATGAACTGCTCAAAACTATAAAAGTCCGCCAGGCTCTGGCCTATGCTATCAACCGCCAGGCGATTTTAGAGCAGTCTTTAGACCAAAAAGGAGTGATTATCAACGGGCCGATTCTGCCCGGCTTTACCGGCTACCACCCGGATATTAAAAAATACTCATACGACCCCCTGGCCGCTAAAACTCTTTTAGACGAAAGCGGCTGGAAAATGGGCGAAGACGGCCTGCGCCGAAAGGGCGAAGAAGCTCTGCAAATCACCTTAACTACCGTAGAAAAAATTGAATACACTAAAGCCGTAGAAATTATCAAGCAGAACTGGGAAGCTATCGGGGTCGGCGTCACTTTAGAAATTATTGCCAAAGACAGAATTAGAACCGACATTATTGAACCGCGCAATTACCAGGCTCTGTTATTCGGTGAAATAATAAAATCCGACCCTTATCCTTTTTGGCACTCGTCGCAAACAGAAAGCCCGGGGGCTAATCTGGCTGTTTGGGCCAACCACGAAGTAGATAAGGTTTTGGAAGAAGCCCGGCTTTTAAATGACGCCGAAGAAATTAATAAAAAGTATGTCCATTTCCAAAACATCCTGGCCGATAATGTGCCTGCCATCTTTCTCTATAATCCTATTCATATCTATCCGGTTGATAAAAAAATTAAAGGGATCACCACTCGCCGCATCTCTGCTCCTTCTGACCGCTTTACCAGAATTACTGATTGGTATGTTAAGACTAAACGACAATTTTCATGGTCCCTAGAAGAAAAATAATCCTTATTTCTCTTATACTCAATTGCTTAAATAATTCCGTATAATGCCCCGAAGCTTTACTTTGAAAAATCCTTTGATATTAAAGTAAAAAATTCACTTTAATAAATTAGATAAATTAGGAGTTATAAAAGCGAAGGGGTATAAAATAACTAATAATGTCGCGGTGGTGGAATTCCCGCCATGAGCCATAGGCCATCTAGGCCAAGGGCCCATATCAGCCTATGGCTTGAGGCCCTTTGGCCGAAAGGCGGACAAGGGCAGATTTAAAATTTTTTGCCAAAGTGGTGAAATTGGTATACACGCTAGCTTCAGGAGCTAGTTCCCTTAAAGGGAGTGTGGGTTCGAGTCCCACCTTTGGCACCATCAAGTCTGACTCAAACATTATTTATAATTAACAATTTATGCACAAAACAAAACAAACAAAAAGAACCATTCAATTTAAAAGAAGAAGATCTGGAGTGAGAACCAGAGCCGTTGCCGAAAAAAAACGGCCTGTTGACTATGGCAAAGCCCGGGGAGACGACAAGTTAAAAATAATCGTTTTAGGCGGCAACGAAGAAGTCGGCAGAAATATGACTGTTTTAGAATATGGCCGCGACTTAATAATTATTGATCTAGGCCTGCAGTTTCCCGAAGAAGATATGCCGGGCATTGACTATATTATCCCTAACATCAGCTGCCTTAAAGGCAAACAGCAAAAAATCAGAGGCATTTTTATAACTCACGGACACTACGACCATATCGGCGCCATTCCTCATTTAATGGCCGACTTGGGCAATCCGACTATTTATAGTTCCGATCTAACGCTGGCTATGATTGCCAAAAGGCAGGAGGATTATAAAAATGGAACTAACTTAAAACTTCAATCAGTCAAGACCAGCGATGTTATCAAAGCCGGCTGTTTTACCGTCCGCTTTTTTGGCGTCAGCCATAATATTCCCACTTCCATGGGGCTGATTATTGATACGCCTGTCGGTAAAATTGTCCACACCGGCGACTTTAAACTGGATTTAAACGAAACCGGCGACTCGCCCACGGAAATTGATAAAATCGCCGCTCTGGGCAAACAAAACGTTTTAGCCCTGCTTTCCGACTCCACCAACGCGCCCCAGCCGGGCCACCAGATGAGCGAGTCGGAAATTCAGCACAACCTTGATGATATTATTAAAAACGCATCAGGCAGAGTAATTATGGGAACTTTTGCTTCTCTTTTAGGCAGAGTTCAACAAATAATTTTAGCGGCTGAAAAATTTCATAAAAAAGTGGTTATTGACGGTTACTCAATGAAAACTAACGTTGAAATTGCCAGAGCTTTAGGTTATTTAAAAATTAAAAAAGATACTTTAATTTCTATTAAAGATACTCATCGTTATCCTAAAAATAAAATTTTGATTATGTGCACCGGCGCCCAGGGCGAAGACCGGGCCGTTTTAATGAGAATCGCCAATAAAGAGCATAAAGACCTTAAAGTTGAACCGGGCGACACCATTGTCTTTTCCTCCTCGGTGGTGCCCGGCAACGAACGCTCCGTTCAAAGATTAAAAGATTCGCTTTACCGCGAAGGCGCCGAGGTAATTCACTACCAGATGATGGACGTTCATGCCGGCGGCCATGCTAAAGGCGAGGATTTAAAATTCTTAATTAACTTAATCAAACCCAGATATTTTATCCCGGTTGAAGGCAATCATTCTTTTTTAAGAATACATGCCAAAATCGCTGCCAGCGCCGGCATTAATCCCAAAAATATTTTAGTGGCCGACAACGGCCAGATTATGGAATTCACCAATCACAGCGGCGTTCTGACGGATAAAAAAGTTGTTTCTGATTATGTTTTTGTTGACGGGCTGGGCGTCGGCGATGTTTCTAACATAGTTCTGCGAGACAGGCAGATGATGGCCGCCGACGGCATGATTGTGGTTATTGCCACCATCAGAACCAGAACCGGGCAATTGGTCCAAAATCCTGATTTAATCTCCAGGGGCTTTATTTATATGAAGGAAAATAAAAAACTGGTGGAAGAAACCCGCAATAAAGTCAAATCTATATTAAAAGATTATAACCCCAAAACTTCAGCTAATGACGCTTACATCAAAGACAAAATCAGAAACGAAATCGGCAGATTCCTTTTCCAAAAAACCGAACGCCGGCCCATGGTTCTGCCGGTGATTATTGAAGTTTGATAAAATATCAAATAATTAAAAAAGGGCGACTTTTCAATCGTCCTTTTGATTTTCACTGAATAAATGCCCCCTAACGGTTATTGCCGGCAACAAAAGAAAGCTTGTTACAGTTTCTACCTCAACTGGAACTAAGTCTTTCTCCCTTGCCCAAAGCGTAATCTCCCCTCCAGGAAAAAGGTTGTCTTTGGGGTCTAAAGTTATTCTAATCTTCCAGCATTTTATTTTTTCTTCCTGAACTTTTTTTTCCGCTTTTTTCTTAACCTCTATCCGCACCGGCTTCCAGGCGCTTTTTATCCCGTCCGAATCATGGCCGATGATATAAAAGGTATCAACCTTGCCAACTTCCGGACTATAATTCCCTTTAAGTAAAAAAATGGAACTAAGCGCATCGTTGGGTTGATGATCTCCTATTCTTAAAGTGTCCAGCAGACTATCGCCGGAAAAATGGTAGATAAGCTGGCAGCCATAATCTATCTGCCATATTTCCTCATTAACATCAGTCAACTTGTGGTAAATTCTTTGAACACAACCATTACTATCAATTTGTACTTGGGCAAAATTATTTACCTTTTTGCCTAAAGCAGAACCCCAGCCATGAAAAGTCAGGATAAGATTGTTGTTTTCCGCTTTTTTACAGACTAAACTAGCTTCACCGGCCTGACTTCTAGGAAAGCCAACATACCGCACATTCCAAAACAGTTGGTATTGATACTCCTCCACAATGATTTTTTGTTGAGCGACGGCCGCGGGGCGTACGCTCAACATCAAGATTATGATGATTGCTAAGCGTTTCATCGCTCGTTCTCCTTTTGTTAAATCAACGAACGTTTCCACCATCTAACTAAATTTAACAGTCCTTGTCAAGCGCATAAATTACTGATAAAATGTGGTTATGACCAATCAAAAAATACTTTTCTCCGGTATTCAACCAACCGGTGAGATACATCTTGGCAACTATTTAGGCGCCTTAAAAAACTGGGTTGATTTGCAGAATAAGTATAGTTGCTATTATTCCATAGTTGACCTTCATGCGATTACCATTGATTATGAACCGAAAAACTATCAGGAAAAAATTCTTGATACGGCCATGGATTTGTTGGCTATTGGCCTTAACCCCAAAAAATCAGTTCTTTTTGTCCAGTCGCGCGTTCCCGAGCACACCGAACTGTGCTGGCTGTTTAATACTTTAATTCCCATCGCCGAACTGGAGCGCATGACCCAGTTTAAAGATAAGTCCCAGGAACATAAAAAGAATATCAACGCCGGACTTTTTGATTATCCTGTTCTGCAGGCCGCTGATATTCTTTTGTATCACGGCCAAGTTGTGCCGGTGGGCGAAGACCAGCTGCAGCATTTAGAACTGGCCAATAAAATCGTCAGAAAATTCAATAACAAGTTCGGAGAATATTTTAAAGAAGTTGAGCCGGTCATCAGTTCCGGCGCCAGAATTATGTCGCTAGCTGACCCGGCAAAAAAAATGAGCAAGTCCTTAGGACCGGCCCATTATATTTCTATTAATGATACGCCTGATGTCATTAAGAAAAAGGTGATGAAAGCTGTTACCGATACGGGCGAGGCAAAAGAAATGTCGCCGGGAGTAAAAAATCTACTTAGACTTCTTGAGCTTTTAACCGATTCCAAAACTTTCCAAAAATACCAAAAAGTTTACGATAATAAATCAATAAGATATTCTGATTTAAAAACAGAACTGGCTGACGCTATCATCAAACATTTAAAGCCAATTCAAGAAAAAAAGAAAGAATTGATGAAAGATAAAAACAAAGTTCAAAAAATTCTTGATACCGGCGCCAAAAAAGCGCGAAGGGTTGCGCAAAAGAATATTGTGGAGATAAAAAAGAGGATGGGGTTAATGTAAAATAATCGTTGCAAAACGCAGCGGCGCATTGTCATCCTGAGCTGAGCCGAAGGATTGCGTCGCTATATTTTATTTGACAAAGTCTAAACTTCCGATTAAAATACAAAAAAAGTTCATTCACAAAATACGAGGGCTTGGCCATGATCACCTACTTTCTACTCATTCTTGGCGGCATGGCCACCAAGATCTTTGTTTTTCTCTTCATTAAACTGGAGGTAAATGGAAGAAAAAACATTCCCAAAAATGTAACCAATCTCATTTTCTCATCCAACCATGAAGCTTATATTGATTCTTGGTTGGTTATGACTTACATGAGACCGCTCTGGTATTTTATTTTTCACCCAGCTGCTATTCCATGGAACACGCCCGAAAAAAAGAATTTTTTTAACACCTGGTGGAAAAAAATCATCTTTTCACATCTTAGATGCCTGCCTGTAACAAGGGGCGGGATGGGACCAAGAGAAACTGAATTTTTCTCTGAACAAGTTAAAAAAAAATTAAAAAAGCACAGTATCTTATGGTACTTCGAACAAACAAGGGCGCGGAATAATGAAATTGGTGAACCCAAACAAGGCGTCGGTTGGGTTATCCGCGAAAACCTGTCCAGAGTAATTCCCATAAGAATCAGAGGTATGGATAATGTTTGGCCAGTAGATTCAAAACTCCCAAAGGTTTCCCTCTTTAAAAAAATAAGGGTCCATATCAACTATGGCAGTCCTTTAAACATTGATGATTTGTTGATTGAACAAAATAATAAACCAACCCACATGGCTATCGGCCAGCGGATCAAGGAGGCCGTTGAGGCATTGTAAAACCACCCTGAACAAAAGTTGAAGGGTGGTAATTTTTTTTTATTGTAAATATCATGAAACGTAGCGACGTATTGTCATCCTGAGCTGAGTCGAAGGATTGCGTCGCTACGTTTTATAACTCAACCTTTTCGCCTTTAATTTTACTTCCAATAAATTTACTGCCTAGAGTTTCAAACTTTTCCGAACTGTCGGTAGTTAAATACCTGACAGCCTGCCCGCCGTGGTCTTGACGAAGGTGGGTTTTATTTTTTTCAATTTTTGACTCAATTTCCGGATGGCGATTCAAATAATCAACTAATTTTTCTGCAACCACCTTGGGCGCATCTAAAACCTTAACTCTCTTGCCAATAATTCTTTCAAACTCTTTCATTAACAGTGGATAATGAGTACAGCCCAAAATTAATGTGTCAATTTCTCTTTCTTTTAAAGACCGTAAACATTTTTTAATAGTCATCCTGGTTTCTGGTTTTTTTATCATGCCTTCCTCAACTAAAGGAACCAACAACGGACAGGAGTTTTGAAAAATTTGCAGTTTTGAGTTTTCAGTTTTTAATTCTCTGATATATGCTTTCGAATCAATGGTCGACTTAGTGCCAACCACTCCAATTCGGCCAAATCGAGATATCTTTGCAGCTTCTTCAACCACAGGTCTGATGACTCCTAAGATGCGGCAGTCAGGGTAATTCTTGGGCAGCCACTCCTGCTGCAGCTTTCTTAAAGCTTCGGCCGAAGCCGTATTGCAAGCGATAATAACCAGCCGGCAGCCCTGCTTAAATAAAAAATCAACAGCTTTTTCGGTAAATTGATAAACTGCCTCTTGGCTTCTGCCGCCGTAAGGGGCTCTTAAATTATCACCCAGATAAATATAAGAATAATCAGGCAAAGCCCTTTTTATTTCTTTGAAGACTGTTAACCCCCCGAAGCCGGAGTCAAAGATTCCTATCATAGTATTTTATCTGATTTTAATCCGCCACTTGCCCGCCGAAGCTTTAGCGTAGGCGGGAAGCCGGAGTCGAAGATTCCTATCATATATATAAAATTCCAAAATACAAGAAACAAGATACAAACAAATCCCAAATTCCAAAATTCCAAATAACAAATAATATTCTAAATCCTAATTACCGAAACTGTTGATTGTTTGGTTTATTATGTTTTGAAATTTGATGATTGAAATTTGTTTGTTACTTGGAATTTGTATCTTATTGCTTAATTGTTTATTACTTTTAAAACCTCCTCCTGCCTTTTCTTTAATTCTTTTTGATTTTTTGCTTCAACAGTGATCCTTAAAAGCGGCTCGGTATTTGATGGACGCACATTAAACCAATAATCCTCAAACTCCGCCGTAATGCCGTCTATTTCATCTTTAATATTTTTTTGATAGTGACTTCTGATTTTTTCTAGTTTTGACGAAATGTCATCAACTTTAATGTTTATTTCATCGCCTCGGGCGTATAAACTGTAATCTTTGATGATTTCTGATAATTTGCGGCCGTCTTCGGAAATTGTCTGCAATGATAAAGCCAAAGCGATAAAACCGTTATCGGCATAATAATTTTTCTTAAAAGCAAAATGGCCGGAAACTTCGCCGCTCATTACTCCGCCTTCGTTCCGCATATGATTGGCTAGATTAAGGTAGCCAACCTCGCTTCTGATCGGCCGTCCGCCCCATTTACTAACCAGTTCCGGCACCGCATGGGAGCAGATTAAATTATAAACAATGCCGGCGCCCGGATTCTTTTCCAGCATAACTTTAGCCATCAACAGCAAAGTTATATCGCCGGTGATAAAATGCCCCTGTTCATCAATTAAGAACATTCTGTCGCCGTCCGCATCAAACATTATTCCCAGATCGGCTTTTTCTTTTAAAATTTTCTGGCTGGCTTTTTCCGAAGCTCCTTCTGTTAAAGGATTGGGGTGGCGGTTGGCAAACTTATTATCAAGTTCAGGGAATAATGATATTAATTGGCAAGGCAATTTTTCAAAAAGTTTGGGCATCAATAAGCCCGCCATGCCGTTGCCGGTGTCTACTACAACTTTAAGTGGCTTGATTTTATTGACTTCCACAAAAGATAAAATATGATTTAGATGATCTTGAAAGATGTCTTTTTTCTCTATCCGGCCTTTGATTTTTTCATCCTCAAGGGGAAGGTCCAGCTTGATCAATTCCTCGTATAAAACTTTACCGCTGATAAATTCAATGCTGTCCGGAAAATCCTGATTCATTTTGACCATTTTAAAACCGCCGTATTCCGGAGGGTTGTGAGAAGCGGTGGCCATGATGCCCCCATTATATTTATAATAACCAACGGCAAAATAAAAATCGTTAATGGAAATTAAACCAAGATCATCAACTTTGACGCCATATTCTAAAAAAATGTTGATGACTGATTTAATCAACGGCTCTGACGCTTCTCTAATATCTCGGCCGACCGCTAACTTTAACTCTTTAATCGGCTTGTTAAATTTTTGAGTCATGATCTTTAAAAAGGCTTGAGCAACCAGCTTAGCGGTTTCTTGATTTAATTGTTGAGGATAGATTCCCCTGATGTCGTAGGATTTAAAAATTTCAGCCAGAGGCTGACCAGTCTTTGACTGGGATTGATTGATATTCATATTTTTGATTTTAGCTGATTTTGCTGGATAAATCAATAAGGCGCTGACCCAATGCCAACGCCCTATTATCCAAATAGTCAAATATTCAAATAATCTAATAGTCTAATACTTTATTCTTTCATCTCTTTCCAAGCCCTCTTTTTCATTTCCACAATGGCCCCAAGGCCCCACCAAATCGCCACCAAACAAATTAACCAGCCAACGATAGGTATGCTCTTAATAATAACAAAAGCAATCACTCCGATAACCATTTTGAGTATTAAGCTGAATTTTTCCCAGCCAAAACCCTTGGCCAATAAAATGCCTAAAGCAATAGCGGCAAAAACTTTGCTAAGATACAGCACAACAGCATAGCTGACCCCTATAATCAAAGCTAAGGGTATGCCAATGACCGTTATCAGTAAAATTACGCAGGCAATAGGAGTTAAGAAAAACCAAACCGCGCCCCGGCCGATCTGCGCGCCCGGTTTTTCAATCATCAAATTGGTCATCTCCTTGATCTTTTTACCGCCCAAATAAATTATTACCAAACCGACAATAAACAAACTAAACAGTTGAACTAATTTTCCAAAAAAGTAGCCGACGGCAATAAAGCCCAGAATAGCCGCCTTCTTTGGTTTCTTAATTAAGGCATTATAAACTGTTTCTCCTGCAACAAGCTCTGTTTCCTCCGCGCTGATTTCCTCCATCGCTTTATAATTAAGATCGCCCTGCAAACTGGCTTGTGGCAATAGCTTCAATTGGCCGTCGATTTTTACATAGGTGTCGCCGCCCACTTCGGTGGCAATGTTTGCCGTATTGCCGGCGATTTCTAAATTGCCTCCGACTTTACCCCGAACATCGACCACAGCGCCGGCCAAAGTAACGTGCCTGCCGACTTCAGCAGTTTCGCTGATTATTAAAGTACTGCCTCCGGCCATAATATTCCTGCTGACTTTGCCGTCAAAAGAAACATTAGAGCCGGCCGCTCTAACGCTGCCGTCAACATCGCCGCTGACCCTGATGTTGGAACCGGCCGCAAACACATCGCCGTTGACTGTGCCGGAAATAGTGATGGAATTGCCGGCCGCAAACACATCGCCGTTGACTGTGCCGGCAATCTCTACGGCGTTGCCCCCGGCATAAAAATTGCCTTCATGAACTTCGCTTGATGGCAAATAAACATTTTCGCCGGCTTTTTTAACTCCGGCCTGGACTGCCAGCGGCAATACTAAAAGCAAGGCCAGCCCAAAAATCAAAATTAATCGATTAGTTTTTTTAGTCATAAGTATTATGTTAAATGATAAATGAATATCTTATCCGCGAACCATCTGTGAGTTATCAGTGAACTGTCAGTGATTATCCGTGCCTTAATTATACCAAAAATATCTGAATCTTGATACTTTAAAAGCTCCATTGGCTCTTTTTTATAGCTAATATTAGCCAAAAATATATTCATTATAATTTCACTATTGACTTTTTTTTACCAATGTGCTATATTAATATATTATTTTTCGTTAAGGTTGCCCTTTTTATCTTATCTGGTTTATTTGCCCTCAAACCTTAGCACTTAGCTGCGATTAACTAAAAGTTGATTGCTGTGGTTTGCTTGGACATTTACTAAAGACAAAAAAATAAACAAAAACCAAAATGAGGAAAAAATGAAAAGCATTATCATTAGTGTCTTGGTGGTAGGAATCCTAACGGCATTTTACATGTTCATGTTTGGCCACCAGATACCTACAACGACAAGGGGGGAGGACAGTTTAGCATGCTGTCTGATGATAGCGGTAGAAACGATTGATAGTTTAAATGTCATAAACTCGTGGCAAGAGTTTGGTGACATCATCACCGAATACCATATTGGTACCGTTGCCGCTGGAGACAGTTCCAGCAACGTTATGTTAAGCATCAGGAAAGGGCGAGGGGTAGTCCTACTCCATGTATATAATGGAGGTAGGGGGATATTAAGTTGCTATTATAGCAGTTTGGAGCCGCCACCAATCGTGACGGTTCTAACCTCTTATGGGGCGAGTTGGTTAAATGATGCTGGACAGCATCTTTACCAGCTAGCCCAAAATCTCAACAACTAAAAAAACAAAAGGAGATAGTTGTGAAAAAATTCATCGCCTTCAGCTCACTCTTCGTGTTCATCATGATTGTGAGCTAGGCACTCTCACTACAGAAGAAAAATTAGAGCTTCAAGGATTGTATGCGTTCAAAGACAATCCGCGTGGTGCCAAACTTGTACAAAAAGAAGCTCTAGGCACTCTCACTACAGAAGAAAAATTAGAGCTTCAAGGATTGTATGCAAAAAAAAATAATTAACAAAAGCCATTTCACTAAGTACGAGCGGGACCCTCACAGGCCCCGCTTTTTTTATTTTAAAAATTTATTGCTTCTTCCCAATCGCCACCACATTTACTCTTCTTTCAGGTATTTTACTTTGAGGATTCTTATTGATAAAAACTTTTTCAACCAATAATCCCGATTTTTTTATAAAGCCTTTCAATTCTCTTTTAGTAAAAGCATAAATATAACGCTGGCCTAAAATTTGGCCGTTGGGCAGTTTCCAGGGTTTGAAAAAATCTTTCCAAGAAATTTTCTGACTAAATTGATTAAAAAAATATTTAAGATACGGCTTATGCCACAAGTGCCAGTTGGTCATTAATAAGTATCCGCCCGGTTTTAAGACCCTTCGTATTTCGCTTAACGTTTTAAGACGCAATACTTTTGTCGGCAAATGATGAAAAGTAGCAATACAAAAAATCAAATCAAAATAATTATCTTTATATGGCAATGTTGTCATTTCGCCGGTTTGGAATTTGGGATTTGGATATTGTTTGTTACTTGTTTCTTGTATCTTGGGGTTTTTATTTTTAGCAATTTCAATCAATTTCTCACTATTATCTAATCCATAATATTCAACCTTGAAATCTTTAAGATACGAGAAAAAAAGCCGTCCATTGCCGCATCCCAGGTCTAGAATTTTTTGCCCTTCTTTGATATACTTGCTAAACAGCTCAAACTCTGCCCACGGCGCATAGCGGGTTTGAGAAAAATGTTCGGCGATTTTGTTGTAGTTATTCTTGGTGTCCTTGATTATTTTTTCTGATTTATTCATATAGTAATAATTCTCTGAAAGGTCTTGCCTGTCATTGCGAGGACACTGAGCGAGCATAGCGAGTCGAAGTGGACGAAGCCAATCCCATTATTGAATGAACGTTCGTAATACAAGGGGATTGCTTCACCCCTTCGGGGTTCGCAATGACGGAAAGAGGCAAGGCCTGACCGAATCTTAAAAAATTCATGAAAAATCCAGCAAAGCAAATCCTTCTAGACATCCTCAAAGCTCGTCCTAAATCTTACGATGATTTTTTAAATTTAAAAAAGAAATTCTCCGGCGAGCACGGCCTGCCGCCTGTAACCAATGCTACTTTAATCAAAGCGTGGAGTCAACTTCCTGCATCCATGCGCAATAGGCAGCCGGGCTGTCGGCTGCTGGGCTGGTTAACCAAACGCAAAACCAGAACGCTCTCCGGCGTCACCCCGATTACTGTTTTAACCAAGCCCTTTGCCTGCCCGGGCCAATGCCTTTACTGCCCCGCTGAACCGGGCATGCCCAAAAGCTATTTATCCAACGAACCGGCGGCCCAGCGCGCTAAAATAAACAAGTTTGACCCGGCCAGACAGGTGACAATGAGAATTCGGGCTTTGGAAGCCAATGGACACGTGGTTGATAAAATTGAGCTGTTGATACTTGGCGGCTGTTACAATGCTTACACAAAAAAATATCAGGAACAGTTTATAAAAAAATGTTTTGATGTTTGTAATCAAAGAACTTCAAAAAATCTTGATGATGCTTTCAAAAAAAACGAAACTGCCAAATACAGAATAATCGGCGTAACCATAGAAACCCGGCCGGATTTGATTGATGAAGAACAAGTTAAATGGTTCAGAGAGCTGGGAGTAACTAGGGTCCAGCTGGGCGTCCAGCACTTAGATGACAAAATTTTAAAACTGGTTAAGCGCGGGCACGCCACAAAGCAGACAATTGAGGCGACAAAATTTTTAAAACAGGCCGGCTTCAAGATTGACTATCACATTATGCCCGATCTACCGAGTTCAACGCCTCAAAAAGATTTAAAGATGTTCAAACAACTTTTTTCTGATAAAAATTTTCAGCCCGATCAGCTTAAAATTTATCCGACCGTTGTTAATGAGTTCGCGCCTTTGCACCGCTGGCTGACTTCGGGAAAATACAAGCCCTATTCAGAAAAAAAACTTTGGCATTTATTATTAAAGATGAAGTTGGCTGTCCCCTGTTACGTCCGCATCAACAGATTGATAAGGGATATTCCTAAAGAGAGTATTATGGCCGGCAACAAGATTACCAACCTGCGTGAATTTTTACAGGCCGAGCTCCGGAAAAAAAATACGAAATGCAAATGCATCAGATGCCGCGAGGCCCGCGAAAATCTTGATGATTTAAAGAAAGCCAAACTTTTTACGGAAAAATACCGAGCGTCTGATGGCTTAGAATATTTTATCAGCTACGAAAGTAAAAATCGCGATAAGCTTTATTCTTTCATCAGATTAAGAATTAATGATGATGCCGATAATTTTCTGCCCGAACTCAAAGGCGCTGCCATTGTCAGGGAACTCCATACTTATGGACAGTTGATGCCAACGAACCCGCGCAGCCGACAGCCAAGCTGTCGGCTACCGAAAACCGCGGCCCAACACACCGGCCTGGGCAAACGTTTAATGAAAACTGCCGAAGAACTGGCTAAAAAACATGGATTGGTTAAAATTGCCGTAATCGCCGGCATCGGCGTTAGGCCGTATTATAAAAAACTGGGTTATGGATTGCAGGGAACATATATGGTAAAGCCCCTCACCACTATTAAATAAATAAGCTCTTGATTTATAAAGTGGTGAGGGGTAAAATATTTACACTGATCCCTAAACACTATGACTATGATACTGCCACCAAATTCCATTATTGCTGCCGGCCCGGTGATTATTGAAAAAATTGACGGCCGACTTTGCACTCTCCTAAACAAACGCAAAAAAACCGTTAACAAATCTGATCCCCGGTGGCAGTTTTGCGGCGGTGAAATGGAAGATTTTGACGCTTCGCTCGAGGAAACTGTCAAACGCGAAGTTAAAGAAGAAATGGGTATTGATATTGAAATAGAACGTTTGCTAGATGTGATAGTTCAACGGCGTGATGACGGTTCTATAGCCGTACTGGTTCATTATTTAGCCAAACGAATTGGTGAAATAAAACCCGGCGATGATATTGAAGATTGGCGTTGGTTTCCGATTGATGATTTGCCAAAGGATGTTGCGCCCAATGTAGAGCCGGTTATTAAAAAATTGAAATAAACTTACTAACTTAGCAATTTATTAACTTTTTATGAAACTTTCACAAACAGACAACAAACTCGCTCAACTTTTACAAGCCGAGTTAAACCGTCAGGAACACGGCTTGGAAATGATTCCTTCGGAAAATTTTGTTTCGCCGGCCGTGCTGGAAGCCCTGGGTTCCATCGGCACCAACAAATATTCCGAGGGCTACCCGGGCCGCAGATATTACGGCGGCTGCCAGTTTGTCGATCAAATAGAAAATTTAGCCATCGCAAGGGCTAAAAAAATATTTAATGTGGACCATGCCAATGTTCAGCCCTACTCCGGCTCGCCGGCCAACCTGGCTGTTTATTTTGCTTTGCTTGATGTCGGCGATACTGTTTTAGGTGCCAACCTTTCTTTTGGCGGGCATATGACCCATGGCTTAAAAGTGAATTTTTCCGGAACTTTATATAAAGCTGTAAATTACACAGCTGATAAAAACGGCTACTTGGATTTTGACGAAATCAGGAACTTGGCCAAAGAGCATGGGCCCAAAATGATTATTGCCGGCTACACCGCTTACCCCCGGATTATTGACTGGCAAAAATTCAGGGAAATTGCTGATGAGGTTGGCGCTTTTTTTATGGCCGACATTGCCCATATTGCCGGCCTGATTATTGGCGGCCAGCATCCTTCGCCGACCAGAATTGCTGACGTAACTACAACTACGACTCATAAAACTTTAAGAGGACCAAGAGGGGCTATGATTCTTTCTAATGGCACAGTCTCTAATCCAGCCAAAAAAGTGGAACGAATCAAAGAAAATATTCCGACCCTTATTGACAGGGCAATTATCCCTGGTTTGCAGGGCGGGCCTCACAATCACACGACCGCCGCCATAGCCGTTGCCCTGCACGAGGCCTCTAAACCAGAGTTTAAAGACTATGCCAAGCAAATTGTTTTAAATGCCAAAGCTCTGGCCGAATCTTTAATGAATGAAGGAATAAAACTGGTTACTGACGGAACTGACAATCATTTGATGGTTGCCGATTTAAGCAGTCTTGGAGTCAGCGGCAAAGAGGCAGAGACAGCGCTTGATGAAGTTGGCATTACCGTTAATAAAAATACGGTGCCTTTTGATAAACGAAAACCTTTTGATCCTTCAGGCATCCGGCTGGGCACGCCGGCCTTAACTTCCCGCGGCTTTAAAGAAAATGACCTGAAAATTGTCGGCCAGCTGATCGCCAAACTTCTGAAGAATATTAATGATGCTTCAATAAAAGAAGGAATCAAAAAAACAGTCAAAGAACTGACTGATAAACATCCGCTTTATCCTGATTTAAAGTATAATTAGAAGATACAAGAAACAACCCATGAGTAACAAACAAACCTTAAATTACAATCCCCGATTTAATCGGGGACAAATCTCAAACGTTTGAATTTTGAAAGTTGTAATTTGTTTGTATCTTGTTGGTTGTTTTTTGTTTCTTTAAACAATCCTCGTCTCCTGAACCAACCAATCTTTATATTTCTTTTCCACCTGATCAACTGACAATTTGATAATACACGGCATTTCGTAGCTGTGTATTTTTTTAATGACTGATTCTATTTTTTTATAATAATTTTTTCTGGTTTTTAAAATCATAGCTGCTTCTTTATCATCAACTACTTTGTCTTTCCAGCGGTAGATTGATTCAATTGGCCACCAATTGGCGCAGGCAATCAGTTTTAACTTTAAAAGCATGGCCGCAATTTTTTTGGCTTCTGTTTTGTTTTTACAAACGGTATAGATTAATATCATAATGAATATAGAATTTCGAATTTCGAATTCTGAATTTCGATTAAATTTCGAATAATCTAATTTCGAAATTCAATATTTAATCGAAATTAGGTCAATTCAAAATTCAGAATTATCATCTATTGATTCATCAACGGCGAATAAAACTTTATCAATTGCCCTTCGGTATTAAACTCAATAAAATTCCGGGCCCGGCCTTCGCGGTAAGCTGAACATTGGTTCTCCGGCAAGTCATCAACTTCTTCCCGGGGATAATGGGCAATATCCAAAACCCACATGGTTTCGGAATAATCGGGGTTGCCGTGCAGATCGTTGGCTAAGCAGGGACCGGCTGATAAATCCACGCCATCGGCCACGGCCCGCTGATAAATCTCAACCGCTTTTTGCAAAGCAATCTGATACTCCAAAGCCATATTTAAATTAGAAACATTCAGCGGCTTTTTCTCCGCTTCCTGCTGATTGGCACAACCCGCAGCCAAAACCCCAACGATAATCAATAATATAAGGATTCGTGAATATTCGCGAATTCGTGACATATTAGTGAGTATATTAGTGAATTATTAGAGATATATTAGTGTTTAAAATAACTTGGTTTGCCAATTATTCTGCCGGCCAATAGTATTTATCTTAAGAATCTTATCAATATTAAAAAATCTGATTCCCTGCTTTAAATGACAATAGGCCTGAATTTGTTCGTTTTTAATTAGTTTAACATCAATTCTTCTTAAGCCGCGCTCCTCGGTTTCGGTTCTTAAATAATCAATTTCAATCTGTTCGCCGTTGCGGTAAGCCATGGCCAGCCGCTCTTTAACGGTTGCGCCGTTGCCCCAGCGCACCGGGATAGTTTCCCTCCGGCCCATGTTTTCGTACCATAAGTGGCCGTGCTGGCGCCCGTATTCATAAATTTCCCGCGTGACCCTGACATCGTCTAAGCAGTACTTTTCCAGCTTGTCCCACTGGTTATTTTTATAATACCATAAAGCGTCCAGTCCTGTCCCGGACTTGCCTTCACCCAAAGTGGTTCTGGCGATTGAATCTAACTTCAAACGATGGCCTAAAGCATGGTAAACTTCTTCTAAAATATCTAAATGGGGCAGCTTACTTAATTTAAATTTAAAATATGGCTGAAGAACTGTAAAATCAAAACTCTTGCTGTTAAAGCCGATGATTAGCGAGGCCGATTTAAGAAGCTGGCCCAGTTCCTTGAATTCCTCTTCCTTATAAGCCCTGAATTCATCTTTATCATAAGAATAAACCCCGCACAGCGAAACTTCCAGATCCTTGGCCTTATGCTGTCCGCCCACTTCTTCAAATGATTTTTTGGTCTCAAGGTCTAAGACAATTTTATCGCTCATAATTTTTTATTGATTGATAGAAGGTCTTACCCTCCTTTGTTATTGTGAGGAGCGGAGCGACGAAGCAATCCCCTTACAAAACGAACGTTCTTGGGCAATGGGATTGCTTCGTCCACTTCGACTCGCTATGCTCGCTCAGTGTCCTCGCAATGACAAGTAAGGCCTATTCTGAATTATTAAAATACTCCTTCGCTCTTTCCACATCTTCCTGAATTTTTTTCAACAAATCTTCTTTTTTTTCATACTTAACCAAATCTCTCATTTTATCCAAAACTTCAACTTCCAAGGTTTGGTTATACAAATCTCCGTCAAAGTCTAAAAGATAAATTTCTATATCTTGGCGAATGCCCATAATTGCCATGGCCGAATATTCTTTATTTTGATAAATAACTTTTGCCAAATAAACGCCGTCTGCTAAATCAAACCGCTGATCAACTTTCAAATTGGCGGTTTTATAGCCCAGGCCAGCTCCTTTGATGACTTTTCCCCTGATTTTCATAAAAAAGAAAGTCTAAATTATTAGACCCAAGATGTTGGTATTGTAACATATTTTGATAAAATAATGAATATTCCTAAAAAATTTTCCACAACCCACCTTTTGACAAACTTAAGTTAATTGGTTAATATAAAATAGCATTGCCTCACTATCTCACTGTGAGGGCAACGGCGTTCATCATCTTCAATCATCCAAGGAGGAGGAATGAAGACCATCCCATGTGTTGTGCACAGCCCTCCGGACACGAGTCCGTTTCCATGGTTGACGTTTGGATCACGACGCGCGGCGCTGCCGCACCCTTCGGACACAGCGCACTGATGTTGCGCTGATACCCACACACCGCGGATAACGGGGTCGCTAAAGGAGGCGACCCCAATTTTTATTTTAAAAATCTTATTACACTTCCGGCAGATACTGCACCTCGCCGTCATTCAAATCTTCCAAATCAGAATCATTATGATTATCAACGAGATTGACTTCTTCCAGCAAGCTCTTTTTTATTTCCCGCAAAAACTGCGAAGGCGTATTCAAATACATTGAGGAGTAATCGCTGGTTAGGGGATAAGAAAAAAATAACTGTTTTTGAGCTCTAGTAATAGCCACGTAGAACAGACGGCGTTCCTCTTCCAGGCCTCCTTCTTCGGCCAAGGCCCGACGGTTCGGGAAAGCTGTATCAATTAAATTGATGACAAAAACCACTTCCCATTCCAAACCCTTGGCTTGATGAATGGTGGTAAGTATCAAACGCTCATCTTCCGCTGTATCGGGCTTGGCTCTTTCTACGGCAAACGATTCCTGCAAGGTCACTTCGGCTAAAAAAGAGTTAAGGTCTTTATAGCTTTCAGCGAACTTGGCCAGTTGTTCAAGATCCTCCAAACGCTCTTTCCAGTTTGGAAACTGTGATTCTAAATAGTTTTGATAATCTGACTTAGCAATTATTCGGATAAACTCCGACGGACCATTATCCTTAATCCTTAATCCTAAATCCTTAAAGATTCCAACCAACGCCTCCCAGCCAACCTTTGCCTTAGGAGTTAAAACATCGGAGAGGTCGGCTTCAATACATTTGATGATGCAATCCAGACCTTTGATTCGCTGAAAAATCTTTGAGCCGGTGATATCGCCAATGCCCACCTGCAAATTCAAAACCCGTAGCCACGAAACTTCTTCTTTGGGGTTGTTGATGATTTTAAGAAAAGCGATGATATCTTTGATGTGCGCCCGTTCAAAAAACCTGACTCCGCCGCGATAATCGTAAGGAATGTCGCGCTTGGTCAGTTCAAACTCCAATTCCTGCGAATGATGAGCCGCTCTGAACATTACCGCCATTTTATTCATTGCTATGCCTTCGTCCCTTAATTGCAAAATCATCTGGCTGATGAATTCTGCTTCCTGCCTGGCCGAGGTGGAAGGTACCAAATTCGGCTTGACGAATTTTTTGAGTTTAGGAATTAAAACTTTGGGATACTGCTGAATATTTTTTTTGATGACCTCGTTGGCCACGTCCAGAATTTCCGGGGTGGAACGATAATTGGTCTGCAGTTTAAAAATCGCGGCCTCTTTGAAAATCTTGGGAAAGTTTAAAATGTTGCCGATGTCGGCGGCTCTAAACGAATAAATGCTCTGCGCATCATCGCCCACCACCAAAACATTATTATGGACCGAAGCCAGCTGATTGATGATTTCGGCCTGAAGGTAATTGGTGTCCTGATACTCATCAACCAGAATATAATGAAACTGGGCCGCTAGGCGGTCTTTGATGTTTTGATTTTCTCGCAGAAGCTTTAGCCAGTTAATCAGCAAATCATCAAAATCCATGGCATTAGCCACTTTCTTTTTATGGCGGTATCTTTCGGCGATTAACTTGATCTGCTCTTCTATTTCCAGCCACTTGGGATGTTTAAGCTCAATAACTTCTGTTAAAGATGTTTGGGAATTTTTGCTGTAACTTATTAAATCCTTAAGCACCGCCGCCGAGGGAAAACGCCTGGCTTTGGGGTCTATGCCCTCCTCTTTAATACAAACCTTGATTAAATCTCTGCTGTCTTCTTCATCAAGAATAGAAAAGTTTGACTGATAGCCGAGTTGCTTGGCGTATTTTCTCAGTATTCGATTACCAATGTGATGAAAAGTGCCGCCCCAAAGTTTTTCCGGATATCTGCCTAATAGTGAAGCAACCCGAGTCAGCATTTCTTTAGCCGCCTTGTTGGTAAAGGTGACCAGCAGAATATTTTCTGGTTTGACTCCCCGTTCGATTAAATAGGCCACGCGATAAACAATGGTCCGGGTTTTGCCGCTGCCTGCTCCGGCCAAGACTAAACAAGGCCCCTCGGCTTGAGTTACGACCTTGTATTGCTCATCATTTAATTCTGATTGATAGTCTACTTTGAGCTTCTTAATATCTATTGGTTTTTTTAAAACTATGGTTTTGGTCATTGGCTGAAAAATTTAGCAGATAATTCCTTAAGCTTCTGCTCAACTTCTTCGGGATTAGAAAAAGCCCGGCGAATTTTGGCCTTTTCGCGCCTAATATACTTTCTGACTGATTTTGGCAGTTTGCTTTTGGTCATAAATAAAATTTTCATTTACTCCGTGCTTAACAACAAGTTACAACAAGTAACTATAAGTAACTTGTTGTAACTTGTAGTAACTTATCGTTGCTTCAAAATAACACCATTCTACTTGTTTCTCACCTGTACCTCGTAGATAATCTGCTCCAAACGTTTAAGGTTTCTCTTGGCATCATCAAACTTCTGGCGGCATTGCCCTGATAAATACAAAGTTAAAAGATAACCGACGATTTCTTCGGTAAAAATTTTATACTTCTTTAAAACCTGGTAGTTGCCCCTGGTGGCCTGCAGAACCGCCTGGCGGACCAGTTCGCCGGTTAAATCGGCCAGACCGTTGATGTATTCTTCCGGCCCGATGGTTTCTATCCCCAGCTTGTCCAAAGCTTTGCCCGAAAGAACCTGATGAAACGTTTTGGCTTCTACATATTCTTCCATCGCCGCTTTGTAACTGCCTTCAAACCTTAAACGATTGTTTTTATTATAGGTTCTGTTTAATTTTTTTAATAAAGATTCTGCCTCTTTGATATTCTCCTTGGCCTGCTTTTCGTCCAGCCGGTGCAAAGCAAAAATAGCAGTTTTAGATTTTTGAAGAATCCGGCGGGATTCGCCGATAATTTCGTTGCGCTCTTTTTGGTAAAGTTCCAGATCTTTTTTAATTTTGGAAAGAAATGATTTTTTAATCATAATAAGTTGAATAAGTTGTTAAGTTAATATCCAGTCTTAAGTTTTCAATTTTCAGTTTTTAATTTTCAATCTTCAGTCTTCTAATCCTTCAATCCTCAATCCTCAGTCCTCAGTCCTCAATCCTCAATCTTCTCAACAACCTTCACCTCCGCCTGTTTTCTCTGGCTTTGATGATAAACGTAACCCACGCCCCTCATTCTCCTTTCAAACTTCTTTTTCAAATAATTTCTGTATAGCGGGCGGGTAAAAGGCAAAAGCAAAGTAAAGCCGATAAAATCGGTGATGATGCCCGGAGTTAAAAGAAGAAGGCCGCCGATTAAAATTAAAACGCCGTCAATCAGCTGATTAGCGGGCATCTTTTGCTGAATTAATTCTGCCTGAAGCTTGGCCCAGATTCGTAGGCCTTCCACCTGAACCAAAAAAGCTCCTAAGATTCCGGTGACAATGCACAGGCCGATTGTTTCCCAAACTCCCAGCCACTTGCCGATCTGGATTAACAAAGCCAGTTCCACCAAAGGAACAATAATGAATAAAGGAACAAGTTTTGCTAAAATTGTCATGTTTTAGTATTATAGCTACTTAAAACATAAATAGCAAATTATAAAAAGGCGCGAACAGCAATCAGTCGCGCCTAAATTTTCCCTCCAAAATAATAACCTCCTATAACTACCAGAATTGTTCTGATGGCATTGGCCAACAGCAAGAACCAGTAGCCCCTTGGCATTTTAACAAAGCGCGCCGCCATGATGGCGGTATATTCAAGGCCGGGTACTGGGATAACTGCGGCGCAGAAAATCACAATTCTCGGCGATTTGTGATTAACCATCCATTGAACTGCCTTGTCTCTGAATGTTGGCCGATGATTACCGCGCCGAACTGCTGTTTTTACCGCTTCTTTCCATTTAAAAAGTTTCTTCAACCATTTCACCAAAGCGCACCCAGCCAGCCAAAACAACCTAAGAACATCAAAGGACAAGTATGCTAAAGTAAAGCCGGTGGTTGAACCGATTAAAACAACGGTTAAAGTCTGTTCAATTGGGTGATTCTGGTAAACCAGTCCGGCCACGGCAAGATGGATCTGCCAGACCGAAGTCAAAAGGCCCAGCAGATTCTGCAACATTTTCGTTTCTCCTGCGGTTTTTAAAAGTTCATTTGCTTGAGTTTATAACAGTTGCGGGCTGCTGGTCAAGCTAACCATGGTCATTGACAAAAAATCACCGATATGATACAGTGCTTTAATTGTTCAATTAAAACTAAAATGGGAGTGAGGCAACATGAAATACATAGCCTTAACCGTCGTCTGTTACCTCCTCTTTAATTTTGCCGTCATTTTATCAGATGGCAGCCTGCTTGCTCTGGCCGGAGCAAACTTTTTAGGAGGTATCGCCACCGGCATTTACTTTCGCCGGGAAATAATAATACAAAGTAAAAAACCCTACTGCTTAATCTCAATAACAGGAGCAATTGACCACTCTAAACAACGCTACCAAAAAAAATAAGGTGTTCGGAATCGCTCTGAACACCTTTTTATTTATAAATTATTTAATTTCGTTTTTTATACGCTTCCCAGCCCGCTTCCCGATATTTCTTAGCTTCTGCTTGCGGATCTTCCGCTTTATAAATTCCCCGGCCCACGATTATCACATCCGAACCGCCGCTAATTACTTTTTCCGGGGTATTGTATTGCTGTTTGAGGTTATCGGTTCCTGCCGCAAGCTTTACGCCCGGAGTCATAACAATGAACTTTGGATTATCAATCAGTTTTTTCATGCCAATAAAGCCGATGACAAAATCGTCATATTTTTGCGCCCACTCTATGGCTTTTTGCGTGTAATCGCCGACAGCTAAATTTTCCGCACTGCTCATTTCTGCAAGCAGCAATAGCCCTCTGCCCTTGGGCAATCCAACTTCTTTAAGCCCTTCAATAACTCCCTGGCCCGGTACAATGTGAGCGTTAGTTATATCTGCCCATTCAACGATATGATAGATGCCATCGCGGTATTGATATTGAACGGTATTGCCTATATCAGCGAACTTCCGGTCTTCAAAAATCAAAAAGTTATGCTTATCTGCCAGCTCCCTTAATTCTTTGGTCAGCTCCTGATCAAAATCCACAATAATATCAATGTGGGTTTTTAAAACGCAAATTTCCGAACCAAGCTCTTGGGCGATTTTTAAAATCTCGGCTTTAGTGGTTACGTCGGCGGCAATCGCCAGATTGGTCTGTTTAGAATCCATCAGTTCAAACAATTTTTTAGCTGTTGGATTATTGGTAAAGGTTGAACGTTGCTGGTAAGTCATGTTGTTAATTTATGATTATTAATTTACTGATAAGATTTTTTTAGATTATTTTTTTATTTGATTTTCATCAATAAATTTCGTTACTTTTTGATGGGTCTTTTGGTCAATCTTGCCGCCGTCTAATAAATTATCCAGCAGTTCAGCCATATTAAACACGGCGTGCAAATTATAATTTTTGCCGGCTAAATTTTCCTTGCCGCCTTGCTGGCGGTCTAATAAAACAACGATGTTTTTGACTTTTAATCCTTCGAGCTCTAATGGTTCAATGGTCTCAAAAACACTGGAACCGCTGGTTACCAAATCTTCTACTACTAAAACGGTTTGGCCCGAAATAAAGGCGCCTTCAATGGCCTTTCTTGTTCCATATTCTTTAACTTCTTTCCGTCGCATTACCATTGGTTTATTATGCTCGATGGACATAACCGTGGCAATGGGCAAGGCAGTATAAGGAACGCCGCAAATCAGGTCAAAGGATAAATTTTTTGCTTTTTCCCATAAAGCTTCGGCCACCATTCGTAAAACTTTGGGATAAGAAATAATAACGCGCAGATCAATATAAATCGGCGACATTATCCCGCTTTTTAGTTTAAATTCTCCAAATTTTATGCCGTCTATTTCGTAAAGTTGGGCAATGAGTTCTTTTGTGTCCATAATTTGTAAAATTAATTATTAATAATTGTATAATTGTGTAACTGTTTAATTGACTAATTGCTTAATAGGTTAATTGTTGCTTCTTTTCTATAATTCAATTACCCTATGAACCTATTAATCTATTAGATAATTATTCAATTACTCTAATAGTCTAATAGTCTAATAGTCTAATAGTCTAATAGTCTAATAGTCTATCATTCTGCGCCAAAAGCGCATCCGCCTCAGGCGGAAAATAAAATTTTGTCCCCGGCCGGACCGCGGTGATATTTGCCGAACTCTGAAATCTTTAAGGCCAGCTCTTTGTTTATAACCGGACCTTCGGTGCACATTCTAATGCCCAAAGGGTCGACTACGCACTGGCCGCAAATGCCGCAGGAGCATTTCATATAACGTTCTAAGCTGATTTGGCAGTCAGTCTTATATTTTTCTGCCAGCTCTATTATTTTAAACTGCATCAGCTCCGGACCGCAAGTGGCAATATAATCTATTTTATTTTCTGACAATAGTTTTTCCAAAACATCAGTGACTCTGCCTTTGGTACCCACAGAACCGTCATCAGTTGTAAAATAAAACTTTATTTTCTGATTAAAATCTTCGGGTTTGATGAAAAGGAGATTTTTGGTTTGGGCGCCAATGATAAAACTGATGTTAACATCAGGATTATTTTTGACGGTCTTGGCGGCCAAAAACGAAAGCGGCGCACTGCCATAGCCCCCGCCGACCAGAGCGATATTTTTTGATTTGCCGATTTCATAATAAGTGCCATACGGCCCTTTGATGCCCACTTTATCGCCAATTTTGAGCTCAAAAATCTTTTTAGTTACATTGCCTACCTGGCAGATGGTCAGGCCGAATTCGTTATTTGATTGATAGCCGACGCTAAAGGGTTTTTCCGAAATGCCCGGCAGCCACAGCCAGACAAACTGGCCCGGTCTGGCCTCTAATTGATGTTCAAAATAAAAGGTCTTGATGAAAGCATTATTCTCAACAATTTTTTTAATGGGTAGAATGTTGATTTTTTCGTATTTCATAAAATTTACTAATGCTCAAAAAAATCATCAACGAGTCATCTGTGTGCCATCGGTCGACAGACCCCGAGCGAGCCCCGAACGAGCGTAGCGAGTTTAGAGGCGAGTCGAGGGGTGAACTATCAGCGCTCCTCCGCGTTATCTTGACAAAAATTCAACTTTCCTTTAAGGTTACCTAAATTGCACTAAAATAAAGTAGATTAGTATTGAAAGGGGGTCGTGATGACCACTGGTGTAGTAAAATGGTTCAATTCAAGAAAGGGTTATGGTTTTATTAAAACCGAAGACGAGCACGATGTCTTTGTTCACTTCTCCTCTATTGTGGGCAAAGGCCACCGGTCTTTGGAGGAGGGTGACAAGGTCTTCTTTGATCTTGAACAAACACCCAGAGGACCTCAAGCGTTCAATGTCCGGAAATGTCTTTCCCCTCTCCGTCAAGACCATTTCCCCTACTAAGCCCACAACCCACAATTTCCAATAAAGCCGGGGTCAGCAACACATCGCTCCGGTTTTTTATTTTCTCTAAATGTTCGTCAGGCCTTGCCAATTATGTCATTGCGAGCGAAGTATGAGCAAAGCAATCCCATTATAGAACGAACGTCTGTTATGTAAAGGGATTGCGGAGTCTGTCCCGAATAGAGTGAGGGATCGCTTCACTCCTCGCAATGACGGCAAGGCTTTTTATATTTAGTGTTTATGTACCAATCCAATCACTTCTTTAATATCTTTATAATCATGTTTTTCCAACCACTCCGACATTTCTTCAGTGATTTTCTTAAAGACCTCCGGGCCGCCATAATACACGGCCGTGCCAATACCCAAAGCCGTGGCTCCGGCCATCAGCATTTCTATGGCATCTTCTGCTGTGGTGATGCCACCGGTGCCGATTATAGGAATTTTGACTGCTTCGTATAAATCGTAGACGCACCTGATTGCTATAGGCTTTAAAGCTGGTCCTGATAAACCGCCGATTTTAAAACCTAAAACCGGTCTGGCCGATTCAATATCAATTTGCATACCCGGCCCGGCCGTGTTAACGGCGCAGATGGCCGCGGCTCCGGCCGCTTCTGCCGCTTTAGCCACATCAATCATATTGGGATTGTTCGGTGAAACTTTAACGATAATTGGCAAGCCAGAAATTTCTCTAAGCAGCTTGGTGATGTTCTCGGACATTTCCGGCGTGTGCTGGCCGCCCATGGTGCCAAAGCCCGGCGTGTGCGGGCAGGACAAAGGAACTTCTATAGCTACAAAACCACAGCCGGCCAGATGCTCCCAAACCTGTTTAAAGTCATCATCCTTTTGGCCGATAATGCTGGCAATAACCGGCGCTCCTAATTCATTGAGGTTGCTGAACTCTTGAGCCGCTTCTTTGGCTCCGGGATTAGAATAACCGACCGCATTAAGCATGCCTGCTTCAAAAGTGGTGATAATGGGCGTTTCGTGACCCTTGCGAACTTCCAAACTGATTGATTTGATGGTCACGGCGCCGGCGCCGCTTTCGATAACTTTATTTAAAGATGATTTAGAAACGCCTAAAATACCCGAAGCCAAAATGGTCGGATTGTTTAAATCTATACCAGCAAAATTTGTTTTTAAATTAACGGACATTAAATTATTCTTAAATATAATTACCAAGAACCAAACCTCGATTTAATCGAGGGAAAAGAACCAAACAAATTAAAAGAATCGAGATAAAAAGATTTTTAATTTCTAACTTTGGTTCTTGTTTGGTTCTTTGATTCTTTTGATTTGAATATTTATAAAGGTTTATCTATTTTATAACTTGACAAAGAAAGATTGCCCGGTCCGCCTAATGATTTTATTTCGGCAATGGCTTTGGCCGGGTCGGGCACTTTCAGCTTATCCAGATTTTCTTTGACCTGCTGATAAGCGTCCCTAAAAGGCAGGCCCTTCATCACCAGCTTGTTGGCTTCGTTATTGGCAAACAACTCCGGGCTTAACGATTTCATCAAGACTTTCTTATTAGGTTTAATGCCAGACATCACCAAAGAGCAGACTTCTAAACTTCTTCTGGTGATGCCCAGCCCCTTGATTAACGGCTCTTTAGTCAGCTGGGTATCTCTATTATAACCGGAAATTAAATTTTTACAAATGTCTTTTATTCCTGTCTGCAGGCCCACGATAACGTTAACATTGCTCCTGATCAATTCAAAAACATCGGGATTTCTTTTTTGCGGCATGATGGAGGAGCCGGTAGTAAACTTCCAGGGCAGGTCAAAGTAGTTGAATTCGGGCGTGGTAAACCAGATCATCTCGTTAGCCAGCCGGCCCAGAGTCATCATTATATGAGTGCAGACCGAAAGAACAAAGCTTTCTGTTTTGCCGCGCGAGTTAACGGCGTATAAAGAATTTATCTGCGTTTTTTTAAACTTTAATATTTTAGTGGTCAGGTTCCGGTCCAGTTTTAAATTTACGCCAAAGCCGGCGGCCGCGCCCAAAGGATTCTGGTCATTTAAATCGTAAGCGCATTCTAACTGCTTATGATCATCAATTAATTCTTCTACATAAGCTGCTGCCCAGTGGCCGACAGAAGAGGGCATGGCCCGGCGGGTGTGGGTATAACCGGGCATGGGCATGTCCTGATACTTTTTAGCCATGTTCAAAAAAACTTTTTCCAGTTTAATTAATTCTTCGGATATCTGCTTGAGTTTTTTGCGGGTGTAAAGGCGCGTGGCTACTAAAACCTGATCGTTGCGCGAGCGGCCGGTGTGAATTTTTTTACCCAGCAGGCCGTATTTTTTAATTAAATAGTTCTCTATGGCCGTGTGGCAGTCTTCGTCTTCCAGCTTGATTTTAAATTTTCCTTGTTTGAATAATCTTAAAATTTCGTTAAGGCCCGTAATTAACTTTTTGTGCTCTGCTGGAGTGATAATTTTCAATTTTAACAACGCCTGGGCGTGAGCTTTGGAAGCTTCGATGTCGTAAGGCAGAATTTTTTTATCCAGCTTGTAATCGTTGCCCACAGTATACCTTTCCACCATAGGATGAAGCTTGGTCGATTTTGATTGCCAAATTTTGGTCATATGATTAAGGATTTCGGCCATTGGCCAAAAGGCTGACCTAGGCCAAAAGACCTATCAGCCTATGGCTTGAAGCCTTTGGCTGGAAGGAGTTATGATGAATAAATTTATGCTAAATTTGTGATGAATATCGACTATCCTGACTTATTAGTAATCGTTTCCTTGAGTTGCCTAACAATGTGTTTGGCCACGTCCATGTTGGTGATAATGGGTATGTTATGCTCTATGGCCAGCTGGCGGATTTTTTCTCCGTCGGTGTCGGCGATAAAATTCCTTTCAGCCGAAGAAATATTAATAATTAAGTCAAATCTGCGTTCACGCATTAAAGTGATGATGTTGGGACGGCGACTATCGGAAATTTTATAAACCAGCCTGCTTTTTATATTATGCTGCTCCATAAACTCGCTGGTATGTTCTGTGGCATAAAGGATACAGCCCAGCTGGTCAAGGACTTTGATTTCCGATAGAAGTTTTTCTTTATTCTCCCGGCCGCCAATAGTAAGTAAAATACTTTTTTTGGTTTGTTTAGCCATCTTCATCTGCAAAGTCCACAATTCTATAAAGCCCGGGGAAGCGTTCTGGTTGAACAAATCATCTTTCATAAAAGTGGCCAATTTTTTGTCAAATAAAGCATCGGGGGCTTTTAGCGCAATTACTTCGCAATTGCCTTTAAAAAAACGCAGAGTAACCTTGCCATTCACCTTTTCGTTAAGAACATCGATAAAACCCGACAAATCTTTCATTAAGGGATCATACCATAAGCCGGAATAACACATATAGGCCCATTCCTGGTCGACCAGCGCCTTGAATTTATTTTCATGGCGGGTGCAGACATATTTTTCCAGTTCCTGATGAGCTTTGATTATTGCCCGGGCCGCCGGCTGCTCGTAAATGCCCCTGACCTTTAAGCCCACTACCCTGTCTTCGATATGATGGACAATGCCGACCCCGTGTTGGCCGGCTATTTTATTAAGCTGGATAATAAGCTCGCTCAATTTTAAATCGTTATTGTTTAAAGCCACCGGCACGCCTTTAATAAACTCTATTTCAACAATCTCCGGCTCATCGGGCGCGTCTTGAGGGTGGGCGCAAACCTGCAGTATTTTCCTTAAAGGGGGAATTTCTTCCGGCGTTTCAATTTCGCCGCCTTCGCTGGTTACGCCCCACATATTGTCATCGGCCGAATAAGGCCTTTCGATATCGCAGGGTATTTCGATATTATGTTTTTTGGCATACTCAATCTCCTCATCGCGCCCCATGCCCCATTCACGCACCGGAGCAATAATTTTAATATCAGGATTTAAAGTAATGGCCGTACCCTCAAGCCGCACCTGATCGTTGCCTTTGCCGGTACAGCCATGGGCAATGGTATCGGCTTTTTCATCAAAAGCGACCTTAACCGCAATCTTGGCTAATAAGGGCCTGCCGATGGGAGTGCTTAAATGATAATTTCCTTGATAACAAGCATTGGCTTTTATGCCCCGCGAAATATATTTTTCGGCAAATTCATCTTTGGCATCTATGACGATTGATTTTAGAGCGCCTAACTTAATGGCTTTCTGCCGGATTTTTTCCAAATCATCTGTTTGCTGGCCAATATCAACGCACAAAGCAATTACCTCGGCCTGATAAACATCCTGAATCCACTTTAACATCACCGAAGTGTCTAAACCGCCTGAATAAAGTAGAACTACTCTATTAACTTCATCAATACTTTTTGGCTCATACGAAGCGATGTGGACATAAGAATGACTGTGGTTCATATTTTTTAAATTTTATTAATAAGATACGAATTATGCTAGTTAAATCGGTATTTAAATTTAATTTCACTGATAGTTCACCGATATCCACTGAAAGCACTGGCAGTTCACTGATTTACACGGATATTACACTTAGTTCAGTGAGTTATCCGTGAACTGTCAGTGTGTCTCGGTATTTTATTATTCAAGAATTTTTTTACCATTAGTAGTAGCTATTTCAACTAATTGATCAAAATCATAATAGCGGCAGGCCTCCTGCAGCATTCTCATTTCTACCCACATATCGGCATCCACAAACGGCTGGTAAAAGTCGTAGACATTATCGATTCCTAAGCCAACCGTAACGCCCGCGGCCAGCATTTCCGGAACGTTGCCAATGGAATTATGAACCGGCGACTGATATTCATCCAATTGCCTCATAGCCAAGGCTGCCGACGGGCAGATAACTACGCTCATTCCTATTTCTGCCATTTCTTTATAAATTTTTTCACGATATTTTTTAGGCTGGGCTGAAACCGAAAGTGCATGCACTGCCACAGTTTTATCACCATAGCTATGTTTTTTGGCGTATTTAATTAAAATTTCGGTATCTTTTTCATTAGGATTATTTTCCTGATCAATATGAACATGAATTTTTTTATTTAAATTTTTGGCGATAGAAAACATAATCTCGTAATTTTCTTTATCACGTGGCCTATCTTTTGAGGGAAGGCCGCCGGCCAAATCCGACTTGGCAGTAATTTCTTCATAAAGTTTTCGCGCTTCTTTATCAATCAAACCGCCTAAGGGCTGGGTGATAGTTAATAATTTGATTTTATCTTTATACTCTTCCTTAACTTTATTAGCCGCGTCAATGGCTTTATGGCCAACGGCATCGTAAGCATCCACAAAAGTGGCCGTCAGCCTGCAGCCTTGTTCAATTAAAACATCTAAAGCTGTTTTGATTCTTTCTTTGATCTGTTCTTGGGTGGAGCTTTTTTTAATGTCGTCTGACATCAGCCATTTTTGTTCCATATCCACCATGCTTTTATCTAAGCCCTCTTTAGTAATATAATAGGACTTGTCAAAATGAGCATGGCAGTTTACAAAACCGCCTTTCTGCTTAATGGCTTCCAGCATTTGTTGTTTAAGATTCCATGGTTGAAAATTCATATGATTAAATTTAATGATTACAGATTCGCATTATTCGTGAATTCGTGTGATATTAGCGATGCTTATTAGTGAATTATTAGAAATATATATTAGCGATGTATAAAAAAGAACCCCTCTTCGGGGCTAATTTTGAAAAAACTTTATAACTGACCCATGGCGGGTTTCTGGAAAAATAAGCTTTTTTGTCCACAATAATCTATGCATCTTTAATAGTATATACCTATTTTAATTGGTGGTCAAATATAGTGCCAGCCAGAGACTTATCCCTGCCCGCTCATTCGAGTCTGAGAGTTTATCCTTCAGAGTCGAAGACCAGCAGGCGCGGCGCCTTTGGCGGAAAAATTGCTTGATCACCACCCCTTGGCTTCCAAACCATTCTCGGCCGCTTTCATCTGCGCTTCCTGCTTGGAAGTGCCCTCGCCTTCGGCTACTAGTTCATCATTTAAATAAATTCCCACCCTAAAATACCTATTATGGTCGGGCCCCGATTCATCCAATACTTTATAAATCGGCGTAACGCTGTAAAGCTCCTGGGCTTTTTCCTGAAACTTGCTTTTAGGGTCTGTATACAAATGATTTTCCAAAATATGGGGCAGCTTGACCAGAATATTATTGGTAATAAACTCTTTGGTCTGTTCCAGGCCGCTGTCTAAATAAATAGCGCCGATTACCGCTTCTAAAGCATTGGCCAAAATATAATTTCGGGCTTTGGGATTGCTGTCCTGCTTTTCGCCCTTGCTCATTTTTAAACAGGATTCGATATCCAAGCTGCGAGCAATATCAGCCAGCATTTTTGAATTAACCAAACTGGCCCGCCAGTTGGTCAGCTCGCCTTCCGGATTAGGGTAGTTCCGATATAAATATTCGGTGGTAATTATTTCTAAAACGGCATCGCCTAAAAACTCCAGCCGTTCGTTATGGTCAAGAGGAAAGTCTTTATGTTCATTTAAATAAGAACGGTGAACCACCGCTGATTTTAATAGATCTAAATTTTTAAATTTTACTCCTAGTTTTTTTTGCAGATCGTTGTAATCTTCCATAAAGTTGGTAAGTTGGATAAGTTTAATAAGTTAATATGTCTTCAATAAATAACTTATCCGACTTATTAACTTAAAACTTATTCAACTTAATTAATATTTAATTTCTTAAGCGCTGCTTGAAAAATCTCTTTAGCGTTCTCGTAGTCAATCATTTCTAAGGCCCGGTCTTTAGTTACCCATTGGGCGTCTTTAATTTCCGGTTCGTCGGTTATGGTTAAATCGGCATCGGTTGTTTCGATTAAATAATAATGAACGGTTTTAGGCACCGGGCGCTTATTGGGTTCATTAACCTTAATATCGATACTGCCTAAATAACCTTTATTTTGAGTATTGGTTATGCCCACCTCTTCGCAAATTTCACGCTGGGCCGCTTTTTCTTTATCCTCGTTATCTTCGATATGGCCTTTGGGGAAAGTCCATTTATCATAAGCGTCCAAGACTAAAACAAATTTGACCTTATCGCCTTCTATCCGATAAACCACTCCGCCGGCCGAATATTCCCGAGGCGGTTCTGTTTCAAACTCCTTTTTTTCGCCGCCTTCCTGCATCTCTTTAAAAACACTGCCCAAAACTCCATTAACAAACTTGCCCGACGACTCTCCGCCATAAGTTTTAGCCAGTTCAATAGCTTCGTTAATGGCTACTTTGGGCGGAATATCATCAGCTATTTTTAATTCATAAATACCCGTTCTTAAAACATTTCTGTCGACAATGGTAATTTGTTCAATGGGCCATTCGGGAGCATATTTTTTTATTAAGCCATCTATCTCTTTAATATTTTCGGTTACTTTAGTTAAAAGATGTTCGGAAAATCCCTGGTCATCAAAATCAGGAGCAAATTCCTTTCTGTTATTCTCCAAAATTTTATGGATATTTTCAGATTGCTGGTTAAAATCCCATTGAAATAAGCTTTGAAGAACTAAAGTTCTGGCTAAATGTCTGTTAGACATAAATTTTGAATTTCTAATTTTGAATTTCGATTTAATTTTTACTTATTTAATTTTGAAGCTGTTTCGAAATTCGGTTTTCAAAATTTATTCGAAATTCAAAATTCAAAATTAATTCCTATTTTTCTTTTTTTTCTTTCTTTGCTTTTTTATCTAAACTGGACTTTATCTTTATCACCTCGCGCCCCTTGTAATAACCGCAAAACCGGCAGGCTCTGTGAGCCAGGATCGGCTTTTGGCATTTAGGGCATTTGTTTAGGCTAGATTTTTTTAAAGCAAAATGCGAAGCTCTCCTTTTTTTAGAAGATTTTGTTCTTTTTTGCGAAGGAAGTCCCATATAATTAGGAGGTTAGAATGTTAGGAGATTAGGAGCGTAGGAGATTTGAAGTTCACTAATAATATTGAATATCGTTTCTCCTATCCTCCTGAACTCCTAATATCCGGCTTTATAAAATTTAATGGTAGTTTAATTGATTTTAATAATTCTGTCAATGAATCCTGTTGCTTTATTTATTAAAATTTGGCTAATATTAGCTAAAATATATCTATTAAGGTTTAAAAAACTTGACAATCCCCTATTTTTTGCTATACTAACTTGTTCTGGGTGAACCTACATTTTACCCTTTACCCTCAAGCGCAACACTTGGTAATTTAGTTGATTTAGTATAAAGCTCATTAAAAACTTCTTTTGGCGTTTTATACCCAAGTTTTTTTCTAGGCGTATTATTCATCATTTCAATAATAGCAGAAATTTGTTCCTGTGAGTAATTAGCGAGCGAAGCTCGCTTGGGAATAAAGCGCCGCAGGCGGCCAAAAGTATTTTCAATAATCGGTTTTTCCCATGAGGAATACGGATGGCAGAAAAAGGTTTCAACATTTAGTTTTTCATACTTAGCGTTTTCCACGCCATTATCAAGTGTCATTGATTTAACTATTTTCTGATGCGGACTCAAAACATCTTTCAGTCCGTCCATAGAATATTTCAATCTGGCTGCCTTGAGCCCCGGTAGAAAAAGGGATTTCCGCTCTACTGCTCCAACGAATGTCTCCTGCTCGTATTTCGGTCGTCCCAGAGTATCGCCTTCAAAATCGCCAAAACGTTTCTGCTCGGCGACTATATCAGGGCGAAAATCAATAAATACGCGGTTAGGAATGATAGTTTTAGCAATTTTGATTGTTTGTCTCTTCTTTGGATGATAACGTTGATGCGGCAGATATTTACATAAATACTGACCACGGCTGGAATAGCAGAATTTATAAACGCTTTTAGCCGAGATAACAGCTTGGCCGTTATTAAGATAAGCGATGCGGCCGGCAACTTCCTCCGGCGACCAATTAGCCATCAATCCGACAGCCACTTTAATTTCCAGGTTCGGATTATCGACAATTTTCATTCCCTGGTATTTTGACATTCTGCGTTTCAATCGAGCCTTGGTTTGCGCTTTGCGCGGGTCATAGGCGTCCCTCGCGCTATTAGTCTTGATTTCTCTGCTTACCGAAGAGTGGTTCTTCCCAATAGCTCTTGCTATATCCCGATGGGAATAACCTTTCTTCAGTAGGATGGAGATTTCATCTCGATCCGACTGTTTGAAGTGTTGATAACTCATAGTATTTTATTAATTGGTTTTGCCAATTATACTATACCTGAGTGTTGCACTTCAAAGGTAAATTTACGGAATCCAGCATTTTTATAAAAGATATTAGACCCGGCGCCATAAACTGGCGCTAAATAAAGATGCTATTTTGGTTCTGCGTCCACGACAAGCATGGGGATTATTACCAGCGCTTTTTATCCGGCTAGACAGCTCGTCTGACTTGCTCGATACGTGCTAGTAATAATTTTCTTGGACGCAGTACCAGCATAGTGTCTTTTTAAATTTCCAAATGTTTGATATTTGTTTATTTCGCTGATAATCGCCGAGATGCGCTGAGGTACGCGGATATTCGCTCGCCTCGAGCGAAGTCGAGAGGCGAAGCGGGCTGATAATCGCTGAAAAGTTGAATAATCCATTCATCAGCGTATATCCGCGCGTATCCGCCAATGGTCAGCGCTTCTCCGCGTCTATCTGCGATTTTTTATTTTGGAATTTGTAATTTATTTGTTATTTGGAATTTGGAATTTGTTTGTAACTTGTGGGTTGCCGTGCCTGCTCATTCGAGTCTGAACCTGAGGGCTCATCCCTCAGAGTCGAAGACCGGCAGGCAGGTATCTTGTATCTTATTTTATTGATATTTTACTCCTCAATAACCTCTCCGGTAGAAGTGGCCGTCTCCGGTTCTTTGCCGACAAGACATCTGGCCGGCCAGGGCACATAATGGCTGGTGAATCTTTCTTCTTTTATCTCGCCGCCGGGATAAGTAACCTTATAATCAAAATAGGCATCGGCGCCGGCATGGGCCGATTCAATGCAGTTTTTTTCGCCGGGCTCAAGCTCGGTGGTTTCGATATATTGCGTTGGTCCGGAACCGGTAATGTTATAGATGACCGAATCGGACTGCTCAATAAGGCGGCCGTCTTTGGTGCCCCAAAAATCAAAATATAAATCATTGCCCTCAATTCTGGATTGAATTAAAATATGGTAAGGCGTATCGTTAACAAATTTTAAATCCGGCCTGGGGTCGTAAATAGTGGCATCTTTGCCGGCCGGCTCATAATAACTAACGCGATAAGAATGGGGGCGGCGTTCGGTAATGGGCAGGCCGGCAGCCAGAGCGGTTCTAAAAATAGTGGTGCCGATCTGGCATAAGCCGCCGCCGTATTCCGGAACGGTCCTGTCGCCCTTAATTACCAGTTCCGGCTTGTAGCCGGTAGCCGCGTTAATTGCTCCCAGGGCCTTAATTAAAGAAAATTCTTCGTTGGGCTTAATTAAAATTCCATTTAAACTATCGGCGCCTATGGTGATATTGTGCTTCCTGTTTGAGGGACTGCCGCCAAAATCCGAATAACCTGTGCCGAGTATTTCGGCGATGCCTACATCGTTAATACTGCCTGTGGCCACCGCGGCCTTGATCTCGTTGACCACTAATTCAATCTCTAAATTATCATTTTTAAAAAGCTCTTCCTCTGTTTTAATTATGGATTTTTCGATGTCTAATTCTAAGCCATCATGGCTGCCCTGAAATTCAGTCACTCGGCCATTTTTAATCTCGAACTTAGCGTCCGCCACCGGCTGATTAATAGCCAAAGCAATCTCTTGAGTTAAATACTTGGCCGTAGTTGAAGGCTCCAGCCCTAAAATAACCTGCCCGTTTTCCTTTTTAAGCATTAACCAGTCTTTAAAAACCTGCCGGCCGACCTGCCAATTTTTATCTTGATAAACAAAAGTGATGGCAGGATTAGTTACAAAGTCTTGTATCTCTGTTGACAAGGATTCGGTAATATCTGCCTGTTTGATGGCCGGCTCATCGAGGATTAAATCTATAACCAGAGGCTGCTTAATAAGCTGGCTGATTTGCTCTAAAGTTTTAGTTAAAATTAACTGGTAGTTAAAACTGGTGCCCGAATTTTCCGGCAGAATTTCTAAATTAAAATCTTCATCAAAGCGCAAGCTGGCTTCGGCCTTGGGAGCGATATATTCCGCTAATTTATCCTGAAGAATCTCTAAAAATTCCTCCTGGTAAAATTCATACTTTAAAGGAAGGCTGATGCCGAAAATCAGGGCTTTCATCTGTTCTAAAAAATTTTCATAATAGCCCTGGCCCCGGCCTAAATTATAAGCATGGACAACCGCTTCCGCTACTTTAAAATCAATCAGGCGGATAGACAAATCGGGATCGGCCGCAGCCGGTAAAATTAAAGGGATGTTGATCTCCTCGTCATGAAATTTATAAGTAATGCCTTTCTGTAAAAAATCATCTACCGCCTGCTGAAATTTATTAATAGATTGATGGGTGTTGAGATTTTTTAAAGAATAGTTGATAACTTTTACACCCGGGAAAAAGCGATCTTCAAAAAAATTATTATAGGCCGCAACAAAAAGTCCTAAAATAGTCAGAAAAAATAAAAAAATGGTTACCATAATTAGCAACCACTTCATGGTTTTGGGCGCATAATTACTCTGGCTGGTCTTTAGAAACATTTAAAATATCATTTAACATGGCGGTGGCTGGCTGGTCAGTTTTCTGCTCTGCCTCTTCGGCCAAATCAAGAGAAACGGTAAATTGAACTTTAACGCCTTTAGCTGCCTTTGGAGTTAAATTTTTAGCGGGCCAAAGAACTTCGGTATTATCATCGAGCCTAATAACAGCCACTTCCCCCTCTATCCTCTCCACTCTGCCTTTATAAATCTCCGGCTTCATAAATAATTTTTAAAAATAACTATTTATTTTCATCTTTAACTTTAATGGAAACTGATTTAGATTTTTTGGCTTTAGGCAGGCGGATAGTAAGGACGCCGTTTTTTAAGTTAGCTTCCACTTTATCGGCTATAATTTCTGTAGGCAGGATAATAGACCTGGAAAAACCGCCCCAGTAGCATTCCTGGTAAAAATAATCATCCTCTAAAACTTCTTCTTCCACCTGTCTTTTGCCGCGGACGGTTACCATATCGTTATTAATGGAAATATCAATATCCTCGGGCTTAACGCCGGCAATGGTTGATTTAATAACAATAGCGTCTTTAGTCTGGAAAACATCAACCGAAAGCTGTCCTTCTTCGTAATCTTCGTCCAGCCACTCTTCGTCGAGCTTGGCTTCGTTATCCTGCGATTCACCGACCTGGGCAGCCACTTTTTTTTCTTGAGAACTTTCATCATCTAGAAAAAAGTCCTCGTTATTATCAGCTTCGCTGTTTTGAGAATCCGCGTCTTTGCTTTTTTTTCTAAAAATTTTCATCATATAATTTAAAGTTATTACTTGCTTAAGTGTTTGTTATTATACTAAATTTTTCCTGTTTTTACAAGTTAATTTGTTGATAAGTGAAAAATGATGATCTGCGACCCCTGCCTGCCGGTCTTCGACTCTGTGGTATGAGCCCTTAGGTTCAGACGGATGAGTAGCAGATATAATCCATTTCTATAACACAAAAACAGCTCCTTTTTACAGAAGATGTTTTGGATATTAAAAAATTAGTTAGTATTTGGAAATTAGAAATTGAGATTTGGAAATTCCCCCGAAGGGACGTGGGGTGGCTATTCGAAATGGTTGGGAAACTATAGCTACTATACTTATTTTACTTAAAATGCAAATAAATTATTATTTAGTCCAAATTATTAGTGCCTTCTCTTTGTTTTATTAAATGATCAATTTCTCTTTCTTGCTCATTTATATTATCGATAAAATTTCCGTTATCACTTCTTTTATACTTGAAGAGATTTTTGGCAATTTTTATTAAACTTAAAGCGTTTTTTAAATCTTCTATTGTATCTTTATCTCTAAGTAGTAAGGCTGTTGTATAAAGATTGATCCATCCTTGACCTAAAATTTTATCGGAATATTCTTTAATAACATCTTTTGCATAAATGTACATTGGTAAATCAGCTGTCATTTTATCTTCTAATTTTAAAAAGTCCCTTGGCTCTATAATAGTAGCTGACCCTTTTATATACTGGCATCTGACATAATCTATTATTAAATCTCTAAAAAAATCATACCTGTACCAAGGTTTATATCTCTCTGAAAGATGTTTTTTTTCGTTGTGAAGCTGAGGTGTGTATCTTTTATACTTCAATTCACTTAAATCCTCTAAATGAATTGGCTTATCTTTAAGCCAAAAAAGATATACTGGAATTGGAGATCCTTCCCAATATTTTATTGTACTCTTTTTAAGATGAGGTTCGTTTTGTGTATATTTTACCTGGACATAAAAAAGTAAATTTGTAGGATACTGATCTCTTATAAGTTCACAAATAAAATCATTTCCTATATCCATACTTCCATCTATTTTATGTACCAAACAAAATTCCGATAAAAGATATTGGACAAAAGATTCGCCAATATTTCCTTTTCTTTTTGAATCAATATATTTAGGAAGGTCTTTTTTCATAAACTTATTTAGAGTCGGGCAGAGTGTATTTATATACCTAATCTGTGCTTATAGATATTTATTATTCAAGATAAAGAGTATAGCCACTTTCTCGTAACTTTCCATCCTTAATCAGTTTTTCAATAGTTGTACTTATAATTTTAGTGTCCTCTGACCAATTCCTGTTTAAACTGAATAATCCCATAACAGCTTTAGGCAGGTGTTCTTTAGCAAAACCAAATTGGTCTTCTACGAGATATAATACCGAATTAGCAATCTCATAAGGTGAGATTTGCTCAAGGCTTCTTTGGACTTCATCCGTGGGCAATCGAAAGTCATCGGCTTCAAGACCATTAGCATATAGAAACCCTTTTTGTGTGTATATTTTACGACCTCGCGATAACAGTTGGACTGCATTTTTTACATTACTTTTAATGTTTGAACCTGCTTTCATTACTCCACATATTTCCTTGAGGCGATTTATTAAAAGTGACTCATAAATTGGAGACTCGATCTGGACAATTTTAAAAATTAAATTAGCGAGATTTAGCTGTTGAGATTTATTTAATAGATATTTTGTGTTTGATTTTCTTGATTGTTCATACTTAATATATGGTTTACCCGAGGAGTATTGTTTATTTGGTGATAGTTCTTTTGAGTTGATTGAATCGAACGAATTATTTATATTATCTTGCTCTTTTCGTTGAGAGGTCTTTAAGGGGGGTGCCTGAATTGATTCTATACTGGGTGATTTAAGGGCGTTATTTGCACTTTTAATTATGTTATTCAGCGTATCTTCTCTATTACGAAACCAATCGGTTGACCATACCCTATGTATTTTCCAGCCCTGGTTTTTAAGTACCTGCTCCCGTATTATATCCCTGTCTCTAGCCGTTCTAGCGCTATGATAGGTGGCTCCGTCACATTCAATACCTAATAAATAACGATCTTTGTCTCGTGTATCTCTAATTGCTAAATCGATACGATAACCACTCGATCCAATCTGCTCATCTACAATGTATCCTCTATCTTTTAAAGCTACGGCTACTCCATCCTCAAAGTCATTTGTTTCGTAGTCTGATAATGTAACTGGTTCGGCAGGAATGTTCGCATCACGCTCCGAATACTCTATATAGTTTTTTAACATTATGGCGCCCTTATTTCCCGGGTTGACTCCAGCCAGTTCACGACTTTGCATACTTGTAACTAATATCGTTTGCCATTTAGCTCTAGTGACTAGAACATTTAATCTGCGCCAACCACCCTCTTTGTTTAAAGGGCCAAAATTGAAGCTTAGAGCGCCTTCCGGTGTTTTCGCGTATCCAATACTAATAATTATAGTATCTCGTTCATCACCTTGAACATTTTCAAGCGACTTTACAAAGAAAGGTTCTGCTTTATTTTTATCAAATAGTGGCGTAAGTGTAGGTTTTGCCGAAAGTAAGTCGTCTAAAGCATATTCGATAGCCTCTTTTTGCGAAGCATTCATTGCAGCTATGCCAATTGATCTGTCAGGGAATTCATCTAATTGTTGAATAACAGTCTCTGCCACTTTTTTTGCCTCAACTTTATTTGTACGACTTTTACCTCTATCCCAAGTACCTTCTGGTGTATATATCAAATGAATACCACGACCCTTGCTTGAAGTTGTTGCAGAAGGAAAGGTAATTAAGTGGTTATCATAGAAATAGTGATTAGAAAACTTAATTAAACGTTCATCTTTACTTCGATAGTGCCATACAATTTTTGACTCTTCAAAAATGGGTCTGACCGCGACACAATTATCGAGCAGTGATTCAAGAGGTTCATAATCATCGTAATCATCACTTTCCTCTTCTTCAAGAAAAATTGAGGAAGCCTTAAAAAACGATGTCGGAGGTAATTGTTTTTCGTCTCCTGCTACCACTACCTGTTTCGCTCGTAATATTGATGGTATTGCCTCCGCGGTCGGTAATTGTGATGCTTCATCGAAGACAACCAAGTCAAAATTAATTGATCCCGGTTTAAGAAATGTTGAAACAGATAGTGGACTCATAAGCATACAGGGTTTTAACGCCTGTAACACTCTTGGAATTTCTGCAAATAGTTTGCGAAGAGGCTTAAAACTTTTCTTTTTTTGTAGTTCTTTTTGAAGTATTCCAATTTCGCTGTGGTTTCCAGTCGTTGAACGCGCAGTTACAACTCCGCTCGCGGGGTCAGCAGCACCAGATTGTATATTCCTTAATCTTGATTTACCAATCTCTTCTTGAAGATCTTTAAATCTAGCTATTTGTTCTTCTCGTAAGCTCCCAGCAAACTCTTTTAAGCCAGGATTTTGATCCATAATTACTTCTACCCATCGCGAATAAAACTTTTTTTCAAAGATTATTGAAGCATTTGACGAACTCACAGAGTTGAGTGAATTTAACAGTTCACCTAAATCAGAATCTTTACATTTTGAAATTGTCGCCTGTAAGACTTCCCACTCGTGTAATTTATTAAATGAGGAGAGTATTTCTTTAATTCTAGTAATTACCTTGATTATCGTGGTATTGAATAACGGTTGCTTATTATCAGTGAAACCATCTGGCCAATGTTTTTCTATATCTTTTATAATTGAAATTAATTCTACGTCTTGAATCATTTGAGATAAGAAAAACAGCGACTTTCTTATATTGTCATCAAGTATTTGATTTTCCTTGGGTTCGTTTATGATATTTTGTAGTATGGCCTCTTTAAGTTTGATGGCGGCCTTGTATTCAATTATTTGTAGCTTTAGATCCGTTGGCTCTATTGATCTTGTAGAATAGGTATGTAAATTATTATTGTTGTTCACTAACCATTTGTCTATTCCGATAATATCTTCACAAATTTTACTATAGTTTAATAATGATGAGTAAGTTATTTTGATTCCCGGTTTTAGACTTGTTCGAAGCGAAGAGTGCCAACGCCAATAGCTAGGTTTAAAAAACCTTGTCCATAATGAGAATTCTGATTTTAAAGATTCAAGTAATTTTTGTAATTCTATGGGTTCAATTTTTGCAATATTCTGGTATTCTTTTTGTAAGTTCTGTTTTTTTATTTGCTTGTTTAATGCTTCCTCAAGTAAAGACACTGCCTTATTTAATTCTTGGATATTTAGTGCGCGCCATTCTGGAGGAAGTTCCTCGGTTTGCGATAAATACGAAAATACATCTCCTAATTTTGATAAGTTTTCAAATGTAAAACCTGGCCATTGGGATATTACCAAGTCAGCTAGTTGGTTCAATTTTAAATTAATTTCTATATATTTTTCAAGGATATTTTTAAGTCCTCGTTTCAATATATCTACAGAAAGTTGAGTTTTAGAATCCCGCATAAATCCTCTCCAAGGATGTTTTTTTCGGGAATCAAAAACTGTCGATTGTGACTCAAGACTCCTTAGTAGTTCTAGCTTTTTCTCAAGTTGCTCCTTGCTTACTCGTGTGACATCTGCCCAAGGTAGATCAAAATCAAGATCTCTATAACTATGGTATTTTTCGATTAAACCTATAGCATTATAAATTGTTTTACCTAGAGGGTCTTTTTTGGAATGAATTTCTTTGACGTAATTATTAAGATTATTTCTAATTTTTATAAGCTCCTCCAACTCGTCATTAAACGTATCACTGGTTCTTGTCACAGGTGATTCAATTGTTTTTTTTAATTCATCAATAATTTTTGTTTTTCCAGCCTTTGTACTATGTGCCTCTAGGCAAAAGCGACCCAGCCCAAGTTTTACTAATCTATCATAGACTACATCTAATGCAGCCATTTTTGCGCTGACAAATAATACCTTTTTGCCTTTTCCTAAAGTATCAGCAATCAAATTAGAAATAGTTTGACTTTTTCCCGTACCAGGAGGGCCGTGAACTACTAAGTTTCTTTCTGCTGTAGCAATTGTTAATGCGTGTAATTGACTTGCGTCTGCGGGTAGAACTGGAATGGGCACGGTTTCTGGAGTTTCCATTTCGTCTAAATCCTCCCCTAAAGCTTCTGATGTTTCAGATTCTTTGTTTGCGTTCGCAAAGGCTGCAACAATTTTATTATTATAAGCTTCTTCAATCATATTTCCTAAATCAGTGTAGATAACAAGTGATTCAAATGAGAATGTGCTTAGCCAAGTATTGTCTACTACTCGCCAGTTTTGCTCTGATGTCTTTTTTTGTACGGCGTCTAAAAATTGTTTAAGTGATTCTTGATTGGGCTCATCTATAAATTCAGGATCTATAAATTCAGGTAGGTTTACGTGATGTCTCTCTCGTAAATAAAGTTTTAATGCTGGATTAACTTGTAGTTCCTCGTCAGACATTTTTAAAAGCATATGTGAATTGGAGCCTCGATTTTCCAATTGACAGGGAACTAATAGTAATGGTGAGGATGATTCGCCTAAAATTGGATCATCCCATTCTAAAAGGCCAAACGTTAAGTGTAATGTAGTTACACCCCTTTCTTCTAGTGTTGTTCTGCCATTATCATAAATTCGTCTCATTATTCTGAATAAGTCTTTGGGTTCGGATTTAAATTCAATATCACCCGGCTTAACAATGTATTCGGGTTCCTCATCTTCTTCTAAGAGTTTATTTTGGTTTAACTCTTCATCCTTTCTTTTTCTTTTATTCTTTCTTTTTACAATTGGCATTTTGAGCGAGTGGGCATCTATAGCTATTGAGCTAAACAATTCTCCCGTTTCGGGCTTAATGGTAAGTAGTTTACTGACTCTGGATCGGTTTATTCCAAGCAATGGATTGCCCTTACTCAAATCTAATAAACGTTCGCGCCATTTTTTTATCTGGGCATCTATACGTTCTATGTTTATTGTAGATTTATTTGTTGTATCCACTTTTTTTGTATATATCATGAAATCTCACTAATTTTTATTTAATTGTTTCATTCCTTAATCTTACACAAAAACCACAAAGTTTGCCAACATTCCCTATATTCCCTACCTAGTACAAACTAGGATAGTGAAAACTCCAATTCTTCCCTAACCCAAAAGCAAAAACAGACTTTTCGCCTATTCTTTGCCATATGGGGTGGCTACTGGGAATCGAACCCAGGTTTCCGGGACCACAACCCGGTGCACTAACCGTTATGCTATAGCCACCACGATTAAAAAGTTACAAGATACAAATTCCAATTTCCAAACAAATTACAAATCTCAAATTTTAAATTCCAAATAACTTATTTCTGGGAATTTGGTGATTTTCCGCCAAGGGGATTTGAATCCCTCGGCACGGCTCGGGACAGGCCTACACATAAAAATAAAGGGATTTGGTGCGCCTGAGAGGAATCGAACCTCTGGCCTCAAGCTCCGGAAGCTTGCGCTCTATCCAGTTGAGCTACAGGCGCGGGTAGGTCGAACCCCTTATAAATATTTAAACTATTAAATCTTTATAAAAATAGATGGTTTACCATCCGTAGCGTCAACCTAGTTAAACGCCACTTGGTATATTAACGATTTTGTCCTACCTCGCCAAAACTACAAATATTAGACACTGACGCGAAGGATGGTGACCCCACGGGGAATCGAACCCCGGTTGCCAGGATGAAAACCTGGTGTCCTAACCACTAGACGATAGGGCCAAGATTAATTTTGAATTTTGAAAATAGAATTTTGAATATGTTAATTTGCGTCAACCAGGATGCCTGCCCGCCTCTGGCGGGAAAACCTGGTGTCCCTGCCTGCCGGCAGGCTAACCCCTCGCCTCTGGCGGAATTAGACGATAGGGCCATTTAAAATTTCCAATTACTAATTTTCAATAAATTCTCAATGTTTAAATTTTCAAACAATTTCCAATAATCATTATTTGTGTTTGCGTCAGAGCAGAATTAGACGATAGGGCTATGATTAATTTTGAATTTTGAATTTCGATTGAGTTTTGAATGATAAATTTTTAAATTTCCAATAACCAGTTACCAGTTACTGATTACTGGTAATAAAAAACTATAGCCAATACTAACAGAATTTTAACAAAAAGTCAACCCTTGCTCCCTACATTCTGCTCCCAAGCTTAATTAATTCAAAAGGACAACTAAGTTGAGGTAAAATAATTAAGCTTTGGATTAGAATTCGCGTTTTGACAAAATATAATTATAGTATATACTTAGTATATAAATAGTATAACTATTAAATATATGAATTCAACTATTATTAACATCAAAACTAACCCTAAAGTTAAAAGTGAGGCCAAAAAAACAGCAGCTGATCTAGGGCTATCTTTAAGCGGAGTTTTAAACGCCTATCTTCGGCAGTTTATCAGAACCAAGTCTGTTTATTTTAGTTTGAATGAAGAAAATCCCTCCCCTTATTTATTAGAAGCTTTAAAGGAATCGGAAAAACAGAGAAAAAAGAAGGGGGTTCACTCTTTTGATAATCCTGAAGAGGCAATTCATTTCTTAAAAAATACATAGGGCATGAAGATTGAATACTCCAAACGTTTTGTTAAAGAATTCAAAAAATGTTCTCCTAAAGTTAAGCAGACTTTTATTAAAAAACTGGAACTTTTTAGTACAGACAAAAATCATCCGCTTCTAAATAACCATAAATTATCAGGCAAGCTTAAGGATTACAGAAGTATAAATGTTGATGGTGATTTTAGAGCTATTTTTCAAGAGTTTAATAATGGACAAACAATTTATTTTGTAATGATAGGCAGTCATAGTCAATTGTATTCATAACGGTTAGAAAAACCTCTCTCAATATATATTACTTAGAAAATTTAACAAAAATAAAAAGCCACTGAGCAAACCATACGGCTTATTTTTATCTCTTGAATTCTATTCCGAAGTGAAACATTGGGCGATCCTGTATTCTACTCTGTTTTTTATTTCTCAAAAAAATGCTAAAATACAGATGCTACATCTAAACGAAAGGGGGTGATTATATGATAAATGGCAAAGTATTATTTGGCATTATAGTATTGATTGTGGGTATTTGGATACTGTTTTCTATGGACAATCCCACGGCCCGGTATTTGGGCGGCGGCATTGTAACCGTAGTAGGTCTGGCCATGCTGATTAACGGATTTTTAAAGAAACCTCAACCGCCCCAAAATCAGCAAGGCGGGCAACAATAATAATATTTAAAATTTTAATATATGACTAAAAAAACCTATCCCCGGATACTCCCTTTAATGCTCGGGATCATCTGGGTGATTTTTGCCATCTGGTATTTTATAAAAGATGACCAAGTCGGCGGCTTTATCTGGCTTATAACATCTTTGGCCTGGTTTATTAACGCTCTTAGGCCGGTAAAAAATAACTGAAATAAAACCTTGTAATTAATTGTATTATCATATAACCTTATTAAGGACTCATTATTAATACTAATCAAATAAAATTAATTAAGATCTCTGATTAAATTTAGCTTTAATTAGAGCCATAAAAAGGAGTAAGATTATGAAATCAAAACTTTTTTTAAAAAGTTTGTTTGCCGTATTGATTTTTTCTTTGCTGATGCCGGTCCAGCTAAGCTGGGCGGCGGCCAGTTTAGCGGGGGAAGTTTTAACTGTTGAGGATCCTGTTCTTGATGTCAGCTCCGAGGTTACGGCCGCTGATATCGGGGAAAGCGAAAGCGCCATTAACAACGCCTCTGCCGAAGCCACCGAATCAACCACCACCACCGGCACTTTGATTGAAATCGGCAATACCACGGCCGAAAACACCACCATCATCATCAGAACCGAAGATGAAAATGGCGCAACCGAAGACCAAACAGTGGAAGTTGGAACCGCCACTTTAGTGCAGAACGATTCTTTTGGCGCTTCCAGTTTAAGCGACTGGATTGCCGGCGACCAGATCACCTTTACCGCCACCGAATACACCAACAGCGGCGCCGTTGTGGCAGGCAGTTTAAGAAACCGCGCTCATCATGCCTATGATATCGGCAAAAACGGCTGGGTCGCCGCCATTAGGCCGGAGCAGAACCAAATGGATATTACCTGGGATAATCAAACCTACACCCTTAATACCAGCGATGCCAGAATGGTGGCCGGTTTAAAAAATCCGGCAGCTTTAACCGACTTTCAGATCGGCGACCGGATTAGAGCCCGGGTAGTGGACGATAACGACAACAGCCCCTATACTTTTAACGCTCATATTGTGGTGGTTTTAAGAAGAGGCGATACCTTGTTTATGCGCGTTACCCGCTGGGTAGTTTCCGGCACAGTTTACACCCTGCCGGAAGACCTGACTAAACCGCTGACTATGGATGTAAAAATTCTCAACTCCCCTTTCTTTGAAGCAGGCGATGTTAATAATCTGGTCGGCGCTCCCGGCGATATTATTAAAGTTGATATTGACGAAAATACCAAGCTGATCAGAAAATATTTTGGCAAGGCCTTTCTTAAAGAATTTTCTGAAGGCGATGATGTTAGAATTATTGGCCGACGCGACGAAAACACCGGCCATATAGTGGCTAAATTCATTAAAAATAATTCTGTCCAAAAATTAGGCAAGGTTTACCGCTTAGGCAAAGTAGATGCCGTTGATACCGCCGCCAACACCATTGATATTACCCTGGTTAGAACCAGAATGGCTGTAAAAAACTGGACAATCGAGGTTGTGCCCAGCGCCAAAATTTATCAAGCCGGAGAAGAAATCGCTATCAGCGATATTCAGCCAAACGACAAGCTAAGAATTATTGGCGGTTCTGCAGATTGGACCGATCATACCATTATGGCCCAGAGGATAAATGTATTAATCAAACAAACCAAGCCCACAGCCGCTGAAACAGAAACGCCAGATACTGCGACTCAATAACTCAAGATATTTTTGCCAACCCAGCGCCCTGCCGTTATGCGGCAGGGCGTTTTAAATAAAATAAGACCGGCATAGAAACGCGCCGGTCTTGGTTTTATGTCCTAAGGACGAATTCTAAACATCATCAAGCGGATTTTCGTCAAGATATTTGATGCACGCATCATACTCTGCCTGCGTAATCAAATCTTCCTCCAATCCCAGTGAGAGAACTTGACGGATGTACAGTATCACATGAATGTTGTAAGAAGCTTGCTGCAAGGTCTCCCACTTGACTTGTTGGCGGTATAAAATAACCACCAAATCATTGACTACCACGCCCGCTTTCCTCAAAAAGGCGACGAAACGTTCCTTTGTATCGCCCGTGGTTATCACATCGCCGATCAGCAAGCAAACCTTTCCTTGATAAAGAGCTAATTGGCTGGCATCGGTGGTTTGCGGATTCCATCTGTCTTTTGTTTCCGGCAGCTCTACAAAAGGAATTCCAAAGGAATTGGCCAAAGCCCTGGCGATTTCCTTTGCTCCTGCAGAAACAGAGACGATTAAATCTGCGGTGATTTTTTTTTCATGTATTCTTTCTTTAATTGCATTAACGGCCAAAGCTTTTGCTGTAGGGGAAGTGCCGATTACTTCCTCGCTCACAAAAAAAGGAGATGGGGTTAAAGAAGTTTTGCCTAACCTCACTCTTTCTTTACTGGCCTTTAGCGGAAAGCCCTTTTCAAGATCAAACTTTAAAGCTCCTGTAAAATGAGCTATGGCCAACGCCTTTTCCACTGGAGTCATTGTAATTTTTTCACTCATTGACTATCTCCTCTCATTCATTATTGATGATTTCTGAAATTTTGATTGTACAATTTCACCAAAATTACCTTATTCTATTGGTTTTGTCAATAAAATAGGAGTGCTCCAATGCCAAGCATCGGAGTTTGTTTATTATTTAAAAAGTGGGTAGAACCACGTCTCGCACGCCGTAGCAACGCTTTATTTATTTTAATGTTCATGCTGGCTCCGCTGTCCTTCCACGATTGCCTTGTCATTGGGGCTTGACGCGGAGGCGTGTCGATCCCTCGACTCATTAAACCTTTTTATAATGCCGTCAAACATCTTTTAATTTTTTATTAAAAAAACTCGCCCATTTCTGGACGAGCTGTCTTTTTAATTTTGCTTACTCCAAGCATTTAAATACCGCTGGCTTTTTTTGGCAATCACAGTTCCATGATGGCTGGCCTCCCTCAAGTTGACCCATAGCGGTAAGTATTGCTTTTACCACTTGTACCTGGGCGTGTTTTACGGCTCGTTCAACTCCCTCTCCATCAACAGAAGAATCTTCCAACGGCAGGTCTGCGACAATGCCAATGGGCAGGTAATGGGCAGCCATTTCCCTGGCTAAACGAGCTTCGCCGGCCACTGTCATTCCCAGCAATGATAATCCCGGGATAGAATTACAATAGAATGCCAATTCTGCCGGAGTTTCATAGCCAGGGCCTATAATGCAGGTTAAAACTCCACCGCGGAGAACTGCTTCGTCAGTTATCAGCGACTGCATTTGCGGACAAAGCAAGCCCTTGGCTGACCGGTAGAAAGCCGTGGGGTGGACAAAACCTTCGTCCGCGAAAGTGTAAACCCCGGCCGTTAAGTCTACTAAATCATCCGGCATGACCAGCGAGCCAACCTTCTTCCCTTGAAAAGCTCCCCAATTGACTCCGCCAACAGCAGTGGTGGCAAAAATATGCTCGACACCACTTTTATACAGCATATACATGTAGGCCCGATGATCAATCATATGCGGGAAGCGGTATGGCACAGTACAATAATGACGGTCGACCAAAATAAATGATCTCGAACCAGTACTGACTATATGGTATCGTATAGAACCATAAGGAGTTGTGGTATTCTTTGGTTCTGAGTTAAAGATAGGCAAGCCCATTGTCTGACTGGCCGTAAATACCCCAGACATGCCGGTGCCTGTGATAATAGCAGTTTTCATGATGATTCTCCTAATTTTTTTTGAACTTTGTGCTACTGATATTTATATCTATCACTATTTTGATATCTAAGTCAAGTTAAATATACAAATCTCTTATGGTTTGGGTATTTTAAAAAAATAAAAAAACGGCCAGTTTAATAAACCGGCCGCTTACATTGGCGCCCCGCGCCGCGAGCCTGCTGCTATTATTAAGATAAACCGAACAGAACGGCCCATGGTTGACGCGGGGCAAAATGATGTCCCCTCCCAAATTGGTTTGGCAGGGGCAAACAGATTCAGAAGATGTTTTAGATGCGCTATCTGTTTAAACCCCTGCCACGAGTTAAGAGGGCCCAGGGGGTGACTACAGGTTATTAGTAGCAGTATCTTAATAGTAAAAAACTTGTAGTCTACCACTGTAACTAAGGTATAGGCCCTTAAAAATAGTGTTAAAACACAACTTTTTGCGAGGCAGGGGGGGCTCGAACCCCCAACCCCCGGTTTTGGGGACCGGTGCACTACCGTTTGCGCTACTGCCTCTAAAAAGAACGTTTAGCCCATTTTAATAGATATCAAAAAAATGTCAAGCCCGTCAAAAAATTACAAAGGATTTTGATTTTTCAGTCCTTATTATGCTATTATTGATATATGCTACAAATCTGGCTATATTCTTTAATCAGCGTGATGGTTGTTAGTTTGATTTCATTGATTGGTGCTCTGACTTTAGTCATTAAAATTGATAAACTAAAAAAGGTTTTGATTCTGTTCGTCAGCTTTTCGGCCGGCGCGCTTTTGGGCGGCGCTTTTTTTCATTTGCTGCCGGAGGTTGTGGGGCAAATAGGTTTTGGGGCCAAAACCGGAACCTTGCTGATTGGCGGCATTTTTATCTTTTTTGTTTTAGAAAAATATATTCACTGGCGCCACTGCCACGAACCGGACTGCGAAGAACATCCTCACCATTTAGGCAAGATGAATTTAGTCGGTGATGGACTGCATAACTTTATTGACGGATTGATAATCGCCGCCAGTTACCTAATTTCGATACCTTTAGGCATTGCTGCGACTCTGGCTATTATCTTCCATGAAATTCCCCAGGAGATTGCTGATTTTGGCGTACTGCTGCATAGCGGCTTTAGTAAAGCCAAAGCAATTATTTACAATTTACTTTCAGCTTCGATAGCCCTTTTAGGAGTAATAATTGGAATTCTGCTTGGAAAAAATAATGAGCTTTTAACTTTATATATTCTGCCAATTGCTGCCGCCGGCTTCATCTATATTGCCACGGCCGACCTGATTCCCGAACTTCATAAAGAAACTAAAATGTCCAAGTCGCTGCTGCAACTGGTGAGTTTTATCATCGGAGCATTTATAATGTATTTATTGACTTTAATGGAATAAAAATGTTTCTAATAAAATCGCCGGCCAGCAAAAATTATCAAAAGAGCAACTCCATTACCTCGGTGGATTTTTTTGTTTCTCCCAAGGCCAAAAAGGCGGCTGATGATATTATGAATTCAAAAAAAACAGCTGACAGGCAGATGTTGGCTAACATTTTAATTGACGAACTCGATAATAACGCCGGCCTAGAAAAAGCCAAAGTAAAAATTTCCGACACTAGGCAGTATCACAAAAAATACAACGGCCGGGTTGTTGCCAAGCGGTATGGCTATTACCGGCCAAAATCCAACTACATCTATATTCAAAATCTGACGGCCGTCAGGGGCCAGATCTTGGCGCCTAAAACTTTTTTAAACACCCTGCTTCACGAGTGGCTGCACCATTATGATTATCGGAAACTAAAATTAAACTCTATTCACACTAAAGGGTTTTATTTACGATTGAGGTCTTTAAAAGATGAATTATGTGTCTAAAACCAAACCCAGCTCCTTGCGGGGCTGGGTTGGAACTTATTTTCTTAAGGAAAATAATTTTAGTTTAATTTGGACAGCTCCCTGCTTTAGAATCGCCTTTTAGGACGGCTGCTTTTTCTTTGCTGATGACAATCCCTGCAGTAGAGAGGCCTGTCACCGTCTGGCTCAAAAGGCAATTCTTTAATTTCTGCCCCGCAACCGGAGCAGGTCCAACTGCCTTGATACATCTGGCGCTGACCAAAGTCGTTTCCTTGATTCATGTTGAATGACTTTTTTGTATTTTGCCTGCCAACTTTTCAAAACGACTTTGATCGAGCCAAGCTCGATTTTGATTGAGTCAAGCCAGACTTTAGTCAAATCAGACTTGATTCTGGTCAAAAAGCTCTTTTGAATAATTAAGCTAAACAAAACACTTAATAATTAGTAGGATAAGTTTAGCAGTAAATGAATTTTTTGTCAATTGCCCCCTAATTTTCACGCAAATAGCCCCAGCTATGCAGTTTATCGCTGTCTTCGTACCACCTCTCGCCGATATCATCGCGGTAATACATATTGGGTATTAAAATATTCTGAATTCTGTTGTAAACCTGCTGCTGGGCCTGCTTCATGGTTAAACCGGCGCCCACCACAATCAGGGCCACGCCGGCCGAACCGGTAACTGTCCACTGGTCATTGACCAATTTTACGTCTTCAATATGAATGCCGTCCAGATTGGATTTTTTGAATACAATGGTGGCGTCTTTGGAATAGGAATCAAAAGTTTTTTTATCCCTAAACGGATACGGCGGCACCACTACCCTGATGCCGATCTGAAAGCCCTTTTTAACTTTTAAATTAGGATCTTTATTGAGGGCTAATTCGTATAAAAATTCGCCGATCGGAGTGATCATGGCTTCCTGCTGGATGCTGATGGTGGGGTAGCCAAAACGGGAAGTAAATTCCAAAGGATAAATGCCGTTATTATTAACAATGCAATTAATGTCTATATAGCCCACATAACCCTCTTCGGCCAGCTTGGCTTCCATTTTTAACAAAGTCTGGTTAAATAGTTTGTTGGGGCCGCTCCAGAACATACTGGTGCCCATTTCGCCGGTGGCCGGACCAATGTTACCCGGAAATAATTTTTTATGTTCAAAATTAATATTGATAGGATAAATAAATTTATGGCCGTTAAAAAACGCTCCCACCGCCACCTCAACTCCGTTAACCTGTTTTTGCAGCTGAAAAACCTTTATTTTATTAGACCAGACTCTTTTATAGGCCTCCAGCACCCGCACAACATCGCTGCCGTCTTCTTCCATGCCGACAAATAATAACCGTTTAATATTTTGAGCTTCTCCGCTGGGCTTAATAACATATCGGTCAGGATTTTGTTTAACGTAATTAACTGCTTCATCAAAGTTAGTAAATGTTTGATAAGATAAAATGTTTATCCCGGCTTTTTTAAGCTCTTCTTGACCAAAAGAACGGTCTTCTTCCAATCTTTCAGTATAAGGAGTGCCGCCAATGACCTTTTTACCCTGTCTTTTTAACTTAGCTGCCTTTAGACCTTGGCCAATTGAATCGTCAAAAACAATAACTTCAGCCCAGTCTATCCAAGATTGCCAATCATCCGCCTTGGGTACCAGGCCGTCGGCTGAATCTTTAAACTCTTTATCCTCGATGTACATTTTTACCTCATGACCTTCTTTTATTACTTGCCAGGCAATATCGCTGATTAAGCCGTAGTTAGAATAAAATAAAAATTTTTTCTTTTCCATAAATTTATTAAATCATAGTTTTTCTTTTATAACGATTGATAGCTAAAGAAATAATCTCCTCTAACAGCTCCGGGTATTGCAGATTAATTAATTTAGCGGCTCGGGGCAAAAAAGCTTTCTCCGCCAAAGAAGGGTTGGGATTAAGTTCTAAAACATAGGGATTGTTATCCTTATCTACCCTAATTTCCACCTGGCCGTAGTCCTGGCAGTCCATAATATTATAAGTATCCAGAGCGATTTCCGTAATTAAAGTTTCCAGCTTTTTGCTGATATTTTTAGCCGGCTGCTGCAGCTTTATTTTATGATACACCGGTTTGCTGGAAAATTTAGCTTCCAGAGTATAAATCCGCCAGTATCTTTTAGGCAGGTCTTTAAAGATAGAACGGATTAACGGCAAGACTTCTAAATCCTCGAATTCGCTGCCCAAAATGGAAACATCATATTCATCGCCTTCAATGTATTCTTCCACCAGGGCCGGGGACTGGTATTCCACAATTATTCTTTTTAACATTTTATCCAAATCCTTTTTGTTGGTAACTATCGACTCATTGGAAATACCGAAAGTTTTATCGGCGTTGCCGGGCTTGATAATAAGCGGGTACTCCAGCTCCGGATCGATCTCGTCTTCTAAATCGAAAGCGTAATCCCATTTAGGAGTGGGTATGTTATGAAAGCTCAATAGTTTCTTAGCCCTTATTTTATCTTTAGCCAAATGCAAAGTAAAGGCCGAGGAGCCGGTATAAGGTATTTGCAGAGCGTCTAAAATAGCCGGTATATTAGCCATCTGCCGGTCATCAAAATTTATCTGTTCGGCCAGATTAAAAAACAGGTCGATCTCGCCCTTTTTAAGCTCGTTAAAAGCTTTAATAAAATTATTAAAATCTATCAGGCTGGCTTGATAGCCCTTTGCCTTAAGCGCTTGTTCTATGGCTAAGGCGGTTGTAGTCAGCTCTCTTTGAATTTCCTGCGCCCCTTCGCTGTATAAATTATAGCCTATGCCGATTCGCAGATTTTTTAAATCCTGCTTGGCCGTCCTGTTGATCTGTTCAATTTTAGCGGCTTTTAAAACTAAATTTTTTCTTAAAACCGCCGAAGAAAAGCGGTTCTTTCTGGAGGTTTTGCCAAAGGCCGATTCGGTATCAAATTTAGCCACAGAATAATTGATGAATTTTAAGGCCTCTTTTAAATTATCCTCGGCATCCAGCAGATTATCGCCCGCCACGGTTATCCAGCCCAAGTACTCATAGCCCTCGGGAGGCGCCAGCACCGGATCGCCAATCTGTTTATAAAAATGGAGCTCTTCTAAATATTTCTGCTGTTTTAATTTTTCATCAATATCCAATGTAACCAAAATGCCTGAATCCTCGGTTAAAAAATCCTGGCCGGTGAAATATTTTCTGGGCACCTCCGGTTTTTTTACCTTAATAAAAACGCCCAAAGCAATCTTGGCGGCCAGGTCTATCATATCTACGTTCCAGGCGCCTTTCATAAAGGAATAAACCTCATCGCCGCCCATGCGCAGATTAATTTCAATAGGCACCGGCCCGTTTTTAGCGGCCTTGGCTTCAAAATGAATGCAGCCGTTTTGCACGCCCAGCTTTTCCAAAACATCTTCGGCCATTACAAACAACTCTGTCTGGCTCTTTAAAGGCAGGCTGGAAGGAATAGAAAAGCCCGTTTCAATAAAAAAGGGCTCGTTGGTTCTGTAATTATCGGTGATGGAATAAAATTTAATTTTGCCGTTCTGCAGCAGAATATCAATATCCACTTCATCGCCGTCGATATATTCTTCCACCAGCACCTCCAGGCCTTCGGTCAAGGCCGACTCAACGGTCGTGGAAATATTATTTTTTATATACTGATAAGTATTAAATAGTTCATCCTCGTTCTCCACTTTAACCACATAAGCGCTACTGGAGCCGTAAACCGGCTTAATGACCATGGGGAATTTAAAAGTTTGGCTTATTTTCTTTAAATCTTCCTGCTTTTTTATTAATTTATATTGCGGAGCCGGTAAACCGTTAGTCCGGCAAAACTCCCTGAACAAAAATTTATTTCTGACGGTCTTGGCCAGATTAAACGGTATGCCAATCAGATTAAACTTGTCGATTATCTTAGAAACCAGCAAAACATCATCTTCCCAAAAGGTGATGGCGCCGCCGATTTTAACCCCGGGATTGGCCGCCATAAACAATTTAATATTTTGAATAACCTCCTGATGATTAAAGGTATCGGCTAAAATCCAATGGTCAACATAGGGCTCTGCCCAATTCTTTTCTTTATTCAAGACTACTAACTTAAAATTGAGAGCTTTTAATCTTTGAATGATAAATTTTTTTTTGATTAAACCGGTATTAACCAGCAGTAAATATTTCTCGCCCGGCTTGCTATTATTGTTGTTCATAAAGTAATATTATTATACCTCCCTTATACGAGTAATGTAAATCCCTTTTGACCACAGGATGTTATGCCGCATAGCCAGCTCCGGCGGAAGCTAAGGAACTCTCCTGGGATGTAAGTAATTTGCCATAATTTTCTAAAGTGGTAAAATAATGATTACTATACCCTTTCGCTTTTATAATTCCAAAGTGGCGGAGTTTAGCATGAGAACATGGAAGCATGTGAGCATGAGAGCATTTAATCACATGTTCTAATACTCTAATTACTCCAATGTTCCAATGCTCTAATGTTCCAATAATAATTAACCACACCAACTCAATGAAAATCAATATCCTTAAAGACATCTGCATCGGCTGCGGCACCTGCGTGGCCTTAGCTGACGGCGCTTTCGAAATGGGCGCCGACAATAAACCTCTGGTTAAAGAACGGCCCAACAACACCGACGAGGAAATTATTAACGCCGCCAGGGCCTGCCCGGTTTCGGCTATCGAAATTCATAGTGGCAGCGGCAATAAACTTTGGCCGGAGAATTAAAATTTATGACTTTAGGAATTAACTGGAAAATTTGCGGACCCGCCGGTTTTGGGATAATGTCCGTTGGCCGCATGTTTGCCAAAACCTGTTTAAGGCACGGCTGGCAGGTTTTTTGTTATACCGAATATCCTTCGCTGATCAGGGGCGGACATAACACATACCAAGTGCATGCTAACCCTAAGGATGTAAAAAGCCAAAAGAAAAATATAGAAATTTTAATTGCTCTTAATGAGAATACCATTGTCCAAAATCAGGGCGAACTGACTGATGGCGGAGCGGTAATTTACGATCCGGAAAAAATTCCCAATATCCCCGATAAAAAACCAAGTTTAAAATATCTTGAAGTTCCCTTGAATAAAATTTCCAAAGAAATCTGCGGCACCGATTTAATGAAGAATACGGTGGCCATGGGAGCCAGCTTAGGAATTTACCAAGGCGAGTTAGAAATATTAAATGATTTGATTAAAGAAGAATTTGCAAGCAAAAAGGGAAAAATTATTCAGCAGAATATAGAGGCGGCTAAAAAGGGTTATGAATTTGTGGGTCAAAATTCTGAATTAATAACCGGCAAACCCAAACTAACCAAGATTAAAGCTCCGGAACGAATCTTAATTACCGGCAACGAAGCAGTGAGCTTAGGCGCTCTGGCTGCCGGCTGTAAATTCTATGCGGCTTATCCCATGACGCCGGCAACTTCTATCCTCCACTTTTTAGCCAAGCAGGAACGTAATTATGATATGGTCGTTAAGCAGGCGGAAGATGAAATTGCGGTGATTAACATGGCCATTGGCGCTTCGTTTGCCGGCGCGCGCTCGCTGTGCGCCACTTCGGGCGGCGGCTTTGCCTTAATGAACGAAAGCTTGGGCTTTGCCGCCATTGCCGAAATACCTTTAGTGGTTATACTTTCCCAGCGCACGGCGCCGGCCACTGGTTTGCCCACCTGGACCGGCCAGGGCGATTTATGGCACGCTGTCCACGCTTCGCACGGTGAATTTTTGCGGGTAGTGGTAGCGCCCGGCGATTCCGAGGAAGCTTTTTGGGCAACTGTTGGTGCCTTTAATTTAGCGGATAAATATCAGATTCCTGTAATAATACTTCTTGATAAATATACTTCCGAAGGGCCTCACAGCGTAGCAATTTTTGATACTGCAAAAGTTAAAATTGACAGAGGCCGGATTCTGACCCAGACAGAGCTTGATAAAATTAAGGATTATAAGCGCTATCAATTTGTTGCTGATGGTATTTCTGCACGAACACTGCCGGGCATGAAGGGCGGGACTTATCAGGCCAATTCCGACGAGCATGATGAATACGGCTATTCTACCGAAGAGGCGGAGGTAAGAAATAAAATAATGGAAAAAAGAATGGCCAAGCTTCCGGCTTTGGCCCAAGAACTTCCTGACCCCAAAATTTATGGCGATAAAAACGCTGATAAAACAATTATCTGCTGGGGCTCAACTAAAATGCCGGCTTTAGAAGCCATGAAAGAGCTTAACAACGTTCAGCTGGTTCATCTGCAGTATCTTTTACCTTTTCCGGTTGATTTTTTCACCAAAAATATTAATCCGGAAAAATCTATAGTTATTGAAGGCAATCAGACCGGCCAATTAAAGCAACTGATCAGACAGCAGACAGGCATTAATATTCAACATTCATTGCTAAAATACGACGGCCGGCCGTTTTATCCAGAGGAAATAGTTGAAGCCATAAATAAATTAAAATCCAAATAACAAATAAATTCTAATAACTAAAGGTTTGGAATTTGATAAATTAAAATTTGATATTTGTTTGGAGCTTGGAATTTGTCCTCAATTAAATTGAGGATTGGAATTTATAACCAATATGCTCTGTAATAAATTATGAACAATAAACAATTAACAATCAGAGATTACGAGACTGCCATTGCCCCTACCTGGTGTCCCGGCTGCGGCAATTTTTCCATTTGGCTGGCGGTGCGGCAGGCTTTGGTTAAGCTTAATATCAGGCCCCACGAAGTTGCGCTTAGTTTTGATATTGGCTGTAACAGCAACGGCGCCAACTTCATCAAGGGCTATATTTGCCACGCGCTGCATGGCCGGGCCGTGCCGCCGGCCGAAGCTATTCGCTGGGCCAACCATAAACTTAAAGCCGTAATTGCCTTTAATGGCGATGGCGGCGGTTTTGGCATTGGTCTGCATCATTTTATCCACGCCTGCCGCCGGAACGTTGATATTTTGTATTTGACTCACGATAACCAAATTTATGGCTTGACCACCGGCCAAACTTCGCCGACTTCGGCCAAGGGCTTTGTAACCAAATCCACACCCTTTGGCAACTTAGAAGAGCCAATCAACCCCTCGGCTTTGGCATTGTCCAGCGATGCTACATGGGTGGGCAGGGGCTTTGCCGGCGAAGTTCAACACTTAACTGACTTGATTATCAAAGGCCTTAAGCATCCCGGCTTTGCCCATTTGAATGTTCTCCAGCCCTGCGTCACTTTTAATAAACTGAATACTTTTGACTGGTTCAAGCAAAGAGTTTATAAACTGGAAGAAACTGACTATAAACCGACTGACAGAAAAAAAGCTTGGGAAAAAGCTAATGAACCAAACAAACTGCCCATTGGTTTATTTTTTGAAGAAACAAAAAAAACTTATAAAGATCAGATACCTCAACTTGCCCAAGAAGCTTTAGTAGAAAAAAAACTGGGTAATGTTGATCTGACTCAAGCGATGAAGGAATTCAAGTAGGGACACAAAAATTTGTGTCCCTATCGTTATGTAAAAAAACGGCTCGTATCATTAAGCCGTTTTTATGCCGGGAAGTTAGAGAAGTTTTCTCTCCTAAAATCCGGCCAATCATTTTCGCTTCTGGATCTAAACCTAAATTTCAGCACCCTCCTAATATGTCCAAGAACTGTCCGTAATTTTACAGGCACAAAAAAATCAGGCGGGTGTGGCATTCTGTCTGCCAAAATCCGGACGGGGTCATTTTCTTGTATGGTAGTGATATTTAGCCACTGCCTCAAAACGGAAAATTTTTCAATCAGTTTTGTTGATGCAACAAAGACAAAGACTCCTCCTAATATCTCTGCTTCCGAAAGCACTATCTTATACCCTTTTGATTTCAAGAGCCAGGGGATTAACAAAAGAATTCTGGTCTCTTTTACTTGTATCATGGTGCTCTCCTTAATTAAATGTACTTTTGATAATCCAGTGTAGCAGTTTGAGGATAATTGTCAATGGTTCTTGTCTTATTTCCTGATTATGATAATATTAATAACTACAATTTAATGAACAGTAATCAATGATCAATAATAAAATGACCGGTGATAAAAAAACAATCTATTTAGACCACGCCGCCACTACTTATTTAAGGCCGGAGGTGGTTAAGGCCATGGAACCGTTTTGGGAAAATAAATACGGCAATCCTTCTTCTTTGTATTTTAAAGGCAGGGAAGCCAAGGCAGCTATCGAAGATGCCCGCAGTAAAGTGGCTAATATTTTTGGCTGCTGCGAAACAGAAATTATTTTTGAAGGTTCAGGAACAGAAAGCGATAATCATGCTCTAATTGGTACGGCTTTAGCCAATAAAGCTAGAGGCAATCACATTATTACATCCAGCATCGAACATCACGCAGTTCTGCATGCCTGCGAATTTTTAGAAACCCAGGGATTCGAAGTTACTTATCTGCCCGTTGATAAAGAAGGAATTTTAAAGCTCGATGAACTAAAAAAAGCCATTCGCGATGAAACAATTTTAGTTTCTATTATGTTTGCTAATAACGAAATCGGCACCATCCAGCCAATCAAAAAAATTGGTCAAACAATTAAGCAATTAAACAATGATTCAAATAACCAAATAATCTATCACACCGACGCCTGCCAGGCCGCCGGTTATTATGACATGAATGTTGACGAGCTAGGCGTTGATTTGATGACCATCAACGGCAGTAAAATTTATGGACCCAAAGGCACCGGTGTTTTGTATGTTAAAAAAGGCGTAAATATTAATTCATTGATTCACGGCGGCGGACAAGAATCGGGCAAACGCGCCGGCACAGAAAACGTGGCAGGAATTGTCGGACTGGCTACTGCTTTGGAACTGGCGCAGAAAGAAAAAGGCAAAGAAAGCCAAAGACTGGCAGAGCTTCGTGATAAATTAATTGACGGGCTTTTAAAAATTCCCAAAGTTGTTTTAAACGGCCACCCCGCTAAACGTTTGCCAAATAATGTTAATGTGACGGTGATGGATATTGAAGGCGAAGCCATGCTGCTGCATTTGGATGAATATGGCATTTGCGCTTCTACCGGTTCTGCCTGCACTTCCGGCGACTTGGAGCCCTCGCATGTAATTCTGGCTCTGGGGCATCCCTACGAAATGGCGCACGGCAGCATCAGATTTTCGCTTGGTCATGTTAATACTCAAAATGACGTTGACTACGTGCTCAAAGTTTTTCCGCCGATTATCGAAAAGTTAAGAGCTATGTCGCCGGTTAAATTAAATGACTGATAGAATATTTGCTTATTTGTCTATTTGAATATCTGAATTAATAAATCAATTAATCTAATAATCAATTAATCCCTGCCAGAGGCTGGTGCGCCTATGGCGCATAATAATCAAATAACGTATGTCAATCTTCAATATATTTAAAAAATCTACCAACGATGAAAAAGCTGATGATAGTCCTAAAACTGAGGAACAGCCGCAAGCCAATGTTGACCTGCAGGATGCCGGCGGTCAGGAATGGGTTTATTCCGATGAAGTCCGCCAGCACTTTTTTGAACCGCAAAACTTTGCTTCTAAAGCGCCCGAGGGCTACGACGGCCTGGGCCTGGTCGGCTCCCCGGCCTGCGGCGATATGATGAAAGTCTGGATTAAAGTTGATAAAGAAACTGAAAAAATTACAGATCTTAAATGGCAGACCTTTGGCTGCGCCTCGGCCATTGCTTCTACTTCGGCGCTCTCGGTTATGGCTACCGAAAATGGCGGAATGAAAATTGATGACGCTTTAAAAATTACCCCGACCGATATTATCAATCGTCTTTCCGGTTTGCCCGACAGAAAAATCCATTGCAGCGTTTTAGGCGACAAAGCTTTAGAAGCAGCCATTAACGATTACTTCAAAAAAACCAATCAAGAAAACAGGATTAAAGATAAAAGCATAAGAGTGATTGATAAAAAACTGAATATTACTGAAAAAGACATTGAACAGGCCGTTAAAGACGGCGCTAAAACCCTGGCCGAGGTTCAGGCCAAAACCAAAGTCGGTACTGGTGATCCTTCTTGTTTACCAGAAGTTGAGGAATTGGTAAGATATTATATAGAAAAGCATGACAGTGAAAAATGATAAATGAAAAGTAATAATAACAGTCATTTTTCATTTGTCATTGATCATTAATCATTTATATTATGGCTTCCGAACAAAAAGAATACAAAGTGGGCGAAATAGCCGAAAAAGACGGCCAGTACCAGTGCGTTGTCTGCGGCCACGTGATGGATTTAAAGGCAGGCGATATCTTTGTGGTCTGCCCGGTCTGCAAAGCCGGCTCCGAAGGCGGACCCAAAGGCCCGGACGAGGGAGTTTGGGTGTTTATTGGCTAGAAAAAACTTTTAACCTTGATCATTTATCATTAATCACATTTTTTATGATAGAACAAATAGCAGGCGAACCCGCTTCGACCGCGAAGCGAGGCGAGCCGGCCGAAAAACATATCCCTGTTTTAGAAAAAGTTGACGATAAACAAGTGTTAGTTAAAGTAGGCGCAACGGCCCACCCCATGCTTGAGGAACACTGGATTCAATGGATTGAGCTTTATAAGGATGGCCAATTGACTGAACATAAGGATTTAAATCCCGGCGACCAGGCCCAGGCCATTTTTGAAGTGGAATTTAATTCCCTCGATCAGTTGATGGCCAAGGAGCGCTGTAATATCCACGGCACGTGGCAGTCGGACAAGGGCAAGGTTGAAGAACAATAAATAAAGTATTATAAAATTTATGTTATTCTCTTACTAATTCAATAGAGGTGGTCTAGTTGAGTGCATGTGTTGACATTATTTAGATAATAGACTATATTTTAAGTACAAGAATTAAACAGGGTCATTATTCGATAATATCGGTGTCCTTGTTTTATTTTTGTAACATTTAGACGATTTTTACGTCTAATTTAGTACAATATAATAATTTCTGTTCTTTAAAAAATAAAGGAGAGACAAATGCAATACGTAACCCGAGATTTTGGAAACGCTTCCTTTATCTTTAACACTCAAACAGGGGACTCTTTGTTTCTTAACGGAACACTGGCCTCACAAGCATTACAATGTGTTAACAGGAGCGACTTTAAATTGCCGGAAACTTTTTTATCTCAGTTCAACAGGCAAGACCAGAATGACATCCTTAACGACTGGTCGGCAATTCAGCAATTAGTGAAAAAATTTCTTAAAGGTAAATCACCATCAAATGAAAATATTCTTAATGGTCCCAAAGAAAAAAATTCCCTGGAACTCCTGTCGGAATATGCAATATGTAATTGGGTGCCAATCAACGTCAACTTAGAATTGACTGGCCGGTGCAATCAACGCTGTCGTGGGTGTTATCTGGATAATTTCGATGCGAAAGGCCTAATTAAACAACACCTCTTCCGTCTTGGAAATGATCTACTAGCCGAAAATTCTCTGTTTTTACTTCTTACTGGTGGAGAGATATTTTTAAGGCCGGACGCGATGGAGATAATGAACTATTACACTAAACTTGGTTTTATTTTAGAAATTAAAACCAACGGCTCACTACTTAACGATAAAATAATAAAAGATCTATCAGCCCTAACACTTCTAGATGTTCAAATCTCTATCTATGAAGTGTCTGACGGCTGGTCAGATTATACTCAAACAGTTTATCCAATAAAACAGATTGAATGTTCGGTAAAAGCTATGGCTGATGCGGGAATACCATTAACCTTATCTGTCTTGGTTGGCAAACATAATATTGATCGGATAAGGGAGATACATGATTACTTATTACGACTAGGAGTAAACATATTTTACAGCCCTTATATAACTCCTAACAGGTCAGGTAATGGCAAGGCAACTTCTTTCCGTTTGTCGGCAAAAGAAATGGAGGGGAAATTAAGACCGTTTTTGGAAGAAATAAACGGATTCACGCCTCAAAAAATCTACAGAAATTGCCAAGACAGTCTAACAGTTTGTTATGCTGGCAGGGACCAAATCGCCATAGGACCGGACGGTATTGTGTATCCGTGTTTGGACCTAAGACTGCCTTTAGGCAATTTACTACAACAACCTATAAAGGAAATCCTAATAAGCCGCCGGAAAACTATGGAGCAATTCAGTTTACGCGAAATGACACAATGTAATGTATGTCACCTACGCGATTATTGTGATAGTTGTATTGGTATTGCTCTAGTGGAAAACGGCGACTTTCGTAAACCGTCACGCCACAAATGTGACGTGATTAACTTTTACTCGCATAAAAAGGAGGTGAAGCAATGAAAGCGAAGTACATATCAATCAGTGCAGCGATCTCGCACGGCGCAAAATCGTGCTCATCTAAAGCATTCCAAAGCGGGAGCAGGCTGTAAAATGGCCCAACTAGTGCCATGTCGCAAGAATTAACCGTCGTTGAATAACGGCAACGGGGGCGAGGAAATATTTCTTCTTGCCCTCTTTTTTTAAAATTTTGTTATAATAACAAATATGAAAAATCTTCATTTAGAAAATAAAATACTAAAAACCTTATCATCCGAACAAGATGTATTTTTGGTTGGCCCTAGCGATAGCGGTAAAACATGGTTTATTAAAAACCGCCTTTTGCCTTTCTTTAGTCAAAACCATAAAAAGGTTGTTTATTTCAGTAATTGTGAAAAAATATCGGCTAGCCGTCTTAAGAATGCCGATTATATTATTGTTGACGAGGTTGAAACAATGCAAGATTTAAAATTTTTAGAAACCATTTATCCACAAAAAAAACCATATTACTCCGATTCATATAAAACTAAAGTGAAAATATGGTTTAAACTTTTAAAAAGCATAAAACAACCAGGAATATTTGTGGTTACCAGAAAAAAGCAAACAATAGATTATTTTTTAAAAAATATCATAACTCCTGATTGGCATAATAAAAAAGTAAAAGTTATTGAATTTAATAAAAAATCATCAATATAAAAATTACTTCAGTGTTATTAATAAATGGTTTATTTATAGATGTCTGCAATAATTCTTTAATTCAATTGTCTCTAAGTTGAATTTATTAAGGCGCGATTCCGGAATCGCGCCTTATAAATCGTAAATAACTTGACAAACTTAAAAAAAGAGCGTTAATTTAAAATATGGACTATCAGGGTATAAAAATCGACCATTTTGAGCACGATGCTTTCAGGATTAAAGCGGGTGGCAAAGTTATTTATATTGACCCCTATAACTTAAAGGAGAATCAAATTGAACCGGCAGACTATATTTTTATCACCCATGAGCATTTTGACCACTGCAGTGAAAATGACCTTAAAAAAATTATAAGTTCCAAAACAATAATTATTGCTTCCGAAAGCTGCGGTTTGGAACAAAAATTTTTAAGCAAATTCAAAGTAGAATCCCTGATTTTTATGGGCCACGGGGAAGCTGCTGAATTTGACGACTTAAAAGTTAAAGCTGTGCCTGCTTATAATTTAAATAAATTCCGTTCAGCCGGCGCGGTTTATCACCCTCAAAAAGATGGCAAGGTCGGGTATATTATTGACTTTAAGGGAGTTAAAATTTACCATGCCGGCGATACCGATAATATTCCCGAAATGGCAGAACTTAAAGATATAGATGTAGCCATGCTCCCTGTTAGCGGCACTTATGTGATGACTTGGCAGGAAGCTGTGGAAGCTGCTAAAGCCATCAAGCCCAAGCTGGCCATTCCTATGCATTACGGCAGTATTGTGGGCAGTGAAGAAGATGCTAAAAAATTTAAGGAGAGCGCTGAATGTGAAGTGGAGATTATTTAAAAACTTAAATAATTAAAAATAAAAATCCTGCCTTTTGTTGAAAGCAGGATTTTTAAGGTGACTCATTATTACTTCCTCCGAGTTGGTTGAATCCCAAAACGATTTAAATTATACTTTTTAATTTCTTTTTCTGTTAATCGTCTAAATTTTCGTTTTGGGTGTTTAGCACATGTAAAACGCCAGATTCCATCTCTCTTAGTAATTGTTAAAAGACAATCACAGTTAGGTATCGGACACCGGGTCAACAACTCGGTTCTGGGCCTGCCAGCATTCATGCCTTCTCCCATGTCATCCCTCCTGTTAAAATGAACATTATCTAAAATCTTATATTAATCAATGTTTTTGTCAACAATTTTAAATTCCTCAATCATCAATCCTCAAATATTTCCCCCGATTTATCCCCAGCCCTTTCAAAATCTCTTTGTTTTTAGGGCTTTGCCATAAATAAAAAAGAGGGGTATAATTATTAATGCTGATTGACTTAATTAAATTTAAGTAAAAATAAAACGTAAAATAAAAAGTAAAATAAAGTTGGGCTCCTGAAATTTATAATTATCTATATATTGTGCTATAATAGTAATATAGGCTACTAAATATAGTATTTCTCAAAATACTGTAATTCACCGGGATCCTAATTTTTTTTTCTCTCTAAAATCACTAAAAATGGATATTTTCCCCAAAAAACAAAAGCCGGAATCTACTCTTCAAGCTGAAGAAGCTGCGGAAGAAGAGGCAAAACAAGCCAGGGCTGGCATTCCTTTTATAAAAAGGGCAAAGAAGGGCTTAGAGGTAAATAGATACTTTACCAAAGAAGGCATTCATCCTTTCGAAGAGATTGAATGGGATTTTAGAGAGGCTTCTATTACTAACGACAAGGGCGGGGTTGTTTTTTCTCAAAAAGATGTAGAAATCCCCAACCACTGGTCGCAGTCAGCCACTAATATTGCTGTTTCCCATTATTTTAGAGGGCGCTTAGGCACCAAAGAAAGGGAAACTAGCGTTAAGCAAATGGTTGACAGGGTGGCTAAAACCATAACTAACTGGGGCAGAGAACAAAACTACTTCAAAACCGACGAAACAGCCGATATTTACGAAGCCGAACTTACTTATCTGCTGGTTAACCAATACGCTGCTTTTAATTCACCGGTCTGGTATAACGTAGGCCTTGCCGAGCATCCGCAATGCAGCGCCTGTTTTATTAACTCGGTCCAAGACGACATGCGCTCTATTCTTAATCTGGCCGTAACCGAGGGCATGCTTTTTAAATATGGCTCCGGCACCGGCACTAATCTTTCTGTTTTAAGATCTTCTAAGGAATATTTAGCCGACTCTTCGGGCAAGGCCTCTGGGCCGGTTTCTTTTATGAAGGGCTTTGATGCTTTTGCCGGAGTTATCAAATCCGGAGGCAAAACCCGCCGCGCCGCTAAAATGGTAATTTTAAACATTGATCATCCGGATATCGAGGAGTTTATCAACTGCAAAGCCAAAGAAGAAAAAAAGGCTTGGTCTTTAATAGAACTGGGCTATGACGGCTCCTTAAACGGCGAAGCTTACTCCTCCATCTTTTTTCAAAATGCCAATAACAGCGTCAGGATAACTGATGAATTTATGGCAGCGGTGGAAAACGATGGTGAATGGCAGACCAAGTATGTAAAAACCGGCGAAGCGGCCGATACCTACCAAGCCAAAAATTTAATGAAACAAATCTGCGAAGCCGCCTGGGTCTGCGGCGATCCCGGTTTGCAATTCGATACCACCAGCAATAAATGGCATACCTGTATTAATTCCGGCCGCATTAACGCCTCTAACCCCTGTTCTGAATATATGTTTTTAGATGATTCGGCCTGTAATTTAGCTTCTTTAAATTTAATAAAACTCAGGAACGAAGACGGCAATTTTAATATCGGGGCCTTTAAAAAAGCGGTAGAAATTATTATTACTGCCCAGGAAATTATTATTGATAATGCCGGCTACCCTACTCCGGCCATCGAACAAAACTCTTATGACTACCGGGCCCTGGGCATTGGCTATGCCAACCTCGGCGCCCTGCTCATGAGCTTAGGCCTGCCTTACGACAGCGATGAAGGTAGAAATTATGCCGCCAGCATAACCTCGCTGATGACCGGCCAAGCTTATTGGCAGTCAGCCAAAATTGCCTCTTTTAAAGGACCTTTCAAATTTTACGAAAAAAATAAAGAGCCCATGCTTAAAGTTATGAACATGCATAAAGAAATGGCTGGTAAAATCGGCAGCCGGGGAGTTTCCAGCGATTTATTGACTGCCAGCCGAGAAATTTGGAACAAAGTTATCCAAGCCGGCCAAGAATTTGGTTTTAAAAACGCTCAAGTTTCTTTACTGGCGCCCACCGGCACTATTGGCTTTTTAATGGACTGCGATACCACCGGCGTAGAGCCGGATATTGCTTTGGTTAAATATAAATATCTGGTAGGGGGAGGCATGATGAAAATCGTCAATAATATTGTGCCTCTGGCTTTAAAAACGCTGGGTTACTTGCCGGAAGAAATTGACAGTATTATTGACTATATAGACAAAAAAGACACAATAGAAGGCGCGCCCAAACTTAAAGAAGACCATTTGCCGGTTTTTGACTGCGCCTTTAAGCCCAAAAATGGAAAACGAAGCATCCACTATATGGGCCATGTTAAAATGATGGGCGCTGTTCAGCCGTTTCTTTCAGGGGCTATTTCTAAAACCGTTAATATGCCACACGAAACCGCGACTGAAGATATCGAAGAAGTTTATCTGACTTCTTGGAAGCTGGGTTTAAAAGCCGTAGCTATCTACCGCGACGGCTCTAAAAGAACCCAGCCCTTAAACACCTCGCTGAACAAAGAAAAAGGCCTGGCTAAAATTAAAGGTGAAATTATTAAGCCGGGCAGAAAAAGGATGCCCGATGAGAGGCAGGCCATCACTCATAAATTTTCCATTGCCAATCACGAGGGCTATATTACCGTCGGCTTATACGAAGACGGTTGTCCCGGCGAGGTTTTTATCACCATGTCTAAAGAAGGCAGTGTTATCTCGGGACTTATGGATTCCTTTGCCACAGCGGTGTCGGTGGGCTTGCAATACGGCGTGCCTCTCAAAATTCTGGTCAACCGCTTTGTTCACACCCGCTTTGAACCCTCCGGCTTTACTAATAATCCTAATATTAGAATCGCTAAATCAATTGTCGACTATATTTTCCGCTGGATAGCCCTTAAATTTCTGCCGCCGGAAGAACTAATGTATGTTGGACTTAATAATGTTGAATCATTAACTAATGGCAATGGCAAAGGCGAGTTAGAAAAATTAACAAAGTTTGCCGATGAAGAAGCCCTGAAACACGAAGAAAAATTTCATCAAGAAAGGGACGAGGAAGACGAAACAGCTTACCAGCAAACAGCCATCGATTTAAGCAGCGACAAAAACACTTTCGATATGCAGTCCGACGCGCCCATCTGCGACACCTGCGGCAGCATGATGATTAGAAGCGGTTCCTGTTATAAATGCCTAAACTGCGGCAGTACCAGCGGTTGCTCTTAAAAAGCATCTGCTGTATAATAATAAGGCAGCTTAAAAAATATAATTTAAATCAGGCAATGGGGTGAACCCAGCGGCACAAAATTTTATGCCGCTACCAAAGGACTAATCCCCGGCAGCCGCGCTACTGTAAATTCAGCATATTTGTACAGGTTCAAAATTTTGAACCCGTACAAATATGCTGGACAAGCCAGAAAACTGATTCAAATTATTATAAATTTACTATTTTCTCTTCGCGATTGAGAGCGTAGTAATTTGTTTTTTTATAAAGGTCTTAACCAAATCTTTAAGGCCTTTTACAAAAAACAAAATACTGCCCCTTTCTCGAATAAGAGAGAGGGGCAGTTTCGTTTTTAAAAACTAAATTTAAAACATTATGAAAAAAAAATTACTGGTAATCTTATCAATTCTAGCTGTCATTTTAGCTTGTCGCTTTGTTCAAGCCGAAGTCGGCCAGCAAACCATCAATTATCTTTTGAACGGACCGCAGGATGCCTGGGTCACCCAGGGCTTGGCGGCCGCCGGACAAACTAATCTGAATTTAAGCTATCTTGATAATTTTTCCGGCTCCTCGGCCAACGATTATGCCAAAACTATTTTAGCTTTAGCAGCCGCCGGCGAAAATCCTTACAGCTATAACGGTACAAATTTTGTCACCGCTTTAGAAGCTTATCATCAAAATAGCCAAATTGGCGATCCAACTCTTCTTAGCGATGATTTTTGGGCGGTGTTAGCTTTGCGCTCTGCCGGCAAAGATATTGCTGATGTTTTGATTCAGGACAGTAAAAACTTTATTTTAACCAACCAGAACGCTGACGGCGGCTGGTCTTATGCGCCAGGTGGCGGAAGCGACACCAACGATACAGCCGCTGCCATTATGGCTCTGTTAGATGCCGGGTCGGCTTCCACCGATCCGGAGATACTATCAGCAATTACTTATTTGCAAAACAGCCAAAATTCTGACGGCGGTTTTGCCTTTGTGGCCGGCAGCGAATCGGACAGCGGTTCCGACTCCTGGGTAATAGCCGCTCTTTATAAGTTAGGAGTTGACCCGGCCAGCTGGACTCAAGGAGAAAATAATCCTGTGAGTCATCTGGAATCGTTAATGCTGGCAGACGGCTCTTTTACCTGGGTGGCTTCTAACCCGGTTAGCAATGTTTTAATGACTGCCTATGCAGTCGTGGCTCTTTCCGAAAGTTACTATCCCGTTAGTTATTTTGACCCGCCCGAGCCAGACCCTGTTTTGCATCATTTGAGAATTGAAGGCGCCAGCCAGACTTATTGCGACGAATTAGTAGAAGCTGTTACGGCTCTGGATATTATTGAAAACGGCGCCAGCATCTGCGGTTATACTTACCAAATCGAACAAACTTCCTTTGGTCCTTATCTGGCCGCTATCAATGGCGAAGCGGCCAGCGGCATGAGCGGCTGGCTTTACCGCGTTAATTGGGATTCGCCGTTTATTGGCGCCAATGAATATATTTTAGAAGAAGGCGATGAGGTTCTCTGGTATTTTGGCGAATTTACTGATTTACCCCTTAAACTCGAATTAAGCGATGACCAAATAGAGCTGGCAGGCGAGGTTACAGCAACGGTTGAATATTATAACAATGGCTCCTGGCTGGCAGCCAATGGGGCAACTGTTTTTGCCGGCAATAATCAATATACTGCCAATGATGCCGGCCAGGCTACACTGACCTTTAGCTTTATTGGCAGTTATCAAATCTACGCTGAAAAAGAAAGTTACATCAGAAGCAATCATGAAGATTTGATTGTGGGCAGCGGCATTTCCCAATCAGTTGGCCTGCTGGTTAATATTAATAATCCCGGGGGCCCTCCTGGCGATACCATTTCTTTTTCCATTGATACCAGCAGTTTAGACTTTGGCGCCTTAGAACCCGGCCAATTTGCCACCTCCTCTTTAATGGTTACTAATACTGGCGACTTGCCTATTTATTTAGAAGCCGTGGTTTCGGGTGATGCTGTTTTTGAAGACAATCTTTATCTTAATCAGGTGCTATGGGAAATGTTTAGCAGTAATGTAGAAACCAGCCAAAGCCAAAATGTTCCTGTTCAATTAAATGTGCCTGCTGGCTTTGCAGGCAGCGGCCAAAAAAACGGCAGTCTGATCTTTTGGGCCACCGGGCAGTAAAAATTTTAAGTCTTAAGTTAAGTCATCTGACTTAATAGACTTAATTGACTTAACTGACTTACTAAAATTTATTACTTAATACTTTAATGAGGCTTGGAAACTTAAAATACTGTATGAAAAAATTTATATACATATTATTTCCAATTGTTGGACTAATCATAGCAGCTGCTCATATTATTGCAGCGGGTATTTCGGTATCGCCCAACAGCCTATTTTTTAGCCTGCCGGTGAATGATAAAGAAACTAAAACCCTGACTATTAATAACATTTCTACCGCTCCTCAAATTTATAATTTATACAGCGATGAATTGACTGATATTATCACCATTAACCCAACGATATTTAGGTTAGAGCCGGGAGAAGATATAAATGTGTCAATAACTGTCAGGCCGCGGCAGGACGGGGCCTTGGCAACAAATATATCGGTAGTTGCTGAAGACATTGACCGCCGAAAATTCAATGCCGCTGCCGGCGTAAAAATCCCGGTGGAGATTATTGCCAAGGACATTGCCTCCTCCTTTTTCCAAAAAAACTTTTTTTGGTTTATAATAACTATATCCCTGTTGATTATCGCCGCCGATGTTATAATTATTATCAGGCGACGGCGTCACCTTACTTTTTGGCAAAAAATCAAACAATTGGTTAATAGCATATTTAAAAGATGAGTAATGATTTCGGCAAAATCCATGTTTATACCGGCTACGGCAAGGGCAAAACCACGGCTGCCTTGGGCCTGGCCATGCGCGCCTGCGGCCGGGGCAAAAAAACAGCCATTGTTTTCTTTGACAAAGGCGGGCTAAATTACGGGGAACGTCTGGTTCTTGATGAACTGAAAGATAAAATTGATTACTACGCCACCGGCCGCGACCGTATTGATTCCCCAACAGGCAAATTTACTCTTGATGTTGAGGATATTGATAAAAAAGAAGCGGCCAAAGCCCTAAGAATTGTTACCGGCCTTTTTAATGACGAAGTTTTGGACCTGCTGATTCTTGACGAAATCAATAACGCTATAAATCTAAACCTGATTAATCTTGATGAGTTCCTGCAAATATTAGATAATAAGCCTAAATACTTAGAGCTGGTTCTAACTGGCCGTGATGCTCATCCGCGGATTTTAGAAAGGGCGGACTTAGTCACCGAGATGAGGCTGATTAAACATTATTATTACAAAGGCACGGAAGCCAGAGAAGGCATAGAATATTAAAACATTAGAACATGAGAACATTGGAACATGAGAACACATGCTCTAATGCTCTAATGATCTAATGCTCACATCTATGAAAACACTAAAATTTTTCGTTATTGCTTTAATCTTTTTAACTGTAGGTTTTTTATTGGGCCAAAGCTACCAGCTGCCTTATTTTTCTACGCCCGAGCAAGAGGTTGGGGAAGATCAAACCTTAAAAATTAATTACAGCCTGCAGTTTAGCGATTCCGAAATGATTGAATTTCAAAATATAGCCATTCAAAAAAACGAAACCGCCCTGGACGTTCTGCAAAAACTTGCCTCGGCCAACGACATTGCCTTAGAAACCAAAGACTACCAAGATTTAGGAATTATGATTACTAAAATCGGTGAAATGGAAAACGGCCAAAACAATAAATACTGGCAATTCTTTGTTAATGGAGAATATGCCCCAGTCGGAGCCGGCCAGTACCTGTTGAAAGGCGGCGAAAATGTTGAGTGGATTTTTACCGGAGATAACTTTAGTCAGTAAATTTAAATACTAATATTAATCTATTATTAATCTATAAAAAATTAATTATGAAAAAATCATCACTCTTTTTGCTTCTAATTATTCTTGCTTCTTCAGCAATCGTTGTAAGATTAATCCCCCACCCGGCCAACTTTACTCCTGTCGCTGCCATTGCCTTATTCGCCGGTTATTACCTGCCAAAAAAATGGGCAATTATTTTGCCTTTAGCAGTAATGCTGATTAGCGATTTATTTATCGGCTTTTACGAATGGAAATTAATGCTGGCTGTCTATGGCTGTTTGGCCTTAGCTGGAATAATCGGCATTATTATTAGAAACAGACGCAATGTTGTTACTGTTATTACCTCAACTCTGTTAATTTCCCTTAGCTTTTTCTTGATTACTAACTTGGCGGTCTGGCTTTTTTCGCCCTGGTACGCCCATGACTGGCCGGGCTTGGTGTTATGCTACACTCTGGCTGTGCCATTTTTTAGAAATACCTTAATGGGCAATCTGTTTTTTGTGGGAATTTTATTTGGCAGCTACGAATTAGTCAGAGCGGGTTTAACAAAAAAAGTCCTAATAAAAACATTAATTAAAACAAATTAAAATTATAACCTGCAAATTTCTAACCCGCTCATATTGTTATATGGCGGGTTTATTGTTATAATTAAACTATGGATATAAATAACTATTTTGCCCAGGCTGTAAAAAAAGGAGCTTCCGATATTCACCTAGTGGTTGGCAAACCCCCGATTCTTAGAATTGACGGCGATTTAAAACCGATTGATAAAGAACCAAAAATTGACCGGCTTTCTATTGAAAAAATGGTTTTTTCTATTTTAACTCCCGGCCAAAAAGAAAGGTTTATAAAAAACCGGGACCTGGACCTTTCTTACGAAATAGAAGATGCTTCCCGTTTTAGGGTTAATATCCATTTTGAAAAAGATAATATCGGCTTGGTGGCCAGAGTTATTTCTTCTAAAATTCCTACTATGGAAAATGTGGGACTGCCCCAGATAGTTTATGAAATGACCAGAACCAGGCAGGGTTTAATTTTGGTTACCGGTCCCACAGGCTGCGGCAAATCCACTACTTTAGCCGCCATGATCGGCTTAATCAATAAAGAGCTTACCTCTAATATTGTGACTTTAGAAGATCCTATTGAATTTTTATTCAACTCCGATAAAAGTATTATTAAACAAAGGCAGCTGGGCACTGATATGATTACTTTTGCCAGCGCCCTAAAACATGTTTTAAGGCAGGATCCTGATGTAATTATGGTAGGCGAAATGAGAGACTTGGAAACCATTGCCGCCACCATTACTTTAGCCGAAACCGGCCATTTAGTTTTAGCCACTCTGCATACTCTTAACGCCGGACAAACCATCGACAGAATTGTAGATGTTTTTCCGCCTTTCCAGCAGAATCAGGTCAGGCTGCAGCTTTCTATGTCTTTAAACGGGGTAATCAGCCAGCAGCTTCTGCCCAAAGCGGGCGGCGGCCGGATTGCCGCTCGGGAGATATTAATCAACACGCCGGCAATTGCCAATATTATCAGAGAAAATAAAATTCCCCAGATAAAAACTGCCATCCAAACCAGCGCCGAATACGGCATGGTTACTTTGGAACAGGATTTAAACAGACTGGTTAAAAATAAACTGGTGGAAAAAGAAATGGCTGAATATTACCTGCAGACTCTGCCTAAACTTTAAAATTGATACTATTCTATACCCCTTCGCTTTTATAACTCCGAAGCGGCAGAGCTTAGCATAAGAACATAAGAGCATGGGAGCAAGTGTTCTAATGCTCTAGTGTTCTAGTGTTCCCATGTTCTATATCAGAGGATTTTTCAAAATAAAGCTTTGGGGCATTATACAGAATTATTTAAGCAATTGAGTATAAAATAACATAAAAAGCGTTGAGACAATCAACGTTTTTTATATGGCACACTAAAATCTGATCAAACGAGGCAGTTTATAAAAATGGCTTGCCATTCGGAGCCCGGACAACGCGAGGGCGAAGAATGGTCCGCGCAGAGGGATTCGAACCCCCGACCATCTGCTTAAAAGGCAGTTGCTCTACCTGGCTGAGCTATGCGCGGATGCTGTCTAATTATAATAGTATGTTAACTTTAGAAGGACCCTAGCTGCTTGCCCCGAGCGAAGTTCAAGCGTAGCTTGACGAGTCGAGGGGAGCTATGCGCGGTTATTATTTGTTTATTTGTTTTTTATTTACCGGACTGTCTGCTCTCGAGCGAACTCGAGGGGTCGCAGACCCCGAGCGAAGTTCAAGCGTAGCTTGACGAGTCGAGGGGGGAGCTATGCGCGGATGGTGCGGCCGGAAGGACTCGAACCTTCAACCTACTGGTCCGAAGCCAGTCGCTCTATCCAATTGAGCTACGGTCGCAAGAAAGATATTATAACAAAAATATAAAATTTTTCAAGTCCATACAATCACTTAATATAATCTAACGGATTTAAACGACTACTGTTAATTTTTACCTCAAAATGCAAATGCGGTCCGGTAGAACGGCCAGTTGAACCAATGGCCGCAATTACCTGCCCTCTTTGAACCTGCTCGCCTACGCTAACATATATTTTGGAAGCATGGGCATAAAGTGTTTCTAAGCCACCGCCATGATCAATCATTACCATATAACCATAGCCGCTGCTATTCCAGCCTGCCTGCTCCACTTTGCCTGCTTCGGCGGCATAAATAGGCTGGCCGGCTTTATTGCCAATGTCAATAGCATGATGACGCCAGTTATAATATTGAGTTATGCGATAAGCATTGGTCGGCCATTGCAATTTGCTGCTGGATACTTGAGCCGAGGGAGAAAAAATATTCTTAATTGAATAATTTTGGCTGGGGACATAAGTCGCTGCTTTACTGCCGCCAGGCAAAATAATTATCTGCCCGGCTTTAATATCAGCAGCCGAAGCCAATTTATTAAAATCTATAATTTCACTAACTTCCGCCTTATATTCTTTAGCAATCTTGGAAAGAGTGTCTTTTGATTGAATCTTATAAGTTAAACCGTCAACGGGCAGAATTCTTAAAGTTTGTCCGGGTTTAATAATAGAATAATAACTAAGACTATTTTCCCATAAAATAGTGGTGACTTTTAAATTGAATTTAGCGGCAATAGTGCTTAAAGCGTCGCCGGGCTGAACTTGATATTCAATAATTTTATCCCGCTTTTTAATTACCACTCCCGGGTCGGTGATCTCTGGCGAAATTAACGCTGATTCATCGCCGGTTACCGATATTAAAGTATCTATGCCTTTTTCAGTCTTCTGAAATTCGCTTTCTTCGGCAGTAATGGCCTCGTCTTGCAAATAAGAGGTGGGCGCTGTTCGCTCATTAGCTGGACCCTCGATAACCTCCTCTTCATCTAAAATATCTTTATCCATGGTCAAAGAAAAGGTTTCGCCAGTTTGAGCAATTTTATATAATAAGCTTTTTTGACCGAAATTATCCGGTTTAATTTCCTGGGCCTGCAAATTAGAAGCAAAGATAACCAAACCAATAATCACCAAAATAACTAAGGGGCTGTAGTGCCAGCTTAAGTTGGATGCTTTATGCTGGACTAATGCAGGAATGGTTAAAACCCCTCTCTTTATTTTTCTAATTAATTGATAAGAGGGAATAAATAAAAAACGGATAAAAAATTTTTTCAGCGCTGCCAAGGGTTTAAAGAACAGTTTAAAAATCAAACTCAAACCCTTGCCTGACTTGCCTAAAAAATTAACCAATTTCAGCAAACCAGTAAAGAATAGTTGTTTAATTCTTGAAGAAAATATATTCATGATTTGAGTACTTTGAGTGATATTATACCCCTTCGCTTTTATAATTCCGAAGCGGCGGAGCCTAGCATTGGAACACTGGAACATGGGAACATGAGAGCAAGCGCTCCAATGTTCCCATGTTCCAGTGTTCTCATGTTCTCATGCTAAGCTTCGGGGCATTATACGGAATTATTTAAGCAATTGAGTATAAAATAACATAAAAAGCGACTTTGGTCAAAATAGGATCGGCAAAGCTTAACTGCTCTTAAATCTTTGATTATCCGCCAAGTTATTTTTAAAAACAGTTGCCCCCGTTCCATTTGACAGCGAGCGCCGCAAATTCCCCTCCGTTGCTTGACAAAATCTGACAATTATATATAATAATAAGCCCTTTTAAGTTAATGGAACAAATAAATTTTTTAATAAATTAATACATATAAAATGTTTCATAATCATTCTTTTTGGCATTATTTAATTCAAAAAAAACTATCTTTTGCGGGTTTAATTGCGCTTTTTTTACTTTTGGGCATGCTTATTACCGTTGTCCAGCCCTTTGAGTACAGCGCCAGCGCCAGTGTTTTGGTAATTCATAAAATTAATCCTAATTTAGATGCTTATACGGCGGCTCGCGCTGCTGAAAAATTAAGCCGCAATTTAGCGTCTATTATTTATACTTCATCTTTTTTAGATACCATTGCTTCTTCCTACCTAAATTATCCGCTAAATCTGCCGGCGGCCGAGAGCGCTAAGCGCAAGGCCTGGCGTAAAAAAATTGCCGCCACGGTCAGCCCTGAAACTTCAATATTAAAAATTACCGCCTACGATAAAAATCCGCAAGAAGCTGAAAAGCTCGTTTTTTTAGTGGCCAATACCTTGGTTACCCGAGGCAAAGAGTACCACGGCGGCGGCGAGGATATTGTTATTAAGCTGATTGACAAGCCCATGACCTCTAAATATCCCGCCCGGCCCAGAGTAGTTTTAAATCTGATTAGCGCTCTTTTTTTAGGCATTATTTTTAGTTATTTAATTCATTTTAAAAAATATTACCAGCGCCAGCATCGTTAGCCATAACGACGGCAGATGACTTTTTAAGAAGCTTTATTCTTCTTAAAAAGTAATTTATCGTTGTTTGAAAAATAAATATCATAAAAATAAATAAAAGGAAACGGAGGAAACATGAAACACCGCCTTGCTTTACTTCACCTGATCTGCCTATGCTGTCTGATTTTTATAAGCTCCTCCTATTCCGATGTCTATATGTGGCAGAAGTTAGGAGGCAATCCTTGTATAAAACCAGCTGCCGAGGCATTATTTGATTTTACAGCGGCGCCAGACAGCAGCTTAGACCATTGGATTAAAAACCAATGGCATAAGCAGATGGTCGATTCCGCTAACGGACAGTCTGCCGGTAAGCTGACTTGGGTTCGTCGCGGTATTAAGTATAATCAGACGAACTATGGCGGTTTGTACCCCGGGACCACCTATGGCATCCGGGATACCACCATCGGCGATTGGGAATACATCCGCGACCCCGAACGTCCCGGCGAATTCAAAAAATTTGATGAGGGGGACTCCGTAGAGGTTATCAGGTACGTGGCGAAGTATACAAAAACAGATCTGGTCAACGACACCACTAAAGTAACTACCACTTTCCGGCGGATCTTAGACCATTATCCCGGAGACAAATACTGCGACAACCTCGGGTGGTTTAACACATCATTTACCAAAACCGAATATCTACCGCCCAAAGTTGAGGTAAAAAAACAGCCGCCCCCAGAGCCGCCTCAAACAGTTATTAAACGCTGTCAATTAGGCGAATTGGAAATTTTCACTGGCCTGGGATATAATGGTAATTACCCCTGGGGACTGCCTTTTGGCGGTCGGATTAACCTCTGGCCGGTCTGCGCTTTGAATCCCTACTTGGCTGCTTATATCAAAGCCTTTACAAGTTGGCAGGCCAGCTATGAGCCTATTCTGGGCTTCAAAGGCAAAATGTCCTGGGAAAACTGCGCCAACGCTCAAAGCATTAAAATCGGTCTGCGCATAGCTTCCGATAAAAAGCAGCATTTTGTCGGCTATTTAGGCACCGGTAAAAATCGCTATCGGTGGCAATGGAAAGCCGAAACCAACTACGAAGCCGAGATTATGCTTTCTATGGGCAGGTGGAAAGGTGAAGCCATTGTTGCCCATTACCCGAGCGTTGACTATACCTGGTCCCGGATGCGCGGAAAATACGCCATCAAAGACTGGGCTAAAAACGGCAAACTCTGGGCCATACTCTATGTAGGCCCGGAATACTTCTGGGAAGGGCAGAGTAAAGCTGACTGGTACTTTGTCCGCTATGGCGGCTTAGTTGAGTTCTACAAGCCTGTTGGCAAAAACGTCTGGTACTCAATTTGTATCAGCGCCGGGCATTCGGACTATCACGGAATCATGGGCAGCAGCTACGCTGCCCTGGAATTCTGTTTTGGCTACAAGTTTCACCATCATAAAACGATCAAAATCAAAATGGAGTAGAATCATGAAGCACAAAGCAACTCTCGCCCTGCTATTTGTCATAGCAGCCTGCTGTCTGACCAACATCGCGCTGGCTCAGACAACAATCACCGTTGACATGGGAGCGGTGCTCGCAGACCAGACCCTGGTCAAGGACGAAAACTTTGATGTTTTTGTTCAGGACATTGAAAACATCAGCGAGGTCTATCTTGGCGGCCGGCCAATCGGCGCCGAACAAGATGATCCAGGCTCCCTGGGCTGGACCACAAATCGCCTGGCAATGAGCGCCATTGATAAGGGCGTTTATTCCGTTGAGGTGCCGCCCGGCAACTATCTGGTCCGGCTATTCGTTATCACGAAAAAGGGGCCTGACTGGGACAATGATGGCGTGCCAGGACCGTATACCTGCTGTCTGCCCGGCCTGCCTATTCAGGGAATCAATGTCGGGAACCAGACGGTCATCAACTCCGTCTTAAAAAATCCTAAGTAGGCGTCCCGACTTATCAGAAACAGCATCAACCAACACTCAGACTTCGGAGGAAGTATGCATATCAAAATTCCCGCGACCCTTGTGCTCATCGCCCTGGCTCTGGCTGCTTTGTTTCTCTGCAACTGCGAAAGCATCCCGCCACCTACAGGGGCAAGTGAAGAACCCATATCTCTCAACGGTGACGAAAACGAATTTGGCTTATGGTGCGTCAGGGATGGCAAACTCCGCAACCTCTGCGCTCAAGGAGGCACGGACAACATCTACATCAATGCCAGCTTCACCAATCCGCCTAACGTCTGGCAGCCAATTCAGTCAGCTTACACGGTGTTTACCTGGACCGATTACTACATCTCCATCAGCACCGACGACCAATTCATGGCGCCCTATGATTCCCTCCTTATTGGAGTCTACGGCACTTTGTACCCCTTAACCAATCTGGTTTCCAACGAAACCCAGAATCGCTGGAAGTTTAAAGTCGAAGTGGACAACGGCAACTACAGTGTCGTCTGCGGGAACCAAGCGTATGAGCGCTATCTGTTGAGTTGTTACACCCTGACGCCAGATTCCAGCGACTCGTTTGATGGTTCAATACTTAATTGGGACATGGTCAAGCGCTACCCAACCCAAATCCTGGTTTCTGGCAATTCCAACATCAAGTTCGTCATGGTCTCGCTACCACTGGACAGCGTCACTTACATTGAAAGCAGGGACGTAAACGGCGCGCTTATAGACATACACAATTTAACCACTGTTGTTAACGGCGTTTACTCCTGCCACTTGAACCACGATGGCACCTTTGAGCCCTGGGGCGATCCGATCGAAGTGATCATCAATCCCGGCGGGCCGTAAGGTTCACCCAAGGAGGTCCCCGAGCTACCCACGTAAGTTCAATTAAATCGAGCAAGCGTGGATTAGTTTGAAAATCATCAATAGGCTGCCAAGGTCACCTTGACAGCCTGTTTTTTTTATATTATAATTATTTGTTCAATATGACGGGATATTAGTAGATTAGTGGTGCTGAAAATCGCATTCTATGTAATACTGTAGCCATAAATCTTAAATAATTTAGACTATGGTTACAAAAAAACAGAAGAATTTGCCCAAAATGCGGTTCTCAACGCACTAAGAAAAACGG
>JAHISB010000027.1 GCA_018818425.1 Patescibacteria group bacterium
AACCCATTGAACTTAAAGCAAGAAATTGATAAGCTAACTTTAGAGCTTATTAAAATTCAAAGACAAAGCGGTAACTCTAATATATCTTGAAAATATTATTTGGGTAACCATTATTTATTATCTATAGCGGGGAAATTAAAAAAGCTTTTCATTAATTATTACTAGAATAATCCGGAAAAGCTTCTCTGCCTATATTAAATTTTAGAAATTTTAAATCTTAATATTTCTTAAAGCGATACCAGACCATTAATAAAGGGCTGGCTAAAAAAATAGACGAATAAGTGCCAATAACCACGCCCAGCATTAAAGCTAACACAAACTGTTTAATAGTCTCGCCCCCAAAAAGATAGATAGCTACTAAAACAAAAAGAGTGGTTGTAGAAGTGTTTAATGACCTGATTATAGTCTGATTAACGCTGATATTAATCGCCTCTTCAAAAGTTTTATCTTGATGATAGTGCAGGTTTTCTCTGATTCGGTCAAAGGTAACAATAGTATCGTGGACAGAAAAGCCCAAAATAGTAAGCAGGGCGGTAACAAACAAAGTATCGACCTGGTAATCGAAAAAATGTCCCAGAATTGAAAAAATGCCGGTAACGATTAAAATGTCATGAGCTAAAGCCACTACCGCAGATAAGCCGTATTTCCATGATTCTACGGGATGCGAAACTTTTCTAAAAGCATAAGCAATATAAAAAATAATTGCCAAAAGAACTATAATGATGGCATAAACAGCTTTCTGCTGCAATTCTTTGCCGATGGTGGGGCCGATGGAATCGAACCTTAATTCTTCCAGATATTGGCTGACAATTTCCGGATTCAACTGGGGCAGTTTCTGCTGTTCTTTGATAAGATCGGCGCCTTCGCCGGAGGCGGTGATTTGCAAGCCCTCAAGGCCCTCGCCTTCTAGGCCCAGCTGTTCAGGAGTAACGGTTATCCCTTCCGCCTGCTCAACTAAATTTTCATCAAAAACAGACAGTAATTTTTTAATTATTTCCTGATGCTCGCTTTCGGACAAAGCTTTGGTTTTTAGAATAACCCCGTTAGCTGAAGTTGATTGAATGTTAAGATATGGCAATTCCAATTCAGCCAGCGCTTCATTTATTTCTGCGTTAGAAAGAACTCTATCGGTGAATTTTAATTCTAATAAACTGCCGCCGGTAAAATCGATGCCTAATTTTAATCCCCAAAAAATCAAAGCCAGCAAACTTATTAAAATCAACAAGCCGGAGAAACTGAACCAAATTTTTCTTTTTTGAATAATGTTGAACATAGAATTAGTGAGTAGGCAGTAGTGAGTTAGGGGGTAGTGAGTAGTACGTAGTGAGTAGTAAGTTGATGATCTGTGTCTTATCCTACAACCTACTCCCTACCACCTACAACCTACAGCCTACAGCCTACAGCCTATTTTTTCACCGCTCCGAACCAGCCCGGGTGTTTTTCAAAATATTTAATGGCCATTAATCTTAAAAAGGTTCTGGTAATGGTGATGGCGCTAAACATAGAAACCAGAATGCCAATGCCCAAAGTAATGGCAAAACCCTTGATAACAGAGGTGCCGAACCAGGCCAAAATTATACAGGTAATAATGCTGGAAATATTTGAATCTCTGATAGAAAGCCAGGCTCTGGAAAAACCTTCTTCGATGCTGGTTCTTAAAGGCTTGCCGTTTCTAAGCTCTTCTTTAGTTCTTTCGAATATTAAAATATTGGCATCAACAGCCATGCCGACTGATAAAATAAAGCCGGCAATGCCTGCTAAAGTTAAAGTAATGGGCCATAGCTCAAAAATAGCTAAAGTAACTAAGGTATATATCAATAAAGCTATCACCGCCAGCAAGCCGGGCAGGCGGTAATAAATAATCATAAACAAACAGACTATCAATAAGCCCAGCAATCCGGCAATTAAACTTTTTTGCAAAGAAATTTTGCCTAAAGACGGGCCAATAGTCTGCTGATTAATAAGCTCTACGGGCACAGGCAAAGCGCCGGCGTTGAGCCGCTGGGCCAGCACTTTGGCTTCGGTTAAATTAAAGTTGCCGGAAATAATGGCTTTGCCCTGGGTAATTTCTTCCTGAACCGTGGGGACGCTAATAGGCAGGCCGTCTAAAAAGATGGCTACGGGTTTTTGCAGATTGCGTTTAGTGATTTCGGCAAATAAATCTTTGCCTTCGCTGTCGAACTCCAAAGCCACATGGGGCTGGCCGGTATTGGGGTCGAATTCAACCTGGGCCTTTTTTAACTGTTTGCCCGATAAATTAGTATTAAGCCACTGCTCGGCGCCAAGGTCCACTTTAGCTTCTTCATCTTTAGCGGCAATTAAAATATGGCTAGATTTTACCTCTTTGACTTCGCCCTCCATTCTTTCATCAGTCTTTTTTATAATGTGATAGCCGTACTGTGATTTAACCAGCTGTGGAGTGATTTCCCCTACTTGCAAATCTTCAAAAATAGCTTTTTCAAATTCCGGAACAAAATCGCCCTTCTTGGCCCAGCCCAGATTGCCGCCATCGGCGCCGGAACCGGTGTCTTCGGAAAATTGTTTGGCCAGTTCGGCAAAATCTTCGCCGGCCAAAGCTCTGGCTAAAAGATCTTCCGCCCTCTTTTTGGCTTCTTCGTTATATTTTTTAGCTTCCTCTTTTTCTTTTTCAGTTAGGGCTATGCCGGCGGAAGCCGCCGGATTCATTTCTTTAAATTCCAACAAAGGAGTTTCGCCTATGCTTTTAATGGCTTCGTTAACGTCAAAAACGCCGGCCAGCTCAACAATCAAACGGTAATTGCTGCTGGTTTGCACAATGGGCTCGGAAACGCCAAAAGCATTGACCCTTCTTTCGATAACATCTCTGACTCCTTCCATAGCCGAATCCCTTTCGCCGGCAGGTATTTCCGAAACATTGGCCTGATAAACCAAGTGGGTTCCGCCCTGAAGATCCAACCCTAATTTTGGCAAAAACGAATTAAAAAAACCGCTTCCCGGAAAAGCATCAGGCAATTTTGGATAATCAATTAAACCGGCAAATACAGCCAAAATCAAAATGCCCGCCAAGGTGAGCCATACTTTTTGTCTGGTAATAACTTTTCCACTCTTTAGCATAAAATAATTAAAAATATATTAACACAATAGCAAAAAAATACAATCTTGACAAGATTAAAGATATTTGTTACAAATAAATGTTCTGAACATTACAAAAATGGCGAATAAATACAGCCATGAGGTGAAAAATGGAGAACGGAGAAGAAAGGGAAAAAATGAGCGCTCTTGAAAAAACCATCGATGCCAGAGCGCTCTACATTTTCCTCTGGATTTACACCTTATATGTCTTTGGCTTGATTATTGGCTACTCTGCATTGCCCGCAATAGTCAAAAACGACATCCACGATATAGTCATTGTGGGCTATCTAACCATTCTCACTGGCTATGTTGGAAATAAAGGTGTGCTCCGCTGGAAAAGAATAAAAAACCTCTACGAAGACAGGAGGCAGGGACAATTTACTGTTTTTGTCTGCTGGTCAACTGCTCTCATTTTGGGCGCGCTTCATCAATTCGATCTCATCGAGAGAATTTCTGCACAGCTTATCGAGATAGAATTAGCTATTTCAACGCTCTATTTTGGAGGTAAGTGGTGGCAGAAGTATTTACAAAAAAAGGAAACGAATAGTCAAAGTTAAACTGAAAACCCTCAGATACTCACATTGAGCATCTGAGGGTTTTATTTTATTCCTCAATATAAACCCTAGTCCCGATTTCTGCCCAGTTGTAAAGCTTATGGGCCGGGCCAATGCCCAGGCGCACGCAGCCGTGAGAAACCGGTATGCCCAGATGATCTTCGCCTTCCCTGTAGCCGCTGGGCCAGTAAGGCAGTTCGTGAATGCCGTAATCGGTATAAAAATTCATCCAGTAAGGCATATATAAGCCGTACTTGGCCGAATACTGATTTGTTGATTTATTTAAGACGGAAAATTCACCGGTCGGGGTATTATAGCCGGCTTTGCCTGTTGAAACTAAATTATCGCCGAGCAGAAAGCCGTTTTGATAATGCTTAAGTTTTTGTTCGGACAAATCAATTAAAATATATTTGGCATCATCATAACCCGCGGTTTTAAACTGTTCAGGAATGGTATAAATTTGATTATCGTAAACAGCTAATTTTACTCCGCCTAAAAAAGACGGCTCATTAGTAAAAAATTGGTTTTGAACCGCATTAAATCCGTCAATAATTTTTAAATGGGGCCCGCCGCCAAAACCGGCGCCAATGAATATCTGGTTGCCACTAGTCATCAAATTAACCCCGCCTTTAAATTCCTGGTTATACAGCGAATAGGTTGAGATAAAATCCCCGTTGTTTTGATAAATAAACAAGCTGGGAATATCCTGCTTGTTGGCAAAGGTGATAATTTCTGATACTCCGTCCGAACCTAAATCGATAGCCGAAACTCGCTGGCCATGCTGAAAATTGTTGAGCAGGGTTATTTCGTTGAGCAGATTGCCTTCTTTATTAAAAACCCTTACTTGATTTGAATTATTGGAACTGACGATAATCTCCGGCAATTGATTTTCGTAAAGATTGCCTGTGGCCACATTAACACCTCCACGGTCGCTTTCAGCAAAAGCAAAAAAAGAATTGAAAACCTGGCCTGCAGAGTTTAAAACTAAAATGTGAGGACCGCCGCCAAAAGTAGCGGCCGTAATAATTTCTTTGATGCCGTTGCCGTCTAAATCGGCAACTTCAAAATTAACACCGCCCAAATACGCTTCCGGATAAACTAAAAACTCATTAATTAATGAGCCGTTTAAACGATAAATTTTAATATAAGGTTTTTCGCCAAAAGCTGATGAAATGATAATCTCCGGCGTTCCATCGGTCCCTAAATCGCTAACCGCTATATCCCCTATTTTATACCACTCCAAACCCTTAAGCTCGACAGTATTTAAAAGAATTCCTTGAAAACTAAAAACCTTTATTTCTTTTGTTTGAACATCAGCATAAAGATTATAAGGCAGTAAAAGAATCAATAATAATATCAACAATCGTAAAAATTTCATGATTTAATTATAGCATTTTTTTAAGGGTATACTAAGGCAAATGGAACAAGAGTAGAATATAGTTATTAATCATTAATCCTCTTGTTCTATGATTGCATTATTAAATCAAATCCCATCAGAAGTTAAAATTAGAAAACATTTAAGAAAGATTATCTTCGGCAGTCATCTTTTTTGCCCTCATTGTCACTCAAGGAAGGTCTATGCTTTAGAAAACAGATATCGTTGCAGGAAGTGCAGAAAACCCTTTTCTCTTTTATCCGGCACTTGGCTCTCAAGCATGAAAATATCTTTACGAACATTTTGGGCGCTGCTATGGTGTTGGACACAAAAAGTGCCAATACTTCAAACCCAAAAATTATGTCATCTTAGCGAGGAAGCGGTAAGACATTGGTTTAGGCAATTTAGGCTTCATTTACCTGATCTTGAGCCTATCTTACAAGGAAAAGTTCAAATAGATGAAGCTTACTTTAAAAGCTTATCTCTAGTTATGGCTAAACAGGCAGGTTCTAAGAAATTAGCTCATCAAGTAATATTTAAAAATTCAGTTAATAAGTCAGAGGCGTCTCAATTCTTATTTCAATATATTCAACCTAAGAGTAGATTACAGACTGACGGAGCAAGTATATACAAGAATATTAATCAATGGTGGCAGGTTAAACATAAAGTAGATATTCACAAAAAGTTTGAATTTGGGTTGACTTCTGAAATAGAGGGATTATTCGGTAATCTACGCACTTTTATCAGAAGGATGTATCATCACGTAACGCCTGAATACCTACCTGAAATAGTGGCTGAATTTTCAGTAAAATTTAGCCGTCCTGAAATCTTTGATTCTCCGCTAAGTTATCTAGAAAAAACGATTAACCCTGTTCCATTTGACTATAGACACCGCAAAACAAATTCAAGTATAATTAAAGCATGATTTTTGAGAAAAACCTCACTAAAGAGGAAAAACAAATATTAAAACAACATTGCAAAACATCTGGATGCGCGCTAATCAGGGAAAGAGCGCATACTATTCTCTTAAGCGGTCAAAAAAGAAAAGTGGACGATATCGCGCTCATACTCATGAGAAATCGAGATACGATTTGTCGTTGGATAAATGATTTCAACGAAAAACGTATCAGCAGTATTTTTCATGAATATGAGGGAAATATCAACGCCAGCAAACTAACTAAAGAGCAAAGAGACGAGATAGAGAAAACTTTACAAAGTCCGCCTTCCGAGCAAAAACTGCCAAGAGAATTCTGGGATGTGCCGCTTATCAGGGAATATATGGATGGCAAGTTCGGAGTTATCTATGAATCTGATCGTTCCTATCATTATCTGTTGTATTTCAGCGGTCTTTCATTTAAACTTCCCTCGCCATTTGATGTTAAAAGAAATACTGAACAAATCAATACTCGTCTCAAAGAAATACACCAGGAAATTAAGCCATATTTAAAGGATAAAAACTGGGAAGTGTTAGCAGCTAATGAAACCCGAATGACTTGGGAAACAGAAATCAGGAGAGCTTGGCTTAAACGTAATAAGAAAACAATTTTAAAAGTGCATCGGGATAATCAATATCAAAACTTTTTTGGAATTTTGGATTTAAAAAATCAGGAAGCGCAGACAGTCAGACTTGACTGGCAAAATCAGAAAACAGTTATTGAAGCGCTTAAAAAAATATCTGAATACTATCCGCATAAAAGATTGTGTATCATCTGGGATAATGCCAAGTGGCATAAAGGAAAAGAGATTAGAGAGGCCTTAAAGAAAAATCATTCTCTATCCCATATTCATCTGATTAATTTTCCACCTTATGCTCCTGATGTCAACCCCGTGGAACATGTCTGGGAATTTGGCAAAGATTCAGTTTCTAATGATAAAATACAGGAGACATTTGAAAAAACAATTGAGACATTTGAAAAAAACATTCAAGAAAGATTATTTGATTTTAAAATACCAGAATTTGTTTTGCGGTAGCTATAGGTATGCCCTTTTTGAGGATGTTGACATTTTTAGCTATTTTGTTATAATAAGTTGTCATTGTAAATTCTTAAAATATCAAGAAAGGATAAAACCATGAAAAGAAAAGAGGGAAGAGCAGAAAAAGAAACTATTGCTCTGGAAGCTCATGATTTGATAGGAGCATTCTTGCGGTGGCTCATTGAACAGAGAAAAAGGCCGGAAATTATAATCAATGACGAATTTGCTGGAAGATTACGGCTAAAATTTTGCACAATCAATTGGGATGGAACCATCGAAGTCGCTGTGACTGACAATAGTGATACCTTAGTGTGGTATCATCATCAACAAGCAACTGAAATCCATAGCATCACTGTACATATGATGCCCCCGAAAGGATGTCCTTCAAAAACAGAACGTGAACAGTATAAAGCAGCAAAAAGTGATGGCGATAATGTAAGGCAATTATTCGGCAAAGAATTTGTACAACATATTAAAACATGCCCATATTGCCAGGCATTCATCATGTCTTAGTACATCCTTAACAAAATTTTAAAAAGACCGCGCTGTCAAGTGTGGTCTTATTTTTTTCTAAAAATCACCCAACAAACTTAAACCTCGGTATTTTTTTACCATCAATCTCTACTTTTTCTAAAAACATTTTCTTTGGCCTGACCCATAAAGGATTTTTGCCGAACTTTTTTGTATTGTATAAACCTTTATAGACAACCATTTCTTCTAAAGTTTCGCGATGGCGAGCCAAACCGATGACCTGATAGTATTTGCCTTTGTAATGCCTATATTTGCCGAGTTTGATTTGGGGCATAAATTATGATGAATCCCGCACCACAGGCTTATCCAGCCTTCGCAGCCGAAGCGGCTGCTTCGGCTGAGTAGGCCGTTTATCTTGTGTTTTCCTGTATAACCTACATGTTTTCTGCCCCCTTTTTAGATTTAACGTTTGAAGCGTCAAGATAGGCATTTCTCCAGTGCAGTAAGTTCTTTTTGTCGGCTTTATGCTTTAATTCCTCAAAA
>JAHISB010000028.1 GCA_018818425.1 Patescibacteria group bacterium
GATTTCAGGTATACAGGCAAATAACGTTGAAATACCTCATAAATTGTTGCCATAGTCATATGTAGACTACGGTAACCCATTTATTATATATTCGGTAGCGTTCTGGTAACCGAAATTATTATCTAAAAGGTAAGCTTGACTAATATATTTAATTGTGCTATACTTTTGATAATAATTAAAAATAGCTAAAATTAGCTAAATAATAGACTAATTTTGATTATATATGTCTGAAGATTCAATTTTAGAGCAAATTATTGAGAATAAACAAAGCCAGGCTTTGACTGATTTAAACTTAAAGGTTATTTTGAATAATTTATTAAATAATCTCTCCGAAAGGGAAAACCAGGTTATTTCTTTGCGTTATGGCTTAAAATCGCCGGAAAAAAAGACGTTGGAGGAAATTGGCAAACAGTTTCAGGTTACCAGAGAAAGAATACGTCAGATTGAAAACGCCGCCCTTAAAAAGGTAAAAAACCACTCTCAATTTAATTCCATAATCGAGCCAATTAAACAAGTGGTTCAACAAACTCTCGACGAATATGGAAAAGCCATGCATCACGATTTGCTTTTAGATAAAATATTAATTATTCCCGGCAATACTGCCGTGAACCGCTTTGCGGCCTCGTTTATTATTAACCAGCTTTTAACTTCGGAATTAAGCTATCATCCGGAAACCGAAGAAACTTATCCAATTTGGAAACTGCCCGCTATTTCGTTAGATGATATTTTGGGCATATTAAAGTTGTTAATTCTCTTAATTGAAAAATATAATCAACCCCTTAATTTAGAAGAGGTTTATTTTAATTTTAAAAAGGAAGAGCCGGAAATGGCCGGCCAGATTGATGAAAAAATAATCCATTCTTATTTTGTGATCAGTAAAAAAATAGAAAAAAATCCTTTTGGCGAATGGGGCCTTAAAAACTGGCAGTCCATTACGCCTAAAAGAATGACGGACAAGGTTTTTTTGGTTTTAAAAAAATCCGGCCAGCCCCTTCACTTTACCGCTATTGCCGAAAAAATTAACGAAATTGGCTTTGACAACAAAAAAGCCAACCCTGCCACCATCCATAACGAATTAATTCTCGATGATAAATATGTTTTGGTGGGCAGAGGCATTTACGCCTTAAAAGAATGGGGCTACGAACCGGGAGTGGTAATTGATGTTATTCAGAGTATAATTAAAAACGAGGGCTCTTTAACCAAGGATGAAATTATTGAAAAGGTTCTGGAAAAAAGGCAGGTTAAAAAAAGCACTATTGCCCTTTCCTTAATGAACAAAAAATACTTTACCAGGGGCCATGATAAAAAATACACTTTAAATGGATAACTTCCGCTGTTAGCAAGGTCTGGAGCATTAGAACACTTGCTCCCATGCTCTCATGTTCTAATGTTCCCATGCTCTCATGTTCTAATGTTCTAATGTTCTCATGTTCTAATGTTCTAATGTTCTCATGTTAAGCTCCGCCGCTTCGGAGTTATAAAAGCGAAGGGGTATAATTTAAAAAAGCGGGCGCGTGGATAAAAACAAAGACAAATGGAAATAACTATCAATATAAATCGGCTGAATGAAATTTTAAGCTATCGGCCTGACCAATTACTATGGTTTCTATTTATTCGAGGGGGGTGGATAGCTGTAGTAATTTTTACCGTGATAGTTTTTTTTATTATCAGATTACAGCGCCTTCAGGGCAAATATTTAAAATCCATTAAACACAATCTTTTAGCTATAGATATTCCCAAAGACAACGAACAAAGCTTGCTAGCCGTTGAGCAGATTTTTGCCCAGCTTCATGGCATTAAATCGAGCCCTAATTTATGGGAAAAATATTGGCTGGGCGAGACCCAGTTGTCTGTTAGTCTGGAAATTGTTTCCATTGAGGGTTATATCCAGTTTCTTATCAGGACACCGGACAAATTCCGCAATTTAACAGAGGCGGCTATTTATGCCCAATATCCGGAAGCAGAAATAACCGAAGTGGAAGATTATATCGATTTAATCCCTAAAGATGTCCACGATCTAAAATCAGATTTTGATTTATGGGGAACAGAGTTTATTTTAGCTAAAGATAGCGCTTATCCTTTAAAAACTTATAAATATTTTGAGCATGGCCTGGATCAGATTTTTGTTGACCCCATGGCTTCTATTTTAGAAGTGATGAGCAAACTGGGCAAAGGCGAGCAGCTGGGTCTGCAAATTATTATTGCTCCTGTAGGCGATAATTGGAAAAATCATGGCCATCAGGTGGTTAATAAGCTTATCGGCGCCAAGGCCGAAGTAAAAGAACATCTGGGCGATAAAGTTGTTAAAGCTTCGATTAGCTGGCTGGAGAAGTTTAGTGAAGCCATTTTTCAAATGTGGTCAGATATTAAAAGCGAAGATGAAAGACGCGACTCTCATCCTAATTTGGTGCAGTATTTAACCGGCGGTGAAAAAAACGTGGTGGAGGGCATTCAAAATAAATTATCCAAGCTATGCTTTGCTTCAACCTTTCGGCTTTATTATTTAGCCAATCATCAGGCATTTCAAAAAGGTTTGGGCAAAAATGCCATTTTAGGCGCTATCAACCAGTTTAATACCAGCGATATGAACGCCTTTGAAAAGCATAAGCGTCTCTCTACCGAAGCAGATTATTTTTGGGTTAAAAAACGAATTTCTTGGCGGCAGAAAAAATTAATTAAATATTATAAAGATCGTTCCAGGGGCGGTTCTACCGAATTTTATTTATCCACGGAAGAATTAGCCACTTTGTACCATTTCCCGACGATTACCGTTAAAGCGCCCTTATTAAAGAGAACAGAGTGGCGCAAAGCTGAACCGCCTGCAATTTTACCCACGGAAACTGCCCGAGAATCCGCTTTTGTTGACTTAGCCGAAAGGGGCCTGGCCCTAAAAGAAGAAAAAGAAGAGGCAGTAAAAACAGCCTTTAAGCAAACTCAGGAATCGCCGCTGCCCATTAGTGATAATTATATTATTGACGAAAGTTTAGCAGACTATGATTTTAACAATGATTATTTTGAAAATAAATTCGCCAAAGATAAAGCTTTAAAAGATTCAGTCGCCGGTAAAGAGGATAACGAAGAAAGCATACCGAATAATTTGCCGATTATAAATTAAATAAGACAATCAATCCTTTATCCTCAGTCCTCAATCATCAATCCTTAATCATTAATCCTCAGTCCTCAATGGTTAATAATAACGAAATATCCCCGTTTGCCGTCACTTCGTTTCGGGGGCATGAAAAAGTTTTTGGCATCAAAGACGACGATCGCCGCCGGCATATGTATTTGATTGGTAAAACAGGCATGGGCAAATCCAATACTATTGAACATATGGCCATTTACGACATTCAGCATAATCGAGGCGTGGCCGTAGTGGATCCTCACGGAGAATCAGTGGAAAAAATTATTAAATTTGTGCCCAAAAGCCGGATCAACGATGTGGTTTATTTTAATCCGGCCGACCTTAATTATCCTATTGCTTTTAATGTTTTAGAAAAAGTTTCGCCGGAATACCGTCATTTGGTATCTTCAGGGCTTTTAGGCGTTTTTAAAAAGATCTGGGCCGATAGCTGGGGACCCCGGTTGGAATACGTGCTTAATAACGCTATTATGGCTCTTTTAGAATATCCCGGCAGCACTTTATTGGGCATTATGAGAATTTTAACCGATAAAATCTTCAGAAAAAAAGTAATCAGCAAAATTACCGATCCGGTGGTCAAATCGTTCTGGATTAACGAATTTTCCAAATACCCGGACCGTTTTCAGGCAGAGGCCATTGCTCCTATTCAGAATAAAGTGGGCCGTTTTCTTTCCTCCTCCATGATGAGAAATATTGTGGGCCAAATTAAATCGTCAATAGATTTGCGGAGCATTATGGACGATAAAAAGATTTTTCTGCTCAACCTCTCCAAAGGGCGGATCGGCGAAGACAACTCCGCTCTTTTGGGAGCGATGATAATTACCAAACTGCAGCTGGCGGCTATGAGCCGGGTAGATATTCCCGAAGAGCAAAGAAACGATTTTTATTTATATGTGGATGAATTTCAAAATTTTGCCACAGAGAGTTTTGTAAATATCCTTTCCGAAGCCAGGAAATATCGATTAAATTTAATTTTAGCGCATCAATACATCCTGCAACTAGATGAAAAAGTTGCCGCCGGAATTTTTGGCAATATTGGAACAATCTGCAGTTTTAGAGTAGGCGCCGAAGATGCCGAATTTTTAGAAAAAGAATTTGAACCCCGTTTTATGCAAAACGATTTAGTCAACCTGCCAAAATTCCATATGTATTTAAAATTAATGATTGACGGCATTTCTTCCGAACCATTTTCGGCCAAAGGCATTGCTCCCTTGCCAATACCCGGCGAATCCCAGGAAGTGGTGGATAAAATTATTAAAATTACCAGGGAAAGATACACCACTAAAAAAGATATTATCGAAGATAAAATTTCGCGCTGGAGCGGAGTGATGGATGTTGAGGAGGAAGACAAAGAAAAGAAAGTTGATAGGTCTTGGCCCAAAGAAAGGTCAAATTTAGATGCAAATATAAACAGTCCGTCATCAAGCCAGTCGCCTAAAGTTCAGGCCATTTGCGATAACTGCGGCGCCGAAACAGTCCTTAATTTTGAACCCGATCCCCGCAAGCCGATTTATTGTAAAAAATGCCTTAAAGATATTAAGGAAAAAAGAATTAACTCAAGCCGGCCGGCGGCTAGGCCAAATAGCAATATTCCCAGAAAAGAGATATCGTTAGCCGAAGCTTTTAAGAAACAGCCGGTTGATTTTAAGAATAGATCCCGCCCCTCGCCAGGAGGCGCCGGATAGAGCCGGAGCCAATTCTTTTCAAAAAATTAATTTCTGTCTGTAAAATTGGCAATTTTCATGGAAAACTGTTATAATTTTTTCATGGAATCGCTTCAAAAAACAGTTGAGAAAATTAAAAAACTGCAGATTCAAGGAGCCAATGCTGTTGCTACGGCTTCTTTAAGTTCCCTTAAAAAATATAATCTGGCCTCAAAGAATCTTAAGAAGGATTTGTATTTTAATAAGATGAACAGGGCCTTTAAGTTATTGAGCCAAGCCAGGCCCACCGAGCCTTTGAATCAGAATTTATTAAAATTTTTACAGCATCAGCTTAAAATTAATAGGCAATTAACTCAAGCAGAGATACAAAAAATTATCAATCAATCTATCTTATATCTTCGGGAATTAGTCAAAAGCAACCGTTTAAAGATTATTAATTACGGTCCAAAACTGATTCAGAATAATTATAATATCTTTACTCATTGCCATTCTTCTACGGTGGAGGAGATTTTAATCAAAGCCAAAAGTCAGAAGCAGAAATTTAAGGTATTTAATACCGAAACCAGGCCGCTTTTTCAGGGCAGAATCACGGCCAAAAATTTAATCAAAGCCAAAATTCCTGTGACGATGGTGGCTGATAGCGCCTCAAGTTTTCTAATTTCTAAAACATCCGGAAAAAATTTAATGATGGATGCGGCTATTTTAGGCGCTGACGCTGTTTTGCCGGACGGTTCCATAATCAATAAAATAGGCAGTTTCGGCATTGGCTTGTCATGCTATCAGACAAAAGTTCCTCTCTATATTGCCTGCAATTTGCTAAAGTTCGACAGAACAGGAATTATCCCCATCGAAATACGCCCTCAAGAAGAAATCTGGCCGGGCAAGCCAAAAAATTTAAAGATAATCAATTTTGCTTTTGATAAGATTCCGGCAAAATTCATCAAAGGCCTTATTACTGAATTCGGCATTATCAAACCAATACAAGTTAGATTTTATATAAAAAAGTACTATCCTTGGCTGAATAAGATATAAAAATTCGCGACTAATTAGCGGTCATTAGCGAAGATTAGCATTTTATTAGCGATATATGAAAACTGGCTACCTAAACCTAAAATACAAACCAAAATACCAGTCCGAAATTATTGCCATTTTTTATGTTGAATCAAAACTGCGCTTAGAAAAAATTGCTGTTGAAATTGCCAAAGAAAGCTCCATAGGCAGCTGGACAGAATTAACCACATCTTCTCAAAAGATATTTGACAGACTGGCTCCGCAGATTTTTTATTTAAATAAAAAGTCAAAGATTATTAAAATTGCTTATCCTTTGGCTCTTTTTGAACCCGGCAATATTCCCCAGCTTCTTTCCAGCTTAGCCGGCAATATTTTCAGCATGAAAATAGTTAAGAATTTACGGCTTTTGGATATTGAATTTCCTCAAAAATATATTAATTCGTTCGCCGGGCCCAGATGGGGGATAGAGGGGGTCAGAAATATCTTAAACATTAAAAAACGGCCTTTAATCGGTTCAATAATTAAGCCCAAAGTCGGTTTAACAGCCAAACAGCACGCCAAACTGGCTTACAATGTCTGGCGCAACGGCGTTGACATAGTCAAAGACGACGAAAATTTGACTGACCTTTCGTTCAATAAATTCAACGACCGCGTCAGCCAGGTTTTAAAATTAAGGAAAAAAGCGGAACAAGAAACTAAACTAAAAAAGATGCACGTTTTCAATATCACCGGACCGGCCGACGTGATGTTACAACGGGCAAAATACGTCAAAAAACAAGGAGGACGGTGCGTTATGATAGATTTAGTAGCTTGCGGCCTTGATAACGTCCAATACCTGCGCAAGCAGAATTTAGGGCTTATTATCCATGGCCACAGGGCAGGCCATGCTATGTTTACCAGAAACCCAAAACATGGCATGACCATGCTGGTTTTAGCCAAATTATCAAGACTTGCAGGCATTGATCAATTACATACCGGAACGATTGTCGGCAAAATGGAAGGGGATAGCGAAGAGGTAATAAGCATCAACCGGTTTTTAAAAGAAGACTGGCGGCATTTTAATTTTTTACGTTCAGACTGGTCTGGAATTAAACCGGTTATGCCCATTGCCTCCGGCGGACTGCATCCCGGCCTGGTTCCAAAACTGGTAAAGCATTTAGGCCAGAATTTAATCATCAACTTCGGCGCTGGGCTCCACGGCCACCCCGACGGCTCCATGGCCGGGGCCGTGGCCTGCTACGCCGCTGTGGAAGCTGTACATAAAAACAAGAATTTGGTAAAGTATTTCAAATTATATCCGGAATTAAAGGTTGCTTTGAAGCATTGGAAGCAAAAATAAAAACTCTAATATTAGCCAATAATTTATAAAGTTCGCATATACATCGTTATACGCC
>JAHISB010000029.1 GCA_018818425.1 Patescibacteria group bacterium
AATCCCGCACCTTCCTGCGGGGTATTTGACCCCGCAGGAAGGAATTATTTAATTCCCCTTCATCCCCGCAGCATCATGCCAAAGGCAGATTCGCCTATGGCGAAAGCTGCGGGGTATTCGGGGAAGGTGCGGGATAAATCAATTAAGCGTTGAGTCCGTTAAGTATTAAATCCCGACTATAACAAACTCAATGGACTTAATTGGCTTAACAAACCTACATGCCCTCCAGAATTCTTTTAATTTTAATAATCACTTCGGAGGGGACAAAATGGGCTTTGATTAAATAATCCTTTATCCCTAAAGAAAAACAACGGTCAATATCTTTCTTTTGGCTCAAGTTAGTTAAAATAATCACGGGAATACTTCTGGTTGCGGCATTGGCTTTAAGTTCCTTTAAGGCCTGGAAGCCGTCTTTTTTAGGCAGCAGCAAATCCAACAAAATCAAATCCGGCTTTTCTTTAACAGCTAAACGCACTCCTTTTTCGCCGTCAACAGCGGTTACAATTTTATAACCCTCCATTTCCAGTTTAGCAACATACATTCTCAGCAAAAATTCATCATCTTCAACAATTAAAATTTTTATATTTGAATTCATAATGAGAATAAATACCAATATCCAATTACCAATTTTCAATCAATTTTCAATTTTTAATGACAAACTAAATATTGGGTGCTGGGATTTAGATACTGATTGGCAATTGGTAATTATACTCCTTCGCTTTAATAATTCCGATTTTGCTAATTGAATAATTTGAATTATTTTATCTAATATTAGTATTAATATTAACGCATCGCTTCCCGCTACGTTAAAACTTCGCGGGACAGGTCGGAGTATTTTCTATTTTATTAAAGCAATTGGGTATAGATATTAGAAACTGGCTATTCTGTCTTGGTTACTCTTAAAATTTCTTCTATGGTAGTTAAGCCCAAAAGCGCCTTCATCCAGCCGTCTTGAGTAAGGGTAATAAATTCTTGCTTTTTAAGCTCCTCTTTAACCTCCTCGCTTTTGAATCCATGATAAATAATTTCTTTCATTCTCTGAGAAATAGGCAGGACTTCCGAAATGCTTATCCGCCCCTGATAACCGGTGTTGCCGCACTTGGCGCAGCCCTTGCCCTTATAAACAACGGGGGCGCTATCTTTTTTTAGGCCCGGATAAAAAGACTTTTCGGGCAAAGCCGTTAAATTCTCCTCTATCTCTTTCAAGACATCGCCTTTAATCTCTTCTTTAATCTTGCAATGATCGCAAATTTTTCTGATAAGCCGCTGGGCAACAATTAAATTTAAAGTGGAGGCCAATAAAAAGGGCTGGGCGCCCATATCTATAAAACGGGGAATGGCGCCTACGGCATCGTTGGTATGCAAAGTGGAAAGGACAAAATGCCCGGTTAAAGCGGCATGAATGGCCAGTTCAACTGTTTCCTGATCCCTGATTTCGCCCACCATAATAATATCCGGGTCCTGGCGCAGCAGAGCCCTTAAGCCGGTGGCAAAAGTAAAGCCGACATCCGGCCTGACCTGCGATTGGTTAATTCCTTTAATGTAATACTCCACCGGATCTTCTAGGGTGGAAATGTTAACACCCTCTTTATTAAGGGAAGATAAAGCTGAAAATAAAGTGGTAGACTTGCCGCTGCCGGTAGGGCCGGTTACTAAAAACATGCCGTTGGGCTCTCTTAAATTTTTAGTCATTAACTCCAATTGACGGCCCATAAACCCTAATTCTTCAAAGGTCGGCGCTTTATCGGGCGATTCCAAAATTCTCATCACCACTTTTTCTTGATTGACCAAAGGGATGATAGAAACCCTGAAATCAACATCTCTGCCGGCCACGTTCAGCCGGATTCTGCCGTCTTGAGGCGTGCGAGTTTCATCTATTTTTAAATTAGAAATCACTTTAATCCTGGAAACCAAAGCGGCATGAACATAAATGGGCAAAACTATGGAAGTATGCAAAATGCCGTCGATCCGATAACGGATTTTGCTTTTATCGCCCTGGGGCTCTATATGAATGTCGGAAGCTCTGCCTTCGATGGCATGCCTTAAAATTACCGAAACAATTTTAGAAACAGGCGCGCTTTTAACCACCTCTTCCAAAGTGGTGGCTTCTTCCAGGGTCTTGCCGATTTCGGCCGGAGCAAACTTTTCTTCGGCATAGCCCAAAGCTTCGCCCACCTGCTCTTTGATGCTTTCGTAATTCTTAAAGCTCGATTTAAATCCGGCTTGAGAAATAATATAGTATTCTGCCTTATAACCTCTTTTGCGGGCTAAAAACTCTATGGCTTCTACGGCTTTATAATCGCCGGGGTTAACCATGCCCACCCGCAGAACATTGCCTCGTTTATCAAAAATCAACATTTTATAATTAGCGGATAAATCTTGAGGCAAAATTTTTAAAATAGCTAAATCAATCGCCCTGTCTTCTAAATTAATATAAGGCAAATTTAAAACCTTGCCCTTGGCTTGGGCCAGGGCTTCTTTGGAAATAGCATTGTCTTTCTGCAGGGCCGTTTCAAGAAGTTCAGGATTTTTTTCGGCAATGCTTTGATATAATAATTTTTGCTCTTCGGTAAGCTGATTATTGATGATCAGCTCATCGATAATTTGCTTGGCATTATAAGCTGGCATAAAAGTTTAGGGGGTATTTTGGATCGCCTGTAATAATAAATCTGACGGCGAAGCAGGCGACTCAAAAGGATTCTCTTTGCCTATTAAGCCTATCTGGAGGGGCAGGGTAATAGATGGCTGGAGAGATAAAAATTTAGCATAGGTATTGGGATCGGAAAATATTTTTAATTGATAAGCATCCTTTATTTTATCCAGTCTCTTAAGAAAATTATGGTATTTACTGATGCTGGCAGGAGCGGCAATCTGGTTATTTAATAAAGAGCCGTAAGAATTCCAAAAAACATAATAAACAACCGCCGCTAAGACAATAATTATTATAATGATGATTAACAAGCTCTTTTTTGATGATTTTTTTTCAGTCATAATGATTCAACAAAATAATAAGTTTGTAAATTTAAAGAATATTCGCCGGAACCGCCGCTGCTTCCGCCGCTAAATGATAAAGAAATAATATCGAAAAGGCGGATGTGCGTTTCAAAATCCTTTAGCAAATCTTTAAAGGCAAAATAATCGCCGCCGGACACGGATAAAGAAATCTTTAAAACCCGCACCGTGTCGGGCAAAGAAGCAAAAAGCTGGTTTTTTGATTCTTCTGCGGCCAGGCTCTCCGCCTCTTTGGGCTGTTTAGTTTTGGCGGAAGCTGCCTCGGGCAAGGCCGCTTCGGAAAGAGTTAAACCGCTCAAATTAAAACTGCTGCTTTTAACCAGGGCCTCTAACTGGGCCAGCAACTGGGGAATTTGCGGACTGCCCGGTAAAACCTCCTCCAGCTTGGCTACCTGCTGGGCATTGCTTTTCTGAAACTCCTTAATCGTGTCTTCTAACTGCTTTAGTTGATTGTTATATTGTTCTAAATCCTCAAACTCTGCCATTTTTTCCAACATTATTGAGCTTTGTTCCTTAAGCTGAAATACTTTGCCGGAAAGAAGTATTAAATAGCCCCCGATAACCACCGCCATAATTATAAGCAAAATAATAATCTTATAATATTTATTAAAAAAAACAACGGCGGCCATATCTTTTTGAATTTTCTGCTTTGTTAATTCCATAAATTCTGTGTTTTAAGAAGACCCCGCGCTCCAAAGAGCGGGGATAACTATTCTTTATCCAGGGAGTAATAAATTCCAGGGGCAAGCTTTAAAGAAATGTTAAAGCCCACTCCCAGTCCGCTGCCCATAATGCCGCTAATCTGCATCTCTGGAAAAATATCTTTATTATTTTCTAAAACTATATACTGTTTAGCCAGGGTGGTAAAATCGGGAGCTTCGGCAGTTAAGGAAACACGGCCATCGCTGGAAGCGCCGATATTTTTATAGTAAATATCGGGCAGAGTAACCTTTTCCAGCTCCGGAAAAAACTTTGACCAGTAAATATGCCTTTCCAAAAGAAGGCGGGCGGCTTCAACTCTGTTGCTCCAAATTAAAGCTTCTTGTTCTTTGCCCTTAAACTCATCAAGGTCTTTTTCCAGCAGGGCTATCTGATCATCAATCTGCTCGAACTGGCTTTCTAAATTTTGATTATAAAAAACTAGGCCGAAATAGATTGCTCCCAACAAAACCGCGCCCGCTAAAGCAGCCAGGCCAAAATAAAACAGCAGCCTTTTTATTGATAACAAGCCGGCGCCTTCCGGCAGCAAATTAACATCGATAGATCTGCCAAAAATCGTTGATTGCGGCTCTGCTGCTCCAGCGGCCCGCGGCGCCGACTTCGGCTCCGGTTGAGCTTTGGCTTCGGCAGGCGCGGGCTTTTTGGCCGCCGGGGCAATTTTTTCTTCGCCGATTTTTTCTAATTTAATTAATTTCCGCTCTTTCTTTTTTTTGAACAACTTGCTGAATAAGCTTTTTTTACCCTGGCGGCTTTGGTTTTGGGGGCTGGATAAAGGCCCGGCAGACTCCGGGAATTTTTGTTTTTGGGCATAGTCCCGGAAAGGCGAAGGCCCCTGGCTGGCCTGCTCTATGTCTTTAACTAAATTATTATTAGCTGAATGGTTATTAGGCGAAAAATCCCGTTTTTTAAAAACAGACTGTGTTTTGTTGTTAACGGCCACAGGAACTTTAGACTCCCCTGGTTTTTGAACAACAGGCGAATGATATTGAGGAAGAGAGATTTTTTGGCCCTTTCTTTTTAAAAGCTCCCGCTCTTCTTCCCGGCGCAAATCCTCTGGCAATAAATTAATATCGGACATTGTTTTATTTAATTATTTTTGATATTGAATTAATTAAGTCACTTAAGTCTATTAAGTGTTAAGTTATTGTTGTCATTGAGTATTTAGGACCCAAGACCTAAAACTTAATGGACTTAACAGACTTAACGAACTTAGTAATTATACAATTAACCTATTAATCAATTAGTCAATTAGTCATATCTCTCTCATCGCCAAGCCAATGGCCACGGTTAATCTGGGCCCAATCTCGTTTAAAATGGGCTCCAGCTCCTTGGGATAAATAACTCTGTCCCAAGGGTTGCCGATAATAGTTGGCTTATTAAATAATTCAGTAAAATAAGGGGCGAGGTTTGGCAAAAAGGCCGAACCGCCGGCCAGCACAATTTTTTCCACCCGCCTGTTCTCCTGGCCCTGATAAAGATCCAGGACATATCTGGTTTCGTTGATAATCGGCGATAAAGAAGCGGTGATGGTTTTTAAAATGCCTTTTTGATTGGCTTCGTTGTTAGCTTTTACTCCAAAATCGCGCTTAAACTGTTCGGCCCTGTCTAAATTAATATTTAAACTGTCGGCAATGGCTTTGGTAATAGTTAAGCCGCCGACATCGATGCTCCGATTTAAAATCGGTATTCTGTTTTCAATAATACAGATGTCGGTAGTGATGGAGCCGACATCCGCTATCATTATGGTTGACTGGTCATGGCCGATTAGCGACCTGGCCAAGGCAAAAGCTTCGGTTTCTAAACTTAAAAGTTTTAAATCAACGGCCTTGAATATGGTTAAGTATCTGTTAATCAGATTCTTGGGAGCGGCCGTAACTAAAATCTTGATATTTTGTTCCGCTTCCTGACCGATAGTTGGCTGCTCCTCGTCCCAGGGCTCTTGTTCGGGCTCATCAAATTTTTTCTTTTTAAAAGACGGCAAAAAAAACTTCTTTTTTGGCCCGGGCTCTGAAGCCGGCTGATTTGCCGCCAAAGAACCCTGTTCTCTTTCAATAATCTTCCAGTCTAAAATCATCTCCTCGAGGGGCAAGGGTATGTATTTTTTGGCCTCCCATTTTATAGCCGAAGCCAAATCTTTTCTGGACATCTGGGGCAAGGTGATGATGGAATTAAAAACTGAAAAGGTCGGCAAGGCGGCAATGGTTTTATCGGTTGTTACTTGCGATGATTCAATGACTTTTTTTAAAGAATTAATGACTTTCTGGCGGGTTTGCGGGGTATTGCTTCTAATGATATCGGATTCAATATCAATATATCCGTAAGTAACCAGTCGCGGCAGGCCGCCTTCTTCTTTTAATTCTACTATTTTTATGCTGGCTGTGCCAATATCCACGCCTAAATAACTTGCTTTATTGGAAAAAAATAATGACATATATAAAATTTCGTTATTCGTTACTCGTTAATTCGTAAATTCGCAGTTCGAGTCCCCAATAACGAATTCCGATAACGATTTTCAACTATATTATAACATAAATGCAGATCTTTGAAAACTTCACTTAGCTACTCTTCTATTTGAGTGGTGGCAAAAGTTTCGCGCCAAAGCGGCAAAGCTCTGGCCACGTCTTCCAGGCCGGGGGGCGTATTGACCAAAGCCCGGCCGTCGTAAATAATCTGTTCGGACGAAGCTCCGGCCACCCGGTAATACCTATCAAAAACCATTCCTTTGGCCATGACCAGGCCTTTAACCAAAAGCTTTTTAGGGTCATTAAAATCATAGCCAGTTTTAAATTGGCCAGACTCAATAATTCCTTCCTGGCCCAGCACAATAAAAGCGCCCACGATATTGGCAACGTTCGGGTCAATAATTACGTCGCCTTTGACAATCCAGGCGATAGAAGCCAGATTTTCGATTTGCGAAGTTACGGCCACGTTTTCGTAATAAAAATCGCTATTAATACGAAGATTGCCGTCTATCACCACTGTGCCGGCCCCGGAAGAATCTACATTCCGGGCGTTGAAAATTATAAAGGGCTCGTTGATAATATAATCAGTCAGCTCTTCGTTGGTAAAATAATAAACCTTGCCGCCTAAAACATTGGGCAAAATGCCATCAACATCATCACTGCTAGAAAGTATTTGAGGATATTCATCGCCGTCCAAAATCCTGTCAAAATCAATAATGCCTAAAATATTTCTGTATTGATTATTAGCGGAAGGAAAAGCGATTTGCGTATAGCCTTCCTGGGAACAACCGATGCCGCTTTCATAATTAACTATGTCGCCGCCGGACAAAATGCAGTACGAGGCGGTGAATTCGCCCGCCGGCGGAGCCACATTGCTGCCCTCGCCGCCGCCAGTTTGGCTATACATAGTCCCGTAAAGAGTTTCCAGCCATGGCAGGTTAATATAAGCATATTCAAAACTCTGCCAGCCGGGACCTAATTTTTCGCCCGGATATTGCGGATCGGTCCAAGCTGACCAGGCAAAGCCCTCCATGGTTCTTTCTTCAAAATTTAAATGAGTGCAAAGATCAACCTCTTCTCCTCCGCACCACGGCTCGCTTGACTCCAGCAAGCCCCTTAACTGCAGCCAGCCGCCAGCTTCCTGGCTAATAGCGGCGGCGTTGACAAACCTGCCCCAGCCGTTAACTGTTCCATCGGACCTGGAATAAATAACTCTTGCCTCTGTGGTTTCTCTTGGCGGATAACCATACAATTCATAATCACAAGTAGCGCCAAAACACAGCCAGCCCCAATAAGAATTCCATGCCCAGCCCCAAATATATTGTTCGTCCATCTGCAGGCCGTAATCAATATAACCGCAAAAATTAATAGATGTTCCATCGTAAACATTATCACAGTTTAAAGAAGTCCAGCCGGCGCCCACTTTACTACTTCCATAGCCAACCGCTCCCCACATCCAGCCGTAAATACCGCCGGCTAAACTCTCTTCGTTAATGCTGGACTGATACTGGTCTTGGGCTCCCAAAGTATCCTCAACTTCCAAATTAATAACAAAAGTGGAGGTGGAATTAAACTGTTCTGTATGAGTGTAGCCGCCAGTTTGAAAGCCGGTATCAAAAGGATGTTCCGCGTCTTCACAATACCAACGATACTTCATTTCAGTTAAACTATCTTCATAATCGCCGGAACAACTGGCATTAAAAAAATACTGCTGTCTGGGGTCTAAAAAATTGCTGGTCGGTTCAACAGTAAAACAGGCCTGGGGCGTATGGTTTTCTTTCCAGTTAATTCTAACTTGATAGACCCGCGGGGTTTTTTGGTTATTATTAGTTGAAAGTTCAGCCCGCCAAAAAAGCTGGTGGCCCGCGGGATTTTCAAAATCAAATTCCTGGGCCGCCGGCACAATCTGGCCGGCCGGAAAACTTATGGACTGCCAGTTTATGCCATCGTCGGAAACTTTATAATCAACGGACTGGCCGGCGCCGATTACCTGCACCGGCTGAACAATAACTCCCGTTACTATGGCGTCGCTGCTTTGGTCGCCTGCAAGCAAGTTTGTAGAAAGAGCTAAGCCGTAATCTTGGTAAGGAGGAAGCGGGGGTTCATCGCTATTTAGTTCCAATAATTTTCTGCCGATGTTGATATCCCAGTTAGCAGTGGTCATTTCGCTCTCAAATTCGGCCGTGTCAAAAGATTCTGTAAAAAAATTAGTGGTGTAATTTACAAGATTGCGATGGCTCAAAGATAAGTTGCTGGTGTCGTAAAACTGGCTCTGGCTGGAAGCTTCGTTATGAATAGAGCGGGCCCTAAACCAAAGCTTGAGCGCAAAAATACCAGTAGTGGACCAATAACAGCTTAAATTGCTGGGTCCGCTGATTTCTTCGCAGTCAGCCGCAATATCGCTCCAGCTCTGTCCATTATCGGAATACTGCATTTCAAAGTAATCAAACCTTGGTTCGGCAGTGGAAATTTTAAAAACAATCAAGCTGTCATAAGGATCGTAAAAACCGCCGCCTTGAGAGTTGTCGCCGCCGACAAAACTGACCGTCGGCGCAGTAATGGCCAAAGCAAAATCAGGCAAAATAAAAATAGCTGTAAAAAGCAGGATGCTAAATAAAAAAACTGTGAGAAAATTGATTTTCATTGAATTAATACCGACTTGATATGATTAAATTGTATAATAAATTCGCTGAAAAGACAATCACGTAGCATGTAGCACATATCACGTATCAATAAAAAAGTGGTTCTGCCTTACCGAAGTAAGACTGAACCACATGAGAGAGACGCTGACTGACGATTACTTCATCAGCGCCATTTTGCCGTTGGCGATGAAATCGCCGGCCTGCAGGCGATAGGTGTAAACGCCTGAAGCCAGATTGGAACCGTCGAAGGTTACTTCGTGCGTTCCCGCTACTCGCCAGCCGTTGACCAGAGTGGCCACTTGGCGACCAGAAAGGTCATAGACGGTCAGATTGACCGTGGTCGCTGTTGGCAGAGCGAAACTGATGGTCGTGGTTGGGTTGAAGGGGTTGGGGTAGTTGGGGGAGAGTGCGTATTGTAGCTGTCCGACTTCGTTATCAGGCGGGGTGCCTAAGGCGTTGATGACCATTATCAAAGGCGCGTCACAGTGAACAATACTGTGTGGCGTCTCTCCATCCCAAAAGAAAAGTGTCGTTTTTACTTGGAGGTAACAAACATACACATTGGAAGCCGTAACCTCGATCCAGAATTCAAAGTATACTGTCTCACCATTTGGTATTAATGTGTTCGGATTTATTATAACCGAACCCATGCTTAACTCGATTCCCCCGGTACTCTCTCCGTTAATTAGCGACACCGGGTTATTGAAATAATACGGGTCATTAAACGGAATTGTGCCAGTGGTTGCGTCGTCTGGAAAAGTGTTGTTAAAGGGCTCTTCCAGAAAGCCCAGAGTAGCCAATCTTAAAGTGTCTACCCCGGTGTTCTGCTCGATACTGATTTGCCCGCTCAAGCAGACAAGACTTGGTATTTCCATAAACCAATCTGGCGAAGACTCAAGCATCACCGTTGGCGCTTGCCCCAAAGTAAGAACCGGGGCCATTACCATGGTCGTTAGCAGTAGTAAAATCCTTTTCATGATATCCTCCTTGGCACATATTTTGTGCCTATTTTATGCTTTTTCTTCTTTTTTTCTTTATAAATTTTTAGAGAACTTTTATTACCTATATATTACCCTGTTTGGTATATTTTGTCAAGTTGATAAATTGTTAATAAAAAAATTAAATAAAATTTTGGCTAATATTAGCTATATTGTTTTATAACTGAAAATGAAAAAGTTCGGAAACGCAGCCGACCATGTATAACTTGCCTTCATTATCAATATAAGAAACAACATCGCCAAAGCTGTTTTCTATGATAAAGTTGCCGGTTGGTGGCGGACTTAATATCTCGTTTTGATAGTTATATAAGATTCCTCTTAAATACAATGCATAATAACCAACTACATTACCAATAAAAGCAATTAAAACATCATCTTGATTGTATATGGGAAAGGTATCACCATTTCCTTGTGCAAAAATAAAATATGGATCAATCATCTCGAAAACTTCTGAAACTACTCCCAAGACACTCATCTCTGTCATAATCTGCCCGGCATCTGTAAAAGCAAAAACAGTGTTGCCACCAGAATCTTCAATCTCTAAAGCATAGTTATAATCATTTTCACTTATCTCACAACTAGTAGGAGTGCTGGGAGGATCGATAGTATCATAACATTGGTGGCAGTTATACCACGGACTCCACCCAGACTGCGGAGTAACTTTGTACTGCATCTGACAAACTCCTACTAAACTTTGATTCACAAAACATTGTCTTTGGACTTCATATTGAAATGGAAAAATTTCTAAATATGAGCCACAACCACTGCACTGGCCAGGTTCAGTGCAGCCCGCAAAACCATAGCCAAAGCCGCATATCCCAGTACCATCTGGATACCACTGAGGCGGCTGGCAGTCAAGCATATTAAAACAAGCAGGCCCGTCGCCGCCGGTTCCGGAGGCATAAATCTCTTCGGTATTAATAACCGAAAAATAAAGAACGCCGGCTGTTATTAATATAATGCTGACTAAACTTGCCAATAATATTTTTTTTCGGTGTTTTTTCATAAGTTCACTACTAAATTACGAATCGTTACCAATATACTAATCTACGAATTTACGAATAAGTACAAATATACTAATTTGTTGATTTTGATTATAACCTTTTATTTGTATATTCGTACGGATTAGTAATTTAGTAGTCTCGTATATTTACGATTCTTTTTATCTTTACCCCATCGCTGGTAAAATTAGCTAAAATTCCTAGTTTCAAATCAGTTGCCTTTAAGTAAGCATAAAGTTGTTCAATATTCTTTCTTGAAAAATAATTTCCCTTTTTAATCTCTAAAACAATTTTCCCCTCTATAAGAAAATCCAGAAAATAGGAGCCGATTTTTGAATCTCTAAACTTTAATGGCTGATAAACTTGTTCTTGATACTTTATGCCGCTATCTATAAAGGCCTTAGCAATCGCTTTCTGATAATATTTTTCTTGATAGCCATAGCCAACTTCATTATAAACATCAAAAAGAACGCCAACAATTTTATAACTCAAATCCGGATAAATTAAATCGCTTTTCATAGACTACGAATTTACGAATAAATACTAATATACGAATTAATTGTTTTGTGACATTACGACGCATTCGTATATTCGGGATGATTAGGTTAATTATGTTGAAAATTTATCCTCTAAGATTGTATTTTACTTCAAAAACACAAGCATTTATTGGTCTATCAACCAAAGTGATAATTTAGCAAAAGAAGATTTCAGATGTAATGTTTTCATA